>CAXTCI010000159.1:0-12479 GCA_964242325.1 uncultured Acetobacteraceae bacterium
CCATCTTCTCGTTGGTCTTGCTGTCCCATAGCCGGCAGTTGTCCGGGCTGATCTCATCGGCGAGGACGATACGCATGTCGTCCTCCTCCCATAGCCGGCCGAACTCCAGCTTGAAGTCCACCAGCGTGATGCCGACGCCGAGGAATAGGCCGGTCAGGAAGTCGTTCACCCGCAGCGTCAGGCTGACGATATCGTCCATGTCCTGGGTGCTGGCCCAGCCAAAGGCGGTGATGTGCTCCTCGGCGACCATCGGGTCGTTCAGCCCATCGTTCTTGTAATAATATTCGATGATGGAGCGCGGCAGGCGCGTGCCCTCCGGGATGCCCAGGCGCACCGACAGGCTGCCGGCGGCGATGTTGCGCACCACCACCTCCAGCGGGATGATCTCGACCTCACGGATCAACTGCTCCCGCATGTTCAGGCGGCGGACGAAGTGGTTGGGGACACCGATCTCGGCCAGGCGTATCATCAGGTATTCGCTGATGCGGTTGTTCAGCACGCCCTTGCCGGTGATCGTGCCCTTCTTGGCGCCGTTTGCGGCGGTGGCGTCGTCCTTGAAATGCTGCACAAGCGTGCCGGGTTCCGGACCCTCGAACAGCACCTTGGCCTTGCCTTCATAGAGTTGTCGGCGGCGTGCCATTATAGGAATTCCTATCTTTGGGCCGCCCGGACGGGCGACGCGCGCCGACGCTATAGCAGGGGAGTGGCGGTTTTGCCACGTCCACTGAGACATCCGTGCGCGACCCAGCTATCCAGCGAGCGCCACCGGGCGGAATGGCGCCACGTCCGGCGGACCCGCAGCGAACAGCCACACCGGGGCGCCCGCGTCTGGCAGCGCGACCAGTGAGCTGCATACGGTTCCAAAGCCGTTGCGGGCCGGCACGTTGATCGCGGTCTCGCCACCGCTCGGGTCGGCCAGCAGTGCCGTCCAGGCGCTCCAGTCGCCGCGGGACGGGTCCGGCGCGGGCGCATCTCGGAAGCGGGGCAGGTGGGCCACTCCGCGGGGACTGGCCGGATCGTCAGGGTCATGGGCGGTGACGATATGGATACCGGGTTCCAGCCCCCACACGTCGGGGCGCCCGGCGCCCAGCCCGCGCACGAACCAGGCGCCGGTGCGGTCGGCAACGACCATGTTGAAGCTGCGATAAGCCCCGGCGTCCAGCATAGCCAACGCCGCCGCGGCCTGGGCGGCGCCGGCATGCTCCACCGCCAGCAGCGGCAGGTCCCCCCGGCTCAGCTTACCCGGCGCCGGACCGAGGCTGCCGGGACGGTTCAGCACCGCGGCCACGATCCCGTCCCGCATCGCCATCCAGGTGCCGCCGCCCAGCCGGTCCCGCCCGGCCACCACGCCTGGCCGTCCCCGCCAGTGTGCAGCCGGCGGGTCCCACGGGCGGTCCACCCGTTCGTCACGGTTCGCGGCAAGCAGGATCGGCCAGGGATGGCCGGGGCGTAGGTTCAGGACGACGGTGCACACGGCGGCAGGTGTGCCGCCGCGCGCCGCCGTGTCAACCGGGGCCGCTAGTAGCGCGGCCCGTAGCCGTAACCATAGCCGGGGCCATAGAACCCGTGCTCCAGGATCGGCCAGGGATGGCCGGGGCGTAGGTTCAGGACGACGGTGCACACGGCGGCAGGTGTGCCGCCGCGCGCCGCCGTGTCAACCGGGGCCGCTAGTAGCGCGGCCCGTAGCCGTAACCATAGCCGGGGCCATAGAACCCGTGCTCCCGGCGCCACTCGCGCCGCGCTTCCTCACGGCGCAATTGCTCCAAAGCTTGGTGCCGGCGCCACTCGCGCTCGCGCCAGTCGGGGTAGTACTGCACCGGTTGCACCAGTGCGCTGGCATGGAAGGCGGGTGCGGCGGCCAGGGCGATGGCGTGGGGCGCGGCATCCGCGCCGGATGCCGCCGCGGCGCCACCGGCCAGGACTGCCAGGGTAAGAAGAAACTTCCTCATGTCACGGACCTCCTTGATCCATGACTTAGCTACGCAACGACCTGGGCGGTTTCAGGCCGCTTTGATGTCGGAATCTTGGCGGCCGAACACCCGCGCAAACACGTGATCCACATGCGCCAGGTGCATGTCGGACGACATGGCGCGGTCCAGCTCCGCCGGCGGCACGCGTCCGGCCACCTCCGGATCGGCGTCCAGCACCTGCCGGAAGCTACGCGCGCCGGGCTTGCCAAGGCCGGTCCAGGTGTCCATCGCGCCACGCTGCACGATCCCGTAAGCATCCTCCCGCAAGATGCCGGCCCGGGTCAGGGCCAGCAGCACCTCGCCGCTATGGACCACGCCGCCCAGCGCCTCCAGGTTCGCCGCCATCTGCGCGGGATAGACCGTCAGCTTCTCCATCATGCCAGCCAGGCGCACCAGCGCGAAGTCCAGCGTCACCGTCGCATCGGGCGCAATGGCACGCTCGACGCTGGAGTGGCTGATGTCCCGCTCATGCCACAGCGCCACATTCTCCAGCGCCGGCGTCACCGCGCCGCGCACGATGCGAGCAAGCCCGGTCAAGTTCTCGCTCAACACCGGATTGCGCTTATGCGGCATCGCGCTGCTGCCCTTCTGGCCCGGGTGGAAGAACTCCTCGGCCTCGCGGACCTCGCTGCGTTGCAGGTGGCGAACCTCGGTTGCCAGACGCTCGATGGCGCAGGCGACGACGCCGAGCGTGCAGAAAAAGGCGGCATGGCGGTCCCGCGGGATCACCTGGGTGGATACCGCCTCGGTCTGCAGGCCCAGCTTGGCCGCCACGTGCTCCTCCACCCGCGGGTCCACGTGGGCGTAGGTGCCGACGGCGCCGCTGATGGCGCAGACCGCGACCTCCGCCCGCGCCTGCACCAGCCGCGCCCGGTTGCGGGCGAACTCGGCATAATGCCCTGCGAGCTTCAAGCCGAAGCTGGTCGGCTCCGCATGGATGCCGTGGCTGCGGCCGATGGTCGGGGTATACTTGAACTCCATCGCCCGGCGCTTAAGCGCAGCCAGCACCAGGTCCAAATCTTGCAGCAGCAGGTCGGCCGCCTGGGTCATCTGCACCGACAGGCAGGTGTCCAGCACATCGCTGCTGGTCAGGCCCTGGTGGACGAAGCGGCTATCCGGTCCCACCCCCTCGGCCAGCCAGGTTAGGAAGGCGATCACGTCATGCCGGGTCTCGGCCTCGATGGCGTCAATGCGGTCCAGGTCGGCCTGGGTGATGTGGGCGACCTTGGCGCCGCCGCGTTCCCGGATGGTGCGGGCGGCCTGTTCGGGGATCGCGCCGATGGCCGCCATGCCCTCGCAAGCCAGGGCCTCGATCTCGAACCAGATGCGGAATCGGTTCTCGGGCGCCCAGATCGCGGTCATGGCGGGGCGGCTGTAGCGCGGAACCATCGGGAGCCTCGTCTCTTGTTGCTGCCTGGGGGGTAAGCCTGCCGTTTGCCGCTGACAAGCAGATAGGACCCGCGCCCTGGAACACTTCCTCCCCGAACTCATCGCGCTCGGCCAGGTGCTGCTGATTGACCTGTTGCTGGCCGGCGACAACGCGGTCGTGGTGGGCATGGCGGTGGCCGGGCTGCCGGACGCGCAGAAGACCCGCGCCATCCTGATCGGCATCGGCGCCGCCACCATCCTGCGGATCGGCTTCGCGCTGGTGACGGTGCAGTTGCTGGCCATCATCGGGCTGCTGTTCGCCGGTGGGCTGCTGCTGCTCTGGGTGTGCTGGCGCATGTATCGCGAGTTGCGCCGGGCCGAGGCCGCCCGGCACAAGACGGCCGGCGCCATGCCGGTCAAGACCATGCGCCAAGCCCTGGTGCAGATCGTGCTGGCCGACCTGTCCATGAGCCTCGACAACGTGCTCGCCGTCGCCGGGGCGTCGCTGCAGCATCCCTGGGTGCTGGTGGTAGGGCTGACCGTGTCGGTCGTGCTGATGGGCGTCGCGGCCCGGATCATCGCCGGGCTGCTGGAGCGCTATCGCTGGATCGCCTGGGTGGGGCTGGCAGTGGTGTTGTATGTATCGTTGAAGCTGATCTGGGACGGTGGGCACGAGATCATGGACCACTTGGCATAAGCCGCTAAAGCATCCCCTCCCGCCGGAAGCTGAACCAGCGGCCGTTGCCGACGATGACATGGTCGTGCAGCACGACCGACAGGGCACCCGCGGCTTGGCCGATCAGCCGCGTCATCTCCACGTCCTCCCGCGACGGGCTAGGATCGCCGCTGGGATGGTTATGGACCAGGATCAGCCCCGTCGCGTGCAGCTCCAACGCGCGCTTCACCACCTCCCGCGGATAAACCGGGGTATGGTTCACGGTGCCGCGGGCCTGGGCTTCATCGGCGAGCAGGCGGTTGCGGTTGTCCAAGAACAGGATGCGGAACTGCTCGATGCGCTCCCGGCCCAGCACCATTTGCAGATACTCCATCAGCCGGTCCCAGTTGTTCAGCACCGGGAGGTTGAGCACCTCCGACCGGGCCAGGCGCAGGGCGGCGGCCTGGATCGTCTTGAGCGCCGCGATGCCCGCATCGCCCAGCCCCTCGATCGTCCGCAAGTCTGGAAGCGGAGCCGACACAGCGTTCGCAAAACTGCCAAACCTGGTCAGGAGCGCACGGGCGATGGGCTTGGTGTCGCGCCGGGGCAGGGCGAGGAACAGCATCATCTCCAACAGCTCATGATCCGCAACGCTGTCCGGGCCAGATTGCAGCAATCGGGCGCGCATCCGGGTACGGTGGCCCTCGGCGCTCATGGGCGTGCTGGGGATGGGATCGGGCTGCGGCGGAATAGCTACGGTCAAGAGTGGCCGTGGCCGTTTCGGCGGCAGGATGGGTCGCGGCGGCACCGGATCGTCGGCCTGCGGCGAAACCGGCGGCACAGGCGCTAGTGGGGCAGGGGCTTTCGGCTGAACCGACCGGGCCAGGGTTTCGAGTTGGCGCAGCAGGTCGTCCTGCCCCGGCGGCATCAGGCGGGCAACGGCTCAGAGGCCTCACGCACCAGCCAGCGGCCCAGCGCGTCCCGCCATACCGGCGTCAACGGCACGGCCTTGCGGGTCATACGGTCCATGACAACCAGCACCGTCACGGCCCGGGCGCAGAGTTCGCCGCCAGACACCAGCCGCTGGCGGAACTGGCATGACTTGCCGCCCAGCCGGGACACCTCCGTCTCGATCAGCACGTCACCGGGCCAGGCCATCTCCCGCAGAAAATCCAACTCCAGCCGCACGATCACCAGCGCCTGGCTGTCGGATTCCATCGGCAACCCGGCGGCAACCGCCAACTCGGACCGCCCCTGCTCCAACATGACCGCGAAGACGGCGTTGTTCACATGACCCAGGCGGTCAGTGTCGTTGAACCGTAGGCGATGAGTGGTGGAGAAAACCTCGCCACTCATAGGGCGTAGGGTGGATGGTGCAGCCCGGCGGGGGAAATCGTAAACACCTCGCAGCCTGTCTCCGTCACGCCGACCATGTGCTCGAACTGTGCCGACAGGCTGCGGTCGCGGGTCACTGCGGTCCAGCCATCATCCAGCACCTTCACCTCCGGACGTCCCGCGTTCACCATCGGCTCGATGGTGAAGAACATGCCGGGGCGTATCACCGGCCCCTCGCCGGGCTTGCCGAAGTGCAGGATGTTCGGCGCCTCGTGGAAGCGACGGCCGATGCCATGGCCGCAGAAGTCGCGCACCACGCTGAACCGGTTGCCTTCGACGAAGGACTGTATGGCATAGCCCAGGTCGCCCAGGGTGGCGCCAGGGCGCACGGCGGCGACGCCGCGCATCAGCGCGGCATAGGTCACGTCCAGCAGCTTCGCCGCCTTGGTGCTGGGCTGACCCGCGACATACATCCGGCTGCTGTCGCCATGCCAGCCGTCCAGGATGGCCGTCACGTCGATGTTGAGCACGTCGCCCTCGACGAGGCGGCGGTCGCCGGGGATACCGTGGCAGACGACATGGTTGATGCTGGTACAACTGCTGTGCTGATAGCCGCGATAGCCCAGGGTAGCTGGCACCGCTCCGCGCCCCACCATGAAGTCGTGGCATAGCCGGTCCAATTCCGCCGTGGTGACGCCGGGACGGACATGTTCCGTTATCATGTCCAAGGTTTCCGCTGCCAGCCGCCCGGCGGCGCGCATCCCCGCAAAATCCTCACGCGAATAAAGGGTGATGCGTCTCGAATCGGCTCCGCCGTCCATGCGTCCCAGGTTCCCTTGTCGCCGGGCGCTGCGCCGGGCATCGGCTTAAAATGCGGCGCACGTCCGCGGCGTGCAAGGGGAGATGGTTCAGCTAGGGTAGTGCCCGCTCTGCCAAGCCGCATGGGCAGCCCGCACCGGACGCGGTGCAGCATCGTAGCTGCGGGCCGGCGATGCATGCGTGCGTTGCTGCACCGGCGGGGCGGCCACGATCGGGCGGACGTGGAAGCGCTCGGCCCGCTGCTCTCCCCTGTCCCGAACCTCGAAGCGGTCACGCGGATCCCGATCCACCATGCGGCGCGCCGCCGTATCCCGTGTCGCCCGCGCCGGCGGCTCACGCCAGGCGGCGCGGAGCCGCGCGGGCTGCGGCGCCAGCCGCGGTTCAGCAAACCGGGCCACGTAGCTGCGAACCCGTGACGGTGGCGGCAGGAAGGGCGCATCATAGCCCAGCGAGTAGCGCGGGCCCGGCACATCCGTGAAAGGTGCGGAGTAAAGCGGCGGCGGGTAGGCCGGCGCCGCCTGCGCCGCGGCGATGATGGCCGGCAAGCGGAAGCTTGGCGCCGGGTCGTGCCGCGCCATCAGCATCGGAGCGCCAGCCCGGTCAAAGCCGGCATCCAGCAAGGCAGCCATGTGCTGATCCCGTTCCGTGCTGTTCGCCGCGCCCAGCACGACGCCGATCAGCCTGGTGTCGCCATGCACGGCCGAGGTGACCAGGTTGAAGCCGGAATCCCGGATATACCCAGTCTTGAGGCCGTCCACTCCGGGATAGGTTTGCAGCATGTGCTGGTGGTTCAGGATCAGCCGCCCATGGAACACGAACGAGGGCGCGCTGAAGTAGCGGTAATAAGCGGGATGGTCCTGCACCAAGTGGCGCGCCAGCACCGCCATGTCGCGTGCCGTCGTCGTCTGGTCCGGGTCCGGCAGGCCGGAAGCGTTGCGGAACGTCGTGTTGGTCATGCCGAGCGCCCGGGCGCGCAGGGTCATCATCTGCGCAAACCGCTCCTCATCGCCGCCCAACATCTCGCCAAGCGCGGCTGCGGCATCATTGGCGGACTTGGTGACCAAGCCCAGGATCGCCTGCTCCACCGTAATGTAGGTGCCCGGCACCAGCCCCAGCTTCGTCGGCGCCATGGAAGCCGCCCAGGGAGAGACCGGCACCTGCTGGTCCAACGTCACCCGGCGGTCGCGCAGGGCGTCGAACAGCAGGTAAAGCGTCATCATCTTGGTCAGGCTGGCGGGATACCGAGGCTCGTCTGCACTGACGGCCGAAAGGACGTTGCCGCTGCCGGAGTCCATCACGATGGAAGCATAGCGGTCCGAACCGACCTGCGCGGCTGCCGGACCGGTCGGCAGCGAGAGCACGAGCATCAGTGCCGAGACGGCCGACAACCATTGCATCCCTGAGGTAAACCTGGGCATTCCGACCCGATCTCCATGCTAAGCCGTTCAACTCTACGTGGGCGTTAGCCGCACTGTCCAGCACGAAGGGTAAATATCGAGTTTACAATATCACCATAACGTTACCAGCATCGCCTGAGGTGCGGTGGGAACTTTGCGGGCGGGCGTTCAATCACGATCATGGTGGTGCACTGCACAAATGTGCTTGCGCCCATGTCTCTGATCGGTCATTGCGTCGCTCGCTGCATTGCAGCATTTGCAAGTGGTTCAGAATGCCTCGGGGTCATCAGCCCTCCGCCGCTCCGGGCTGGGATCATTAGCAGTGCGGCGTGCCGCTTTTTAACAACTGCCGGGATGCGCCCCGGCAAGACCGGGAACGCCATCATGAAGACACCACAGGACTTCGTCGCTTTCGGCCAGGGCAACGTCGAGGCGCTCGTAAAGTCGGGCCAGATCCTCGCTACAGGGATGCAGGATCTGACCAAGCAGTTCGCGGCAACCGCGCAGGCGTCCATGGAGGAAGTGATGTCCACCTTCCGCGCCATGTCCGACATCCGAACCTTCCAGCAGGCTGTCGAACTGCAAACGACCCTGGCACGCACTGCGGTCGAGAAGGCGATGTCGCAGACCGGCCAGGTCGCAGAAACCTCGATCAAGCTGGCTAGCGACGCCATCGCGCCGATCGCCGGCCGCGTGACCCTGGCTGTTGAAGGCTTCAAGGCCGCCTAAGCAGGCTTGCACGGCCTGTCACGCGGATGACCCTCGGCCGTGCTAGGCCGAGCCAGCCCGCTTAGCTTTTGTCTGTGCACAAACCTCCAGAGTTTTGCTTAGGGCATGCCACGCCGTCCCGCTGAGGGCCGGCGCCACACTGAACCAAGGTCCGGGGACGGCGCTCCCGGGCCTTTTTCGTGCCTGCCGCCCCGTCAGATGGCCGGTAGCGGCCTACATCGCCCTTTTCCCATGGCACTGCGCTCCGATATGCTGTGATCTGGTGGGCTTGGTGCCTGTCGTCCGGCGGAGTGCGTTGGACAGCGCGCCATGATCGCAGGAGTGCGTTGGTTCCAGCGGAACGGCGCGGCAAGAGGGGCGTGACCGTCAGGATGTCAAGGCAATGAGCGACAACGATAAGCGTGGTGGCAACAGCGACAACCCGAACACCGGCGTGGTGGTCAAGACCCGCCCAAAGACACGCAAGCCCGCCATGTACAAGGTGCTGATGCTGAACGACGATTACACTCCGATGGAGTTCGTCGTCCATGTGCTGGAGCGGTTCTTCCAGAAGACGCGGGAGGAGGCGACGCGGATCATGTTGCACGTCCACCGCCGCGGCGTCGGCGTTTGCGGAGCCTTTACCTATGAGGTGGCAGAAACCAAGGTGACGCAGGTGATGGACCTAGCCCGACAGAATCAGCATCCCCTGCAATGCACAATCGAGAAAGAGTGAGCATTAGCCTAACGAAACCGCACCTATCTTACATTTTTACACCTGTCTCTGGGATGTTGTCCCAGGCACACTGGGGCAGATTGCCGTTGTATAGTCTCCACGGCATCTCAGCACCCCGCGCGAAGGAGCGTCATCGGTATGTTGTCTCGCAACCTTGAACAGACGCTGCATCGTGCCCTTTCGCTGGCCAGTGAACGCCGGCACGAATATGCGACGTTGGAGCACCTCCTACTTGGTCTCGCCGACGATAGCGACGCTGCAACGGTGCTGCGTGCCTGTGGCGTGGACCTAGACAAGCTTCGCGCCGACCTCGGCGAGTTCCTGGACAAGGACTTGTCCGGACTGGCGACGGACCGGCCCGGTGATCCGAAGCCGACTGCCGGTTTCCAGCGCGTTGTGCAACGCGCCGCAATCCATGTGCAGAGCAGCGGACGCGACGAGGTGACAGGGGCCAATGTCCTCGTTGCCCTATTCAGTGAGCGCGAAAGCCACGCAGTGTATTTCCTGCAATTGCAGGACATGACCCGGCTGGATGCGGTCAACTTCATCAGCCACGGCATCGCCAAGGCGCCGGGCCGCGCGACCCAGCGCCCGGTTACCGGAGCCAAGGAGGAAGGCCCGAACGAGGGCAACGAGCGCGAGGAAAAGCCCGGTGGCCGCAAGGCGCAGGACGCGCTCAGCAACTATTGCGTGAACCTCAACAAGAAGGCCACCACCGGCAAGATCGACCCGCTGATTGGCCGCGATGTCGAGATCGAGCGAACGATCCAGATCCTGTGCCGCCGCACCAAGAACAACCCCCTCTATGTCGGCGACCCCGGCGTCGGCAAGACCGCCATCGCCGAGGGTTTGGCCAAGCGCATCGTCGAGGGCGATGTGCCAGAGGTCCTGCTCAAGAGCACAATCTTTGCTCTGGACATGGGCGCCCTGCTCGCCGGCACCCGTTACCGTGGCGACTTCGAGGAGCGGCTGAAGGCAGTCGTGACGGAGCTGGAGGCTCATGCCGGCAGCATCTTGTTCATTGACGAGATCCACACCGTAATCGGTGCCGGCGCGACCAGCGGCGGAGCGATGGATGCGTCCAACCTGCTCAAGCCCGCCTTGGCCGCAGGAGCGCTGCGCTGCATCGGCAGCACGACATACAAGGAGTATCGCAACTACTTCGAGAAGGACCGCGCGCTGGTGCGGCGCTTCCAGAAGATAGATGTGAACGAGCCGTCGCAGGAAGATGCGATCAAGATCCTCCGCGGCCTCAAGACCAACTACGAGAAGCACCACAAGGTCACTTACTCGGACGAGGCGATCCGTGGTGCGGTGGAGCTGTCGGCGAAGTACATCAACGACCGCAAGCTGCCGGACAAGGCGATTGACGTCATTGACGAGGTCGGCGCGAGCCGGATGCTGCAGCCCGAGGGCAAGCGCCGCAAGCTAGTGACGCTGAAGGACGTCGAGGAGATCGTCGCCAAGATCGCCCGCATCCCGCCCAAGAGCGTGTCGGCCGACGACAAGGAAACGCTCCGCAACTTGGAGCGCGACCTCAAGGCGATGGTATTCGGCCAGGACAAGGCCATCGAGGCGCTGTCTGCCGCGATCAAGCTGTCCCGTGCCGGGCTGCGTGAGGCGGAGAAGCCGATCGGTAACTACCTGTTCAGCGGCCCCACCGGCGTCGGCAAGACCGAAGTTGCGCGGCAGTTGGCCAGCACGCTGGGCATCGAGCTGACCCGTTTCGACATGAGCGAGTATATGGAGCGGCATAGCATCAGCCGGCTGATCGGCGCGCCGCCGGGCTATGTCGGGTTTGACCAGGGCGGAATGCTGACAGATGCGATCGACCAGCACCCGCACTGCGTCCTGTTGCTGGACGAGATTGAGAAGGCTCACCCGGACCTGTTCAACATCCTGTTGCAGGTGATGGACCACGGCAAGCTGACCGATCACAACGGCAAGGTTGTGGACTTCCGCAACGTCATCCTGATCATGACGACGAACGCGGGTGCCAGCGACATGGCAAAGGAGAGCATCGGCTTCGGCCGTACCGAGCGCGAAGGTGAGGACACCGAGGCAATCAAGCGCCTGTTTACCCCGGAGTTCCGCAACCGCTTGGACGCGGTAATCACCTTCGCTGGGCTGACGCAAGAAATCGTGGGCCGCGTGGTCGAGAAGTTCGTCATGCAGCTTGAGGCTCAGTTGGCTGACCGCAACGTCACCATCGAGTTGTCGTCCGCAGCCAAGGAGTGGCTGGCTGAGCGAGGTTACGACCGACTGTATGGCGCGCGTCCGCTAGGCCGCGTCATCCAGGAGTGGATCAAGAAGCCGCTGGCAGAAGAGCTTTTGTTCGGCAAGTTGGTCCGTGGCGGTTCGGTCAAGGTGTCGCTCAAGGACGACAAGTTGGAATTCGAGTACACGGAAGCGCCGCCGCCGCCGGAGATGGCTAAGCCGGACGGTGAGGGCGATGAGGGCGGCTCCGAACGGGAGCCGGAAACAGCGCATTAAACGGGAAAGGGCCGGGCATCATGCCCGGCCTTTTTCATTTGGGAGGGTTGAATGAAGGCAGTGTGGAACGGCCAGGTTGTGGCCGAAAGCGATGATATCGTTACCGTCGAGGGCAATGCCTACTTTCCTGCAACCAGCCTCCAGCAGGAGTTCGTGCAGCCGAGCAGTCACACCAGCATCTGCCCCTGGAAGGGAACAGCCCAATATTACACGCTGAATGTGGGTGGCCAGACGAACAAGGACGCCATCTGGTTTTATCCAGAGCCGAAGCAGGCTGCTGCCAACATCAACGGCCGAGTTGCGTTCTGGAAGGGCGTGTCAGTCTCGCCATGAGGTTGCCAGATGTCGAACAGTTCCCAATGGCGCTGAGCTTCAAATACTTCGCTTCAAGTTAGGCAGTCCATCAGTTTCAGTCCGTGCGGGCACAAGACTGCAAGTCGGTACCTGCCTAGCGCAGGACACGCCAGGGTAATTGCAATCCACTCGCTCGTACCAATTCCCCGAAGCTATGCCTCGGAATGGGTTCACAGAAGTGGCGCGCATCTGAGCCAAGTTGGCAGACAAGGAAACACACCATTCTGCTCCGGTCCGACTTTGACGCGAGTCACCATTCACTATAACCAATCACGGCAAAGACGGTCCGCAAGCTTCGTAGATGATCGTCTTGGCTGCGCCTTATGCTGGCGCAAGCCGTCCCGAAGCCACCTTGATTGGCAGCGTCACACGACAAATCGCATGGGACTGCGCAAGACACTTCCCACGCTTGGAACAAGCCTGTCGCGCGGCCATGGCGCATCACGAGCCCTGAATCGCCCGACTAGCCACATGGGTTCTGGTCACAGAGATCCGGTGTCGGGCGCCCACCCTCCAACCGCAACGCTCCGCGTGATTACGGGAGTCCCATGAGCCCACCAACTTGTCCTCTGGCCAGGTAATATAGCAACTTCCCGGCACGCTGGAGCGACCCGCAATGACAGCAATGCACCGCCGCCACACGT
>CAXTCI010000160.1:0-2353 GCA_964242325.1 uncultured Acetobacteraceae bacterium
CCTTTTTCTTGTCCACGATCGTGGGATGAATGAGGACGGCGTAGCCGACCGGCCTGGGAAAGTCCCAGCTACTCCAGCCAATCCTCAACAGCCAAGCCTGGCACTCGGCGGAACTCGCCCGTGTTATGCGTCACCAGCGTCACCTGCAACGTGAGCGCATGGGCCGCGATGAGCAGATCATTGGCGCTGATCGGGGTCCCATCAAGCTCCAGCCTCGTGCGGACAAGTCCGTAAACTGCGTCGGCAGGCGCCTCGAACGGCATAATGTTCATCGTCGCCAGCACGCGGTCCATTTGCGTCGCCAACCGTTGCGAGCCTCGCTTGGCAACGCCGAACCTGAGTTCGGCCGCAGCGATAATGCTGATGCAAACCGCATCCTCGCCCTCCAGCGCCAGCCGTTGCGCCGCTTTGCCGCCGGGATTGCGAACCAAATCGGATACGATGTTGGTATCCAGCATCCGCTTGAACGCAGTCAAAGTTCTATATCGCGGGGCGGCAGCAGGCCCTCGTCAACATCCGGAAACTCCTCCTCAATCGGATCTAGGGTTGCGAGAAGTGCAAGCAGCCCTCCCTTCAGTGGCGGTATCGGCTGCAGAACCAACCGCTCCCCCTCCCGGTGCATCAGCACGGCATCGCCGGGCATAGCGAACTCCGGCGGGATCTCGACTGTCTGCACCGGCCCGGTGCGTACCAGTTGAACCCTCTTAATTTCCGACATCGCACCACCTCCGCCATAAGCCCACACCCTAGCGGAAATCCCTCGTTGGCACCCTGATCCCCTGCGCCGTCTCCGGCACGTCAACATCCCGCGCCCGAGGCGCCACATCTCCCCGGTCCGGTGCCCCGGGATGCGTCGCTCCATCCCCGCGTCCGTGCCGCAGCGGCCAGGGGTCGTCCCGCTCCCCCACGCTCCGCAGCAGGGCCGACAGGTCCTCCAGCCGGTCGGCGATCACGTGGATCACCCCGGCCTCCTTCTGCACCTTGCCGTGGCAGGCGATCATGGTGGCGGACAGCACCAGGCGGCGCTGCCGGGCAAACACGCTGGGCCACAGGATCAGGTTGGCGACGCCGGTCTCGTCCTCGGTGGTGATGAACATGACGCCGCGGGCCGAGCCGGGCTTCTGCCGCACCAGCACCAGGCCGGGCACCACCACGCGCCGGCCGTCGCGCAGGTGCAGCAGGTCCGCGCACGTCACCATGCCCCGGTCGCGCAGCTCCGCCCGCAAAAAGGCCACTGGGTGCGCCCGCAGGGTCAGGCCGGTGCTGCCATAGTCCTCGACGACCTCCCGCCCCGGGCGCATCGGGTCCAACGCGACCGGCGGCTCCACGATCTCCGGCAGGTTGTCGGCGGCGGCGAACAGCGGCAGCGGCGCGTCCGCCAGGCCGCGGATCGCCCACAGCGCGCCGCGCCGGTCCAGGCCCAGCGAGCCCAGCGCATCCGCCTCCGCCAGCCGCTCCAGCGCCGCAACCGGCACCCCGGCCCGGCGCCACAAATCGTCCAGGTCCGCGTAGGGATGCTCCCCCCGTGCAGCCAACAGATCTACGGCGTGTTCGCTCTGCAAGCCGCCGACCATGCGCAGCCCCAGCCGGACCGCCAGCCATGGGCCGTCCGCCGGCTCCAGCGTGCAGTCCCAGCGCGAGTGGTTCACATCCACCGGGCGCACCGGCACCCCATGCTCCCGCGCATCCCGCACCACCTGCGCCGGGGCATAGAACCCCATCGGCTGGCTGTTCAACAACGCCGCGCAGAACACGTCGGGATGCCAGCACTTCATCCAGGCCGAGGCGTAGGCGATCAGGGCGAAGCTGGCAGCATGGCTTTCCGGGAAGCCGTAGCTGCCGAAGCCCTCGATCTGGCTAAACGTCTGTTCAGCGAAATCAGTCTCGTAGCCGTTCGCCCGCATCCCATCCAGGAACTTCTGCCGGAACGGCTTGACGCCGCCGGTCACCTTGAACGTCGCCATTGACCGGCGGAGCTGGTCCGCCTCGTCCGGCGTGAACCCGGCGCAGTGGATGGCCACCTGCATCGCCTGTTCCTGGAACAGCGGTACGCCCAGGGTTTCCTTCAACACCCGTTCCAGGGCCGGCGTGGGATAGCTGGCCCGCTCCAGCCCGGCGCGGCGGCGCAGGTAGGGATGCACCATGCCGCCCTGGATCGGGCCGGGTCGGACGATAGCGACCTGGATCACCAAGTCATACAGCCGGCGCGGCTGCAGCCGCGGCAGCATCGCCATCTGCGCCCGGCTCTCGATTTGGAAGGTGCCCAGGGTATCGGCCCGGCAGATCATGTCGAAGGTGGCGGAGTCGCCCTGCGGAATGCACGCGAGGTCAAGGAATGGCTGTTCCTGCTCCC
>CAXTCI010000160.1:2453-12406 GCA_964242325.1 uncultured Acetobacteraceae bacterium
CCCTCTCCCGGAGGGAAAGAGAGCAGGCGGGCCTATGGTCGTCCAGTAAGTCAAATGCCCGCCTCATGCAGCCCAGCATCCCCAGGCCCAGCACATCCACCTTCATAAAGCGCAGCGCGTCTATGTCGTCCTTGTCCCACTCGATGATCTGCCGGCCTGCCATCGCCGCCGGCAGCACCGGCACCAGCTCGGACAACGACGCCTGCGTCAGCACAAATCCGCCGGGATGGGTGCCGAGCTGCCGCGGAAAGCCAATCAGGTCGTGCGCCAGGTCAAGCGTCAGCCGCAGCCGGCGGTCCTCCAAATTGAGGTTCAGCGCCTCGGCATGGTCCTCGGTGACGCCCTCCTCGCTCCAGCCCCAGACCTGGCCGGCCAGGGCGCCCGTCACGTCCTCCGTCAAGCCCAGCGCCTTGCCCACGTCCCGCACGGCGCCGCGGGCGCGAAAACGCATGATGGTTGCGCACAGCGCGGCGCGGTCACGGCCGTAATGGTCATAGACCCACTGGATCACTTCCTCCCGCCGGTCGTGCTCGAAGTCCACGTCTATGTCCGGCGGCTCCCGGCGGGCAGCAGATATGAAGCGCTCGAACAGCAGGTTGGACTCTGCCGGGTCCAGGCCAGTGATGCCCAGCACGTAGCAAACGGCGGAGTTGGCGGCGCTACCCCGCCCTTGGCACAGGATGTCACGGCTGCGGGCAAAGCAGACGATGCTGTGGACGGTCAGGAAGTACGGTGCATACTCAAGCTGCGAGATCAAGTCCAACTCGTGCCGCAACTGATTGAAAACTTTGTATGGAATGCCTCTGGGATAGCGCCGTGCCGCACCGTCCCAGGTCATCCGCTTCAGGGTTTGCTGCGCCGTAAGCTCGGGGTCCCTGACCTCGTCCGGATACTGGTAGCGCAGGTCGCCGAGATCGAACCCGCAGCGTCCCACCAGTTCCAGGGTGCGTTCCACGGCGTCGGGGTGGCGGGCGAACAGCCGGGCCATCTCGGCGGGGGTCTTCAGGTGCCGGTCGGCATGGCGTTCCCGCCGGAACCCGGCGGCGTCAATGGTGGCGCCCTCGCGGATGCAGGTGACGACATCCTGCAGGATGCGGCGCTCCGGCACGTGATACAGCACGTCGCCGGTGGCGATCATCGGCGCCCCGGCGGCCCGGCCCAGTTCTGCCAGGCGATACAGCCGGGCTGCATCGCCGGGCCGCCGCCGCACCGTCCCGGCCAGGTAGGCGCGGCCAGGCGCGTCGGCGCGCAGCCGGGCAAGCTGCCGGGGCAGGGCGGCATCGTCGGTCGGCACCAGCACCAGCAGCAGCCCGGCATTGGCCGCCGCCACGTCGTCCCATCCCAGGTCGCAGCCGCCCTTGTTGCCCGGCCCCCGCCCGGCCCGCGACCGGCCCAGCGTCAACAGCCCGCACAGCCCAGCCCATGCCTGACGGTCCCCAGGAAAGGCCAGCAGCGCGGGACCCGGCATGCCCGGCGCTTCCGGCCGCAGGTCCAAGCGGCAGCCGGCAACCAGCCGCACGCCGGTTTTCTTCGCGCATTCCCATGCCTGCACGATGCCGGCGACCGAGTTGCGGTCGGTGATGCCCAGCGCCGCAATGCCCAATTCCTCGGCCTGGCCGAACAGCTCGTGCGGATGGCTGGCGCCGCGCAGGAAGGAGTAGTTGCTCGTGACCTGCAACTCGGCATAGCCGCTAGAACAGCCCATGCAGGAACCACTCCAGCGTGCCGGTTGCCAGGTCCTCGCCGTCGCCCCGGCGGAACAGCCAGAAGCGCGTGCCCTCCCCATCCTCGACACGGAAATAATCCCGCACCGCCCAAACCTCCCCATCCCTGAGCCACCATTCGCCATGGATGCGCTCCGGCCCATCGGCATGGCACACGCGGTGGCGGCGGCGGCGCCAGGTGAAGGCGGCGGGTGCACCGTCGGGCAGGCCGGCCAGAGCCTCGACCTGCTGCGGCGGGTGCAGCAGGCGGACCGGGGCGGGCCAGTGCGACGGCCAACCGGCGCCGCCCGGCCGGGCCAGGGCGGGCACCAGCCGCACGGAGCGCTCGGGCACGTCGCTCTCGACCGGCTCCGCCCGGAACACCTGGTCGGCGCCGAGGCGGTTGCTCAGCCGGTCCACCAGGGCGGAGATGTCCGGCCTCGAAGGTCCGGCGGCGTCTTGCTGCCAGTCCAGCGGCTCGGCCAGGGGAATCACCAGCCGCATGGCCTCGATCCCCAGGCCGGGGTCCACCTCCTCCAGCCGTTCGGTAAGCATGCGTGACAAGTGACTGATATCACGCGAAGGACGGCCGGTGCCGATCCGCACGGCTTGTATGCTGCCGTCCACACGCTCGAACAGCAGATCCAGCCGGCGGGCGCCCAGCCCAGCGCGTTCCATCTGGTTGCACAGCGGGGCAACCAGATGCTGCACGGCAATGGAAAAGGCGTCGGCGGTCAGCAGCGGTTCCCCGAAGGTGACGCGGTGCTGCAGCAGCTCCTCCGGCACCAGCGGCTGGATCGGTTCGTGGGCGCGGCCATGCGCCTGGTCCAGGCGCAGCAGCAGATGCGGGCCGAAGCGGCGGGCCAGGGCGGCGCGGGGCAGGCGCTCCAGGTGCGCCACCCGCTCGATCCCCAGGCGGCGCAGGGTGGCCACCAACTCCGCCGCCAGCCGCAGGGCTGCAACGGGCAGAGCGGCCACGGCGTCCCGCTGTGCGCCGGCAAGGACCACGCCGCCGCCGTGCCGGGCGACGGCATGGGCGGCGCCAGGCGTATCGGCGACGGCGCAGCCTGTATGCAGGCCGTCCCCAGTGAAGCGCTGAGCCAGAACGTCCAGCAGCGCGGCCTCGCCACGGAACAGGTGGTCACAACCGGTCACATCCAGCCACAAGCCATCCGGCGGGTCCGGCGCCGTAAGGGGCGCGTAGCGGTGGCACCAGGCGGCCAGGCGGCGCAGGGCATCGGCATCGGCGTCCGGCTGTCCCTCCTGGACCGTCAGCCCCGGCACCATTGCCATGGCATGGGCCAGCGCCATGCCGGGCCGCAGGCCCAGTGCCTGGGCAGCCGGGTCCACCGCGCCCACCACTCGGCGGTGCCCGTCGTATAGGGCCGTCACGACGGGCCGCGCCGGATCAGGCGACTGCCGCAGCCGGTCTGTCGGCCAGTGCGGGAACCAAACCGAGACGACCCTGCGCATCGCAAGCCTCCGTATCCCACGATCCCGTCCGTCCGCCGCGGCAGCGCAGCAGGTCCAGTCGCCAGCGCACCTGCCCCAGGCCAGGCACGTCAGGCGCATGGGGCAGGACGGGCGGGGACGGCAGCGCCGACACCCGCCAGCGCGTCGCTGCCGCCGTGACGCCGGCCGAAGCTTCGCCGTCACGTCCACTCGGGCGCCCTGCTCCGGCGTGCCCCGCTCCGGCATGCCACGGCCGGCGCAGCACCAGGGCCATGACGCCCGACGCCTCCGCCGCCAGATGCAGCCGGCGGGAGGCCGTCAGGGACAGCGGCCCCGACAGTTCCCCCACCACGCCGGCCAGGCCGTGGTGGCGCAGGCCTTCCTCCATCACCAGCAACCCATCGCGGCCGGCGCGGGCATAGATGACGCGATCCGGATGCAGCCCGGCCCCGGCCAGGCCCGGGGCGAACAGGTCCGCCCGCTCCAGCACCCACAGCACCGGGCCAGGACGCCGGGCCAGTATGCCGGCAGCGAATCGGGCCGCGGTGGCGGCGTGCTGCAGGTCTGTGCCGGTGCCCATCACCTCATGCAGCGCATCCACCGCCAGGCCGCCGCCGGGCAGGGCGGCGTCCAGCGCCGGCAGGCCGAACGGAAGCGGGGGCAGCCCTGCACGGGTGGCGCCACGCTCGATCCGGGCGATGCTGGCGCGCAGGCGGTCCAGCGAAGGAGGTGGCGTGGCCGGCTGAATGTACTGTATTTGTTCCATGGTCGCCCGACGCACCCACCTCAGCAATGTTCGCACTTTGTTCTGCAAAGTAAGCGTCGTCAACCTAGTTAGCGGCTGCTGCCGATAACGTCGCAGTTGCAAAGCAAATGCAGGCTGGACCGGGCTACACGTTCACCGCAGATCAACCAGGAGCCGCTACGACGTGCTTCTCCGCCTGTGAGAAGCGGTATTCCGGAACCTAGGACGGTGCTTTCCGCTCTTGGACCGCCATCCCACACAGGCAGATCAAATAGACTGGAAAACCAGGGTCGAGAGCGTATGCACTTTAAACAAAAAAGATGAGAATCGCTGCGTAAAGCTTAGATAGAACTGAGTGGCCATACGGTCTGCCAGTGACCATGACCCAGTTTCCTACCGACCCAACAAGATAAACGCCGTGCCTCAACCGTCCCGAATCGCTCCTAGCCCCAGGCTCAGCGGCAGCCACGGGCGGTCCGGCCAGGTCCACAGTCCGTCGCCGTCCTGCACCAAGCAGCGAAACATCTGCCAGGCCACGCGCGGGTGCTCCTGCAACGTTTCCAGCCGCATCCCGGCATCCCTCAACCCGGCCAGCACGGCGCCGAGCGGATGCAGCCAGTTCACTTGGCGCTCATTCCGCAGCCGGGCCACCGGATCGGCGTAGTCCGTGGCATCGTCGTATACCAGCGGCGCACCGCCGAAGTAGGGCATGAACCAGCCGGGCCGCCCGTCCCCGCCCGGCGTCAGGTCGTCGAACACCAGGGCCGCCGGATGCGAGTCCAGTAACAGCAGCCGGCCGCCGGGCCGCAAGAACCCGGCGACCACCCGCGCCCAGGCCGCCACGTCCGGCAGCCAGCAGATCGTCCCCCATGTGGTGAACACCAGGTCGAACGACGCCGGCTCCGGCAGGACGGCAGGCGCCCCATACACGTCCGCCAGCACGAAGCGTGCCTGCAGCCCCATCTCCGCCGCCAAATCCTGTGCGGCGGCGATGGCGGGCGGCGAGAAGTCCACCCCCGTCACCTCGGCGCCTCGGCCCGCCAGCACCAGCGTGTCCCGCCCGAAGTGGCATTGCAGGTGCAGCACCCGCAGCCCGGCCAACGGCGGCAGCATCGCCTCCGTCAACGCATCCAGCCGGGGGTGCCCGGCCCGCAAGGCCGTCAGATCGTAGTCGCGCGAGGCCAGGTGGACCGGCACGCGCTCGTCCCAATTGGCCCGGTTCAGGGCCAACCAATCCTCGGCCATAAGGCCACCCTCCTTCGGTGCGGAACCAAGGCCTACGCCTTGCGTAATGAAGCCATTCACATCGGGCAAGGAATAACCCTCATGAACAACATCATCTACATCGTCGGCCTCGTCGTCGTGGTCATCGCGGTGCTGTCCTTCTTCGGCCTGCGCTGACCCACGCTCCCGGCGCTTGCGTTTGGCAGGCGTCCGGGGAAGGGTGGGGCGATGACTTGGTCCATTCTCGCCCGTGATCCCGCGACAGGAACGCTGGGCGCCGCCGTCGCCAGGGACGGGTGCACGCGAGTATGAAACGCCTGGTCGCCGCGCTGGCCCTGCTTCTGTCTGTCGGCGCGCACGCCCAAACGCTGACCATCGCCCTGCGAGAGGACCCCGACGTGCTGGACCCGACGCTAGGGTCCGCCTTCGTCAGCCGCGTCGTGTATGCCGCCATGTGCGACAAGCTGATCGACCTGGACGCCGGGTTGAACCTGGTGCCGCAGCTTGCGACGGCTTGGACGTGGGAGGACCCGACCCACCTGCTGCTGACTCTGCGCCCTGGCGTCACGTTCCATGACGGCGAACCGTTCAACGCCGAGGCCGTCAAGTACAAGCTGACCCGCGACCTGACCATCAAGGGCAGCATGCGGGCCGGCGAGGTCAACAGCATCGCCTCCATCGAGGTGGTGAACGACCTGCAGGTGCGCCTGGTCCTGCGCTCGCCCAACGCGCCGCTGCTGGCGCAGTTGGCCGACCGGGCTGGCATCATGATCTCGCCCAAGGCGGCGGAGGCGGAGGGCGCCCAGTTCGGCGCACACCCCGTCTGCGCCGGGCCATATCAGTTCGAGAGCCGGGTGGCGCAGGACAGCATCGTGCTGCGCCGCTTCCCCGGGTACTGGGACGCCGGCAACTACCATTTCGAGCGGGTGGTGTATCGCCCGATGCCGAATTCCGCCGTGCGCCTGGCAAATCTGCGGGCGGGAACGGTGGACCTGGTGGAGTACTTGCTGCCCGGCGACGTGGACGCGGTGAAGGCCGACCCGCATCTGCGCGTCGTGACCGGGGATGGGTTGGCCTATACCGGCATCAACTTCAATATCGCCAATGGCCCGGGCGCCGGCACCGACTTCGGACGGGATCGCCGGGTGCGCCTGGCGTTCGAGGCCGCGATTGACCGGGACGCGGCCAACCAGGTGGTTTATGGCGGGCTGTTCAACCCCACGGCGCAGGCCAACATCGCCGGCTCCCCCATGTATGTGCCGGAGGTGAAGCCGCCGCCGCGTGACCTGGACCGGGCGCGGGCGCTGCTGCGGGACGCCGGGGTGGCCCTGCCGGTACCGGTCACCCTGACGTTGACCAACAGTCCCGACATCCAGCAGGCGGCGGAGGTGATCCAGGCGATGGCGGCGGAGGCCGGGTTCGACGTGCGCTTGCGGGTGATGGAGTTCGCCTCGGCATTGCAGGCGGGATATGCCGGGGACTTCCAGGCGTTCCTGATCGGCTGGTCCGGACGGTCTGACGCAGATGGCAACACCTGGCAGCTTCTCCACACCGGCGGCACCTTCAACTTCGGTCATTGGAGCAATGCGGAGGCCGATGCCGCGATGGACGAGGCCCGCACCGTGTCCGACCTGGCGGCCCGGCGGGCGCTATATGCCCGGCTGTGGACGGTGGAGCAGAAGGAGATGCCGCTGGTCTATCTTTGGACCGCGAAGAACATCGTGGGGCTGAGGGCGGACTTGCACGGCTTCATACCGGTACCGGACGGGCTGATCCGGCTGCGCGGAATGACGCGGGATTAGCTGAGAAGTCCGGCCAACGCCCCGCTTGAGAGGGTTGCCAGCGTGCCCGACAGGACCGAGCGCAATCCGAGCACCGCCACCTCCGCCCGGCGCTCCGGGATCAGCGTGCCCAGGCCGCCCACCAGGATGCCCAGGCTGCCGAAATTGGCGAAGCCGCACATGGCGTAGGTCAGGATCAGCCGGGACCGTGGCGCCAGCGCGTCCGGCGGCAGGGCGGCCAGGCCGAGATAGGCGACGAACTCGTTCAGCACGGTCTTGGTGCCCATCAGCAGCGACGCGGCCGGGGCCTCGTGCCACGGGATGCCGATCAGCCACATGACCGGGCGGAACGGCAGGGCGAACAGGTTCTGCAATGTCCAGCCGCCCGGCGCCAGCCCGAGCACTTGGTTCACCAGGCTGACGAGCGCGACCGCCACCAACAGCGTCGTCGTGATGCCGACCAGCGGCCCCACCCCGTCCGCCGTGCCGCGCACGATGGCGTCCAGCGTGCCGGAGGGCGCATCGTGGCCCGGCGCCGCCAGGGTGGCCGTCGCTCCGCCGCCCGGCCCGAACGGCAGCATCAGCGCGGCGATGGCCAGGGCCGCCGGGGTGCTGATGACGGAGGCGGTCAGGATCACCCCCAAGGCGCCGGGGATCACCGGCCCCAGCACCGTCGCATAGATCACCATGACGGTCCCGGCGACGCCGGCCATGCCGCAGCTCATGACCGCGAACAGTTCGCCCCGGCCCATCTGCGCGAGGTAGGGGCGGATCAGCAACGGCGCCTCGATCATGCCGACGAAGATGTGGACCGCCGCGGCCAGCGCCACCGGCCCGTCCAGCCCCATCGCCCGGCGCAGCGCCGCCGCGAACAGCGCCACCAGCCGTTGCAGCACGCCCCAGTGGAACAGCACCGCCGACAGCGCGCTGATGATCAGGACGAGCGGCAGGATCTTGAACGCCAGGATGACGCTGCTGCCGGGCTGCAGCTCCGGGAAGGGCAGGGGACCGCCGCCGAGGTAGCCGAACAGGAACGCGGTGCCGGCGTCGGTGGCGGTTTGCAGGGCCTCTGCGGCGCCGTTCAGCAGCAGGACCGCACGCTGCGCCGGGGTGAAAGCGATCAGCAGGAGGGCGAGCGCCAGTTGCAGGGCGATGCCGGCGCCGACGGTGCGCCAGCGTATGGCCCGGCGGTCCTCGCTGCAGGCCCAGGCGAAGGCGAGCAGGACGAGGTAGCCTAGGATGGCTTGCATGCGACGGAAGCTGGGCAGGGACGGGGCATGAAGCCAGGCTAACCCGCTGTCTGCCGAACGGCCAATGCAGGAAGGGATGACACTTCTCCCTCTCCCTCCGGGAGAGGGTCGGGGTGAGGGGGTCTTGGCTGCGGAGCGGTGAACGGCGGCCGCCAACTGGACGCGGCTTTTCGTGAGGCAAGGCCACACTTGCCCCGGCCAAAACCCCCTCACCCCAACCCTCTCCCGAAAGAAGAGGGAGCAGGCGCCTGTCCGTCACCAAGCGGCGTGAGGTGAGTAGCCAATTACCCTGAAGCGCCGCCGTCATCCCGAGCCGCGGTAGCGACACGGCAACTCGGGGTCCGGCAGTGTTACGCTTGTTGCACCTGAATCGCCGGCTCGCGCCACTTCCCGCGATGACGGACAAGGGGCCCGGCGCCGACTCCGCCATCACCGCCCATTATTGCGATATTAGGTTTTGCACTCCCACGGAACCGACCCTACATCCTCGATATGAACATAGAACAGACCACCCTCCCCAACGGCCTGCGGGTCGTGTCCGTCAACCTGCCGGGCTTCGACAGCGCCGCCGTCGCCGCCTTCGTCAAGGCTGGCGCCCGCAACGAGACCGAGGCGAACAACGGCATCGCCCACTTCCTGGAGCACATGGCCTTCAAGGGCACCCGCACCCGGTCCGCTTTGCAGATCGGCGCGGAGATCGAGGTGCTGGGCAGCAACGTGAACGCCTACACCTCACACGAGACGACCTGCTACTTCGTGACCGGCCTCAAGGGCACCATAGACCGCTCCGTCGCCATCATCGGCGACGTGCTGTGCAACTCGGTGTTCGAGCCGAAGGACATCGAGACCGAGAAGGGTGTCATCCTACAAGAAATCCGCCGGGCGACGGACAACCCCAGTCATGTCGCCTATGACGGCTACGGCCTGATCGCCTATCCCGGGCAGAGCATCGGCCGGCCGATCCTGGGCCGGGCCGAACTGATCGAGCAGGTGACACGCGACCACTTCACCAGCTTCGTGTCGGACTTCTATTTCGGCGACAACATGGTCGTCGTCGGCTGCGGCGACTTCTCGCACGAGTCGTTCGTGGGCATGGTGGCCGTGCACTTCGAGCGCCTGCCGGGCCGCCCGGCGCCGGTGCAGGTCGTGCCGGCCAAGTATGCCGGCGGCGCCGTCCGCAACACGGAGAAGGACTTCGAGCAGGTGACGATCCTGCTGGGCCTGCAATCGGTGCCGGAAACGGATGCGACGGTGTATGCCCACAAGGTCCTGGCCCGCGCCCTGGGCGGCGGCATGAGCAGCCCCTTGTTCCAGGAAGTGCGCGAGAAGCGCGGCCTGGTTTACAGCGTCGGCGCCTACAGCGACCACGGCGTAGACCACGGCGAGTTGGTCATGCAGGCCGGCACCACCACGAAGCACGTGGACGAGCTGCTGGACGTGGCCTGCGGCGAACTGGTCAAGATGACTCAGGCCGTCACCGAGGCCGACATGACCCGCGCCAAGAACGGCCTGCTGGTCCGGCTGGCGACGGCGAAGGAGCGCCCGTTCAGCCTGGCCCAGGGCATCGCCGGCAGCCTGTTCGAGCATGGCGAGATACAAACGCCGGAATACGCGATGCAGCGGGTGGAGTCCGTGACGATGGAGGACGTGACCGCCGCGGCGCAGGTGCTGGTGCGCAGCAACCCGACGATCTCCCTGGTAGGGCCGGTGCCGGATGTGGACTACCACGGCCGGGTGCGGGCTGCCCTGGGATAAGGGCTTCCTTCTCCCTCTCCCTCCGGGAGAGGGTCGGGGTGAG
>CAXTCI010000161.1:0-12260 GCA_964242325.1 uncultured Acetobacteraceae bacterium
CGACTTAAGGCGACAAACAGCTCACGCCCAGGCGGCCCTCGGCGGGTGGATACCTTCTGACCCGCGGTCGTGCCACATTTCGAGCTGGCTGCGGAGTTGGTCACGGGGCAACAGGGACCGCGTCAGGCATCCCTGAACTGCCGCGTCGCTGTACATTTCGGCTTGGTGGATCGGTGTTGGAGCGAGCAGGTCTTGGGTCCTACCCAAGCGTTCGACGCACTCCTCGCAATGGCCCGCCCCCACCAAGGCCGGATCAGAAAGCAGCCGGCACCCCACACCGTGAGATGCCGGCGTTACTCAGGACCCAGCCGCGCGTGCGCCTTCAAGCGCAGACCGGGTCGTCATCTCGTAAGCGTCGGCCAGCAGCGTCAACCGATCGGTGTTGGGCAGCTTGCGGAAGGCGTTCAGCAAGAGGACTTCCTCGTTGGAGGGCTGGGCTGGCGGGGGCGTGGCGGACTCCACTTCGAGCAACGCCCCGATCGGTACCCCCAGCACCTGAGCCAGCTTGATCAACCGGGCTGTTTCCGGGAAGCATGTACCCCAGATCCATGCATGGACCGCGACCCGGGACACGTCGAGCGCGCGGGCCAGGCCGGCCTGGGTCATGTTCTGCTCGGCCATGATGCGGGCCAGGTTGTGGCGGAACCGGTCGCGGGATGCGTTGCGGGACTTGCCCTCATTGGGCCAGCCCTGCAGCATTTCTGGCTTTGCCGCGGCCATCATGACGCAATCCGAACATAAAGTGCCTGGGGCTTCCGGGCCGCCGCTCGATGAGCAAACAAAGCGATCTCCAACATTGGTTACATGTGAAGAACATACCGTTCACGGGTTTGAGAGCGCAAGCAGGGAACTGCCCTAACTGTCAGAGATAAAACGAAAATAACATTAGCTAACGCATTTATCACCATGAAACTGCATTTCACGAAAAACCTATGAGAATGTGGTAATCTGGGCCTAGCTGAATGGGTTACGCACGGTCCCGGGAAGCTTTGCTGGAGGAATGGACGCCGGCAAGGCTTTGTCCGCCTCCATAACCTGAATGATGGACTCCAGCACTTGGCGCATCTCGCGGGCTAGGGCCAGCCCGGCCTGGTCCCGCGTCAGGTCAAGGCTGCCATAGACGGCGATGCGGTCGCGGCCGTTCTCAAGGCGCAAGTCGCCGACGGAAGTGGCGGCACTATCATCGGCAAACGGCTTCATGGGGCATATCCTTGGCGATGTGAGCCGTATCCATGCGGCGTCGGAACGGGAAGACGCAATGGGGTTCCCCGTGCGCCGGCCGGCAGTGCCGGGAACACGTTCAACCCCGTCAAGCCGGCAAGCTGCGCCATGTTGATCACCGCCCATGGTGCGCTGTCCACGTTCTTGGCGACATAGGCGGCAGCAAGGCCTCGGCGCACGCTCATGACTGCCTTGAAGGTATGGCTGGGCACGATGACATTGCCGACCCGTTGCAACTCCGCGCCGCTGAAGATCGGGCCGGTGACGACGTAGATGTCACCTTCCCGTTCCGCGAGACGCCGCACGGCGCTCTCGATGCCCTCCCAGATGCCGCGGTTCAGCTTGGGGGCTTGCGGGACCATGTTGGCCAGGGTGAAGCTTTCCTGCTGGGCATCCTCGTCCGGCATGTCACCGCTGGGCGCCATATGCCCGCGGTCGAAGCCGCTGCGCGCGTAGTCCTGCAGCTCGGCCCGCTCTCCGTCCGGCAACGAGAGTTCCGGATGGAACTCGCCTTCGCGGGTCAGGCCGCGCGACGCAGTGATCGTGTCACGGGTCAGGTGCTCAGCCGAATACAGGGGAGTGCGGGTGGTGGCGGAATGCAGCACGGCGAAGGCTCGAAAGCAAAGTGCGCGGGCACCTGCGAGAAGGCGGGTGTTGACGACCTCAGGCGGTTGTCCCGCGTAGAAGTGTTGGGGACATGCAGTCTGCGCCGCATGCACCGGGCTGATGGCAAGCAGCACCGTGAGTAGGATCATCAGTGGTTTACAGTTCGGCATTCTGGCTCCCGGGCAGGCCGTCCAACGGCTTCGCTGCCATATCGCCAACAGATGCATGGGCTGGCAACAGGCGCCGAACCGAGCGTGACGTGGCGCGTTGTGCAAACGAGGCAGAATAAGTTGAGGGAGTCCCACCATGAAAAAGCTAATTCCGGCGCTCGCATTTTTGCTGATGGCCACATCGGCGTTCGCACAAGGGTCGTCTCAATCGCCGCCGGCACCGGGTGGGTCACAGAGTGAACCCCAGCCAGCAAACAGCTTGCCTCCTGGAGCTGGAAACATGAACCCTAGCAGCGCCAGCAACCCGAATGCGGGTGGTCCAGTGTCCACCACTGTCGTCTCCCCGGGTGCGACGGCATCTCCGGTTCCAGGTGCCCCGGCGGGAAATCAGCCAATGGCGAATACTGTGCCGGTGCCTGCCTCGCGTTAGAGCCTGTGAGGTAGTTTCAAACTTCCGAGGTTGAGGCTATAGGGCAGGGGTGTCATCCCCTGCCGACCAGCCGCTATCCATCATTTTACACGACGGCCATGTTGCCGTTATCTCGATGGCGGCCCCAGCCAAACGGAACACGCTTTCGTTGGCAATGATAAACGAGTTGTCATGCGCCTTTGACCAAAGCCATGCGGCCCGTGCGGTTGTTCTTCGCTCGGTTATGGGGGCAGACGTCTGGTGTGCCGGCTTCGACATCGGCGCACTTTCGCCGGGTTTCGACCCATTGGCGCAGAATGGCGATTTGCAGGGGTTGTTCCGCCGCATTCAGAATCATCCTGCTCCCGTGATTGCGATGGTGCATGGGTCAGCTTGGGGCGGTGGAACCGACTTGGCGTTGCGGTGCGACATCGTCATTGGTGATCCCACCTGCACCCTCGCCTTCACCCCTGCGAGGTTGGGGTTGCCCTATGATGCCGACGGATTGCTGAACGTTGTGATGCGAGCCGGTCCTGCCGCTGCATTGGAGATGTTCAGCACCGCCGATCCAGTGCCTGCAGAACGCGCCTTGCGTTTGGGTCTGCTGAACCACTTGATACCGGAGGCAGATCTGGAGGCGTTCACCTTGGCGATGGCTCGGCGGATCGCCGGAAACGCTCCTTTGTCGGTGACGAGCGCAAAACAGCAGGTGCGGGCCCTTGCCTCGGCGGTTGCGTTGTCATCTGCCACGGCGCAGCGCTTTGCGGAGGGGCGGCAAAAGGCCCTGCACAGTCACGATTTTGGCGAGGGCCTGGCTGCCTTCCATGCCCGGCGTCGCCCCGACTTTCAGGGACGCTGAGGCCAGGCATTTATGCCGTTGCCGGCTAGCCAGGCGCCCATCGGCCGCTGCCGCAACCGGCTGCGCCGACGGAATGGTGTGGGATGTCCGGCGCTGCATGTATCCATGGCTGCCAGTGGGTCAAAGGCCGAGAGGGAGGCCGATGCGTGCCCCAATACCGAATCTCAAGGCTCATCAGGCTCGCGCGGCCTGTCACATAGATGGCCTGCGGCCCTGCCAGGCCGCGCAAACCTTCTTAGCCTTTCGTCTGTGCGCAAACCTTGAGAGGTTTGCTTAGCGCGCCCCGGCATCGCCTTGACGTGTGATGAATGCCCAAACGTCGTCCAACACCGGCGCACGGCTGCGAAATAGCGGAGCAAAGGCCGTGACGATGCCAATGTGCCCGATTCCTGGAAAAGTTCGTGCCTCGACGCTGCCGCCAGCGGCACGCACCTTTTCGGCTAGGGCGAACGTGTTGCGCGGGTTAACGGTGGTGTCGGCATCGCCCGCCAGCAGCAGCATTGGCGGATTGTGCCCGTCCACGTAGCTGATGGGCTGGCTGAGCGGCCCGTCACCCACCGTTGCGAACACCGGTTTGATGTCGTCCCCAGTGATCGGCAGGAAATCATAGGGACCAGCAAGCCCTACGATCCCGGCAAGACGCCCCCGGTCGTATCCAACTGCCGCCAGCAGGCGTGGATCAAGCCCGAGCATCACTGCGTTGTAGGCACCAGCGGAATGGCCGACCAGGAACACCCGGCTTGGATCGGCGCCAAGCTCCGACGCATGTGCAGCCGCCCAAGCGACCGCACGGGCGTTGTCGTCCAGGAACGCCGGGAATGCGACCTCGGGGTAGAGCCGGTAATCGGGCACAACCACGACGGCGCCCCGCGCCGCGAGCGGTAGCGCCACAAACCGGTATGTTTCCTTGCTGCCGGTCCGCCAGCTTCCACCATAGAGGAACACGACCATCGGTGCCTTCCCGCCACCGAGCGGTCGGTAGATGTCCAGCCGGCGGCGAGGCCCCTCGGCATAGGCCACGTCCCGGGTGACACTGACGCCGTGCGACGGAACCGTCGCGTTCAGCAAGGCGGCAGGGGAACAAGCAGGCAGCAACAGGGCGCACAGGACGATGAAACGCATGGAGGCACAAATACCACACTTGCATTAGAGGTTTCACAATACGGTTGTGAACGAGCGCAGAAAGGGTATAGATGGCAGAAGAAACTACCTATGCGTGCAACACTCAACCACTCAAAATATGACGCTTTATTATTTTATACGACGTTGCGGCGCTTTAAAGTAACATTAGGTGACGTTTAACGAAGTTTAAGCGGCAGCATCGGGCTAAACACGCCTCAAAATGCGGCAAATGGGTGTATGAAGATGGAGCCGGTCCGGCTGGATTTCGGAGACGTTCTTAGTGTAGTCAGATCTGGGTTGTTCTCGCGCACATGGTTTCTTGAACGCAATCCTGACATTGCAGGTTGCGGCATTGATCCGGTGACCCACTATTGCCGCTATGGCTGGAGGGAAGGCCGCTTACCCAACCCATACTTCGACCCTGCCTGGTATCTGCAGCGCAACCGGGACGTGCGGGAGTCCGGCGTCGAGCCGCTGCTGCATTACATCGAGTATGGCGAAGCCGAGGGTCGTCAACCGATCGCCCATTTCGACCCGACCTGGTATCGCGCGCATCACCGGCTCACGCCGGGCCAAGGAAGCCTGCAGCATTTCCTACAGCACCGATGCAGCGGCGCGGTCAGCCCGTTGCCCGAGTTCGACGCGGCCTTCTACCGGATGCAGTCACCCGATGTCGTGCAGGCCGGCATGGACCCGTTCGAGCATTATCTGGTGCAAGGCGCCTGGGAAGGCCGGCCGGCTTCCGCCACGTTCGACACCGCCTGGTATCGGGACCGCTACCTGCGAGACCAGGACAAGGTGAATCCGTTGCTGCACTATCGCAGCCATCGTCACCTGCCCGGCTTCTTCCCGGCCCGGCCAGCCCAGGATACCGACATCCCGCGCGAGATGCGCCGCAACACCACCGCCGGGCCGCTGTTCGAGCCGGTGGAGCCGTTGCCAACGGATGCGCAGCGCCGGGCGATGGTGCTGGCGTTCTACCTGCCGCAGTTCCATCCCATCCCAGAGAACGACTCCTGGTGGGGCAACGGGTTCACCGAATGGACCAACGTCGGCCGCGGGCTGCCGCGGTTCGCAGGGCATTATCAGCCGCGCCTGCCGCGGGACCTCGGCCATTACCGGCTTGAGGGAACGGCGACTTTGCGTGCCCAGGTCGAGCTGGCGCGCGGCGCCGGGCTGGGTGGCTTTGTCTACTATTTCTACTGGTTCAACGGCCGCCGCCTGCTGGACGGGCCGCTTGAGGCGATGCTGGCCGACCGCAGCATAGATTTCCCGTTCTGCCTGATGTGGGCCAACGAGAACTGGACCCGGCGTTGGGATGGGGCGGAACAGGAGGTGCTGATCGCCCAGGACTACCGCGAAGCCGACGAGCCCTCATTGGCGGCGGAGCTGGCCCGGCACTTCGCCGACCCGCGCTACATCCGTTTGCAGGGCCGTCCGGTGTTGATGGTCTATCGCGCTTCCCTCATCCCCGATGCCGCCGCCGCGACGGCCCGGTGGCGCGCGCAGTTCCGCGCCCTGGGGGAGGACCCGGTGTTCATCATGGCGCAAAGCTTCGGGGACCGTGACCCGCGCCGTTTCGGCATGGATGCCGCTGTCGAGTTCCCGCCCCACAAGCTGACGACCGGGCTGGAGCTGCTGAACCCCGGCCTGCATATCCTGGACCCCGCTGCTTCGGCGCAGGTTTACTCATACGACGACCTCGCCGCCGCTTCCGGCGCCGACCAGGTCGCATACCCTCTGATCCGCACGGCGCTGCCGGGCTGGGACAACGACGCGCGGCGGCAAGGGCAGGGGATGGTGCTGCACGGGTCCACGCCGGCCAAGTATCAGGCTTGGCTGGCGCGTCTGGTGGATGACGCGGTGGCCCACCCGGTCCTGGATACGCCGCTGGTGTGCGTGAATGCCTGGAACGAGTGGGCAGAGGGTGCCTACCTTGAGCCAGACGTGCATTTCGGCGGCGCTTACCTGAACGCGACCGGCCGGGCCGTCGCAGGCCATGTGGCCGTGCCGGCGCGGCTGCGGCTTCTGCTGGTTGGCCATGACGCGTTTCCAGCCGGCGCGCAGCTGCTGCTGCTGAGCCTGGGCCGGCATCTTCAATCGGTGTCGGGGGTGGACGTAGCATTCCTGCTGCTGGGTGAGGGTGCCCTGGCCCCGGAATATCAGGCGGTGGCGCCAACGACGGTCGCCGCCGCTGCCGACCTGCCGCGGCTGGCGCGCCGCTTCAAGGCCGAGGGGTTCGGCGGCGCACTGGTCAACAGTGCCGCCGCCGCCCATGCCTGCGCGCCGCTGGCGGCGGCCGGCCTGCGGTGCGTGCTGATGGTCCACGAACTGCCGCGCTTGCTGCACGAGCGCAACTTACTGGGACCGGCACGGGAGGCGGTCGCCGTTTGCAGCCAGGTCGTGTTCGCGGCGCCGTTCGTCCGGGACCGCTTTGCCGAGCACATGCCGTTGCCGGACGGGCGCGCCGTGATCCTGCCGCAAGGGCTGTATCGCCCTGTGCGTTCCTCCGGCGGTGCGCGCGACCGGGCGGCCTTGCGGAGCGCGTTGGGCGTTCCACCCGACGCGATGCTGGCGATGGGCCTGGGCTATGCCGATCTCCGCAAGGGGTTCGACCTGTTCCTGCAGGTCTGGCGCCTGGCCCATGCTGCCGGGGCAGCCATGCACCTGGTCTGGATCGGCGACATCGACCCATCGGTTCAGGCACACCTCGCACAGGAGATGGCTGCTGCGGCGGCCACCGGCACATTCCACCATATGCCTCGCTGCGCCGACGCCGCGGACTGGCTGGCCTGTGCCGACGTTCATCTGCTGACGTCGCGGGAGGACCCGTTTCCGAGCGTCGTGCTGGAGGCGATGTCGGCCGGCGTCCCTACCGTCGCGTTCACGGGTGCAGGCGGCATTCCCGAATTGCTTCGCGACCGCGGCGCCGGCGTATCCGTGCCGCTGGGCGACGCCGACGCCATGGTGCGGCAGATGCGTGCCCTGGCGATACGCGTTTCCCCGGCTGACCGCGCCAGGCTCGCGGAGCGGACCCGGCTTGATTTCGAGTTCGGCGCCTATGCCGCGGCCGTGCTGCACCTTGCCGCGCCGGACGTGCTGGATGTCACTGCCGTCGTGCCGAATTTCAACTATGGCCGCTACCTCCCGGGCCGGATCGCCTCCATTGCGGCGCAAACCCATCCGGTGCGGGAGATCATCGTGCTGGACGACGCTTCGACGGACGGCAGCGAGGCGGTGGTGCAGCAGGCAGCTGCTGCGGCCGGGCGCAAGGTGTGCTGGGTGGGGTCGGACCGCAACTCAGGTTCGGTATTCCGGCAGTGGCAGCGGGCAGTGGACTTGGCGCGGAGCGAATGGCTCTGGATCGCCGAGGCCGATGACATGGCGGAGCCTGGCTTCCTGGCGTCGCTTGCGGCGGCCTTGCGGGGCGTGCCGGATGCGGTGATGGCCTTCACCGACAGCCGGGCGATTGATGCTGCCGACGCGCCGCTATGGGGCGACCATCAAGCCTATTACGCCAAGGCCGGGGCGTCGCTGCTCGCGCGGGACGGGGTGCATCCGGCGGCTGACATGCTGCGGGCTTGCCTGTCCCAGCGCAACTTGATCCTGAACGCCAGCGCCGTGCTGTGGCGGCGAGAGGCGCTGCGGCATGCTCTGGACCGCTGCGGGGCTGAGTTGGACGGCTTCACGATGGCCGGGGACTGGCGGGTTTACGCCGAGGTGCTGAGCGCAGGCGGCAACGTGGCGTATGTGGCGGAGCCGCTGAACATGCACCGCCGACACGAGGCAAGCGTCACGCATCGGCTCACGCCCCGGCGACACATGGCAGAGGTGTCGCGGATGCATCGCCATATGCGCGGCTTGCTCGGCAGCGACCCGGCGCTGATGGCTGGCCAACGCCTGGCGCTGCGCGACGTACGGGCCGCGTTGAAGCTGCTTCCGCTCCCTCTCCCTCCGGGAAAGAGCCGGGGTGAGGGAGGCCGCAAACCCGAAGGTGGGCACTGACGAATCGGTCCTGGCGGGGTGGCGACCGTCCTGAGCTGCCTCCCTCACCCCAACCGTCTCCCGGAGGGAAAGGGAACAGCGCAGTTCTACTCCCTGGGGCGCCGGTCTACGACGCGGCGGGCCTTGCCCAGGCTGCGCTCGATGCCACCGGGTGGCAGGACCTGAACGGCGGCCGTGATCCCGACCTGCTCCTTGACCGCCCGCGCCAGCGCCGGGCCGGCGTCCGTGCTGGGATAGGCGTCCGAACGCGCTTCCACCCGCACCAGCATCTCATCCATCCGGCCATTCCGCGTCAGCTCGACCTGGTAGTGGCCTGATAGGTCTGCATGGGCGAGGACCAGTTCCTCGATCTGGGTCGGGAACACGTTGACCCCACGGATGATCATCATGTCGTCGCTGCGGCCTGTCACCTTCTCCATCCGGCGCATGGTCCGGGCGGTGCCCGGCAGCAGCCGGGTCAGGTCCCGGGTGCGGTATCTTATGACGGGGGTGGCCTCCTTCGTGAGCGAGGTGAACACCAGCTCGCCCCGCTCGCCATCGGGCAGGACTGCGCCGGTGTCGGGGTCCACGACCTCTGGGTAGAAGTGGTCCTCCCAGATGTGCAGGCCGTCCTTGGTTTCGACGCACTCGTTGGCAACGCCCGGCCCCATCACCTCCGACAGGCCGTAGATGTCCACGGCATGCATATTGAAGTTGGCCTCAATCTCGCCGCGCATCGCATTGGTCCAGGGTTCGGCGCCGAAGATGCCGACGCGCAGGCTGGTGCCGCGCGGGTCGGCGCCGGCAGCGCGGAAACCGTCCAGGATGGCCAGCATGTAGGATGGCGTCACCATGATGATGTCGGGCTGGAAGTCCTGGATGAGCTGCACCTGCCGCTCCGTCCCGCCGCCGCCCGCGGGGATGACGGCGCAGCCCAGCCGCTCCGCGCCGTAATGCGCGCCGAGGCCGCCGGTGAATAGGCCGTAGCCATAGGCGATGTGGATGCGCATCCCCGCACGTCCGCCTGACGCGCGAATGGACCGGGCCATCACGTCGGCCCACACGTCAAGGTCCGCCTTGGTGTAGCCGACGACAGTTGGCTTGCCGGTCGTGCCGCTGCTGGCATGAATGCGGGCGATGCGCTGCCGCGGGACGGCGAACATGCCGAAGGGATAGTTGGCCCGCAGGTCGGCCTTGGTGGTGAACGGGAACCGGGCGAGGTCCGGCAGGTCATGGAAATCGTCGGGATGCACCCCGGCGGCGTCGAATGCTTGACGGTAGTGCGGGATGTTGGCGTAGGCGTGGCGCAGGGTCGCCACCAACCGGGCGCGCTGCAATCCCGCCAGTTCGTCGCGGGAGGCCGTCTCAATCGGGTCGAGGTCGCCGGGGCGGGGACTGAGATCAGCGAGCATCGGCTGGTTCCAAAAGCTTGGCGCCGGTCGTGCGGGATTGGCCGCGGAACTCCGCCACCACGGCGTCGCCGCAGGTCACGCGCACGTCGTAGATGCCGCTGCGTCCTTCGCGGTGGCGCTCCTCCGCGTCGGCCACCAACCGGTCGCCCAGCATCACCGGGCGCAGGAAGCTGATGGCGCAGTGGCTGGCAACCGATGCGGCGCCGTCCGTGTTGCAAGCGAAGGCGAAAGCGCTGTCCGCCAGCGTGAAGATGAAGCCACCGTGGCAGGTGCCGTGGCCGTTCAGCATCGCCGCCGTAACCGTCATGGACAGCCGCGCCGCGCCGGGCGTTACCCGGTCCAATATCATGCCGAGGCCGCGGCTGGCAGCGTCCCCGCCCCACATCTGGTCGGCGCAAGCCTGCGCCAGGGCTTGAGGCGTCACCCCGGCCGCCCAGTAAAGATGGCTGGGCGTTTCTCCAGGAAGGCCGCCACTCCTTCCCTGAAGTCGGGCGTCCCGCCCGCCTGGCGCTGCAGGTCCCGCTCCAGGTCGAGCTGCGCATCCCAGCTATTCCCAGCAGAGGCGTTCAGCGCCTGCTTCATCAGCGCGATGGCGTGGGTCGGCTGGGTAGCGAGGTGAGTGGCCAGGCGCTCCGCTTCCGGCAGCAGGTCATCGTCGGGCAGGGTGCGCCAGACCAGGCCCCACGCCGCCGCCTGCGCCGCCGTCACCGGTTCGCCGAGCATCGCCATCCCACGAGCCCGCGCATCCCCGGCCAGGCGAGGCAGGGTCCAGGTGCCGCCGGCGTCCGGCACCAGGCCAATCTTGACGAAGGACTGGATGAAGCGCGCGGACTCGCCGGCCAGCACGATGTCGCAGGCCAATGCCAGGTTCGCCCCGGCCCCGGCGGCGACCCCGTGGACGGCGCACACGACCGGGAGGGGGAGGGACCGCAGCCGCCGCACGAGCGGGTTGAAGCTGCGCTCCAACGTGTCGCCCAGGTCCACGCCGGGTTCCACCATCATCAGGTCCTGACCGGCGCAAAAGCCGCGTCCGGCACCGTGCAGCAAAACCGCCCGGCAATCCGGATCGGCCTCCGCCGCAGCAAGCGCTGACATCAGGGCCGCCTGCAGCGCGAAGGTGAACGCATTCAGGCGATCCGGCCGGTTCAGGGTCAGCACATGCACACCGCCACGCCGCGCCACCAGCAATTCGTCCATGACCAACCCCCGTCGTTCCGCCCACGATGCGGGGCGGAACGGACGTGTCAAGTCACCAGCGGCTTATGGGCGGCGTCGGAAATGGCGGCCCCAAGCCGCCGGCTCAAGAAGGTGGTCACGGCGATTTCGTCCGGTGTCAGGCCATGATCCTGCTGCAAGACGTTGTCTGCACGCTCCTTCAGGCATTCCAGCAGGCTGCCATCCAGGTAGCCCTCGAATACCGCCGGGTGGATGTAGCACTTGCGGCAGATGGCAGGCGTGTTGCCCAGGTTTTGCGCGACGTGCTCAACGACCTTGACCAGGTGCTTCTTCGCCTTGGCCGGAGTGTCGTAGATTTCCATGTCGCGCAGCGCGAGCGCGGCCAAGTTGGTGCCTGCCCAGGTGCGGAAATCCTTGGCGGTGATCTCCTCGCCGCTGACTTCATGCAGGTAGTGGTTCACGTCATCCGATACGACGTGATGGCATTCACCGTCGTGATCCAAGAACTGGAACAGGTCCTGGCCCGGCAGGTCCCGGCAGCGCTCGACGACCCGCGCCAGGCGGCGGTCGTCCAGGTCGATGTGATGCTGCACCCCGTGCTTGCCGCGGAAGTCGAATGTGAGATGTCCGCCCTTTACCTGGACATGCCGGGTGCGCAGCGTCGTAAGGCCGAAGCTATCGTTGGTCCGGGCGTATTCCTCGTTGCCGACACGCATCATGGTGCGCTCCAGCAGGGCAACGATTGCAGCCAGCACCTTGCGCTTGGGCAACCCGTGCAGGGCGAGATCGTGCTTCACCGCGGCGCGTATCGCTGGCAGCACACGACCGAAGGTCAGCATCTTGCCATACTTCGCTTCGTCCCGGACTTCGCGCCAGCGGGGATGGTAGCGATACTGCTTGCGGCCTTTGGCGTCCCGGCCAACTGCCTGTAGGTGGCCGCGCGGGTCACGACATATCCACACGTCGGTATAGGCGGGCGGGATCGCCAGCTTGTGAATACGGTCGAGCACCTTGGGATCGGTGATAACGGCGCCGGACGGATTGCGGAACACCCAGCCGTCACCGTCGCGGCTGCGGGCAATGCCGGGGCGGCGATCGCTCACATAATGCAGTTTGGCGGCGAGGGCAGCCGCCTCGGGGTCGTGCAGGTCGGAGTCGTCGTGGTCGGTTTGCTCGTCGGACATCGAGGATTCCCGTTATGCCCGGCGGCATGTCCGGGTGGCAGCAGAAACACGGAGCGGGGACGGCGGTTGCAGCGCCACCAAAGTCAGACCTTTTTTGTAATGATATAGCAATAACAC
>CAXTCI010000162.1:0-1958 GCA_964242325.1 uncultured Acetobacteraceae bacterium
CAACCCCGTCCCCCCTTTGGCGGCGATCCCCATGTCCTTGGGCGCGGGCGGCGCCGCGGTCAGTGCTGCGCTGTTAAGCAGACCTTGCGCGATCAGCCGGGGTGTCGCGGTGAGGAGATCGGCCCACGGAGCCTCGATGCCGATCACAGCATAGCCGTTGCCGCGACCGACGCCGATCTGGTCCGCGCCTGCGGCGCGCACCTTAGTGAGCAAGAGTTCGAGCGCGTCGTCAGGCGCGCTCCAGTAGAGGTTGGCCATCGAATCCCCCTATGGAATAGATGGTGCCAGAGCATGGCCTATCGGCGAAGCCGGGTCAGATAGCGGACGCGGTGATGAGCTTCACTCGACCGACGACGTGCAAGCGACGCGCGTGTCTTATTCCTTCAACGTCTACAGCGGCATGGGGCGATATGACAGAGATTATGTGCGCCGCCGAGAGTTTGGTTCGCAAAATGCTTATGACCGCTTCTGGCCATGAGGCGCCCGCAACCGGACTGTCGGCTTGCCACCCGGAGGCGACATTCAAACTGAGACATTACACCCGCAAGCCCGGCGGTTCCGGCCATCCCGTCCCAGTGCCGACGGTGGCATCAAAGCCGGCCCGGAACGCTATCCGCCGGGGCCGCCCTGGTGCAATCTCCGCCCAGGCCGGGACGAAGAGCGCGGCCACGGGAGGGCTTCCGAATGAAACGCCGCACGTTCCTCGCTTCGGCCGCCGCCGGGTTGGCCGCACCCTCCATCGCGGGCGCCGCGGCGGCGAACACCCTACGCTTCGTGCCGCAGTCCGGGCTGTCGAACCTGGACCCGATCTGGACCACCATTGACGTCGTCCGCAACGCCAGCCTGCTGTTCTGGGACACGCTGTATGGCGTGGACAGCAGCCTCACGTCCCGGCCGCAGATGTGCGAAGGCCACGAGACCGCGCCGGACGGCCTGACCTGGACGTTCACGCTGCGCCCCGGCCTGCGCTTCCATGATAACGAGCCGGTGCGGGCGCGCGATGCCGTGGCCAGCGTGGGGCGCTGGATGAAGCGCGACCTGATGGGTCAGCGCATCGCCGCCCAGTTGGACGCGCTGGAGGCGCTGGACGACCGCCGGTTCCGCTTCCGGCTGCGGCGCCCGTTCCCCAAGCTGATCTACGCGCTGGGCAAGGTCGGCACCCCCGTGTGCTTCATCATGCCGGAGCGCATCGCGGCTACCGACGCCTTCACGCCGATCACCGAGTATGTCGGCTCCGGCCCCTTCGTGTTCCGGAGGGATGAGTGGGTGACCGGCTCCTCCGCAGTGTTCGAGCGGTTCGCCGGCTACGTCCCGCGTGAGGAAAAGTCGGACTGGCTGGCAGGCGGCAAGCGCGTGCTGTTCGACCGGCTGGAATGGCAGGCGATCCCCGACAGCGGCACCGCGGCGGCGGCGCTGCAGAACGGCGAGGTGGACTGGTGGGAGCAGCCGATCCCCGACCTGGTGCCGCTGCTGAAGCGGAACCGCGACATCCGCGTGGGCATCGCCGACCCGCTGGGCAACATGGGCGTGTTCCGGGTCAACCACCTGCATCCGCCGTTCAACGACCGGCGGGCGCGGCGGGCGCTGATGATGGCGACGGACCAGGCGGATTTCATGCAGGCGGTCGTCGGCGGCGACCCGGCGCTGTGGAAGCCCGTCGCCGGATACTTCCCGCCCGGCACTCCGCTGTTCACCGAGGCGGGGGGCGAAGTGCTGCAGGGCAAGCGCGATTATGCCGGCGCCGCGGCGCTGCTGCGGGAGGCCGGCTACACCGGCGAGAAGGTCGTGCTGATGATGGCGACCGACCAGCCGCCGGCCAAGGCGCAGGCGGACGTGACCGCGGACCTGCTGGGCCGCATCGGCGTCAACGTGGATTTGCAGGCGATGGACTGGGGCACGATGACCGCGCGCCGGGCCAGCATGAAGCCGCCGTCCGAGGGCGGCTGGCACATCTTCCA
>CAXTCI010000162.1:2058-12215 GCA_964242325.1 uncultured Acetobacteraceae bacterium
CAGGCCACGCGCAGCAGCTTGTCGGGCGTGGTGAACGCGCCGGTGCCGATCATGTGGGATGTGCGGAAGGGGTAGGGGCAGGCGATGATGTTGGGGGGCCGGGACGCTTTGCCGTTCAGCCAAGCAAGCGGCCTCCCAACCCCATCACCCCTTCGGCACGAACCGATACGGGCTATCCGCCGCCAGCATCGGGTCCAGCGCCAACCGGTGCTCCAATGGCGGAAACGCCCGGCTCCGGCAGCCCTCGCGGTCGCACAGCCGGCACGACAGCCCGATCCCCACCACCGCCCGCTCCAGGTCGATCCCGTCCGCATAGACCAGAGCATCGGCATGCCCGACCTCGCACCCCATGGCGACTACATGCGTCGGCGGCGGCTCTCCCCAACGCTTCGCCCGGCCCACCACGCAGCGCGCGAAGCACACGAACGTCGCCCCGTCCGGCAGCGCCGCCACCTGCACCTGCAGCACCCCCGGCGACGCGAACGCCGCATGCACGACCCAGCGAGGACACGACCCGCCATACCGTGCGAACGGGAACCCGGCCGCCGAGAACCGCTTGCTCACGTTCCCCGCCGGGTCCACACGCAGGAAGAAGAACGGCACCCCCCGCGCCCCAGGCCGCTGCAGGGACGACAAACGGTGGCACGCCTGCTCGTAGCTGACGCCAAACCGCGCCGCGAGCGCGTCAACGTCGTGCCGCACCGCCCTGGCTGCCGCCAGGAACCGGTCATACCGCATCAGCAGCGCCGCCGCCGCATAGTTCAGCAGCCCCAACCGGATCAGCGCCCCGGCCTCCGGCGTGGTCGGCGCAATCGCCGCCACTTCCGCCTCCACGGCGTCCCGCGCTTCCAGCAGCACGAGCTGGAACGCCAGGTGGAAGCCCCGGCTTTCCCGCGGCAACTGCTCGGACAGCGATAACGCCCGCGCCGCCGGGTCATAGCGCCGCAACGCCCCATCCAGCGGACCCACCCGCACCGCCACGCCATGCACCCGGCGCAAGCGGTCGGCTATGGCGTGGTTCAGCTCCGCCGGCTCCGGCGGCAGCTCGTCGCCGATGCGCTCCGCCGCCGCCTCCATGGTGGGGAAGTGGTTGGACCGGTCGTGGAAGGCGTCCCGGGTTTCCTCATGCGGCAGCAGCAGCCGGCGGCCGGAGGGCAGGGCGATCCCGCTTGCATCCTCCCGCGCCACCCGCCACGCGCGATACAGCGCCAGCACGGCCCGGCCCGCGGCGGGGCTGGTGGCGGCCAAGCCCTCGATCTCCGCATCCGACACCGTCTGGTCCAGCGCCGGGTCGGCAAACACTTCCCGGAGTCCGGCCTCCAACTGCCGCTCCTGGCTGCCGGACAAGGCGGCCAGGTCCACCCGCAGCGCCTCGGTCATCTTGATAAGCAGGCTGGCAGTCACGGCCCGCTGCTCATGCTCGATCAGGTTCAGGTAGCTGGCACTGATGCCGAGCCGTGCGGCCAGCGCCTGTTGGGTCAGCGATTGCTCCTGCCGCAGGCGGCGGACGGTGCGGCCGATCAGGGGTGCAGCCATTTACATCCTTTACAGATTTACATGAGGTATGAACAATCCAACAACTAGATTGCCGCGTGATTGGTGTTTTCCCCCTTTCTCTTCGCAGGTGCAATGTCAATATTTGACTAGTCAGACCAGACGAACAGGGGATACCGACCATGCGCAACCAGCCCACCCACCAGCCCGACGGCATGTCATCCGGCGGCCAGCCCGAGCGTTTCCAGGGTATCCGCCGCGACTACACCGACGCCGACGTGACCCGGCTGTCCGGCACCTTCCGCATCCGCCACACCCTGGCCGAGATGGGCGCCCAGCGCCTGTGGCACTTGCTGCAGACCGAGTCCTACGTGAACACCCTCGGCGCCCTGACCGGCAACCAGGCGATGCAGCAGGTCCGCGCCGGGCTGAAGGCGATCTACCTGTCGGGCTGGCAAGTGGCGGCCGACGCCAACTCGTCGATGGAGATGTATCCGGACCAGTCGCTGTATGCGGTGAACTCGGTGCCGCAGGTGGTGAAGCGCATCAACAACGCCCTGCGCCGCTGCGACCAGATCGCGCAGATGGAGGGCGACCACAGCATTCACTGGATGGCGCCGATCATCGCCGACGCCGAGGCCGGGTTCGGCGGTGCGCTAAACGCCTTCGAGCTGATGCGCGCCATGATCGAGGCCGGCGCCGCCGGCGTCCATTTCGAGGACCAGTTGGCGTCGGAGAAGAAGTGCGGCCATCTCGGCGGCAAGGTGCTGATCCCGATCAGCCAGCACATACGCACCCTGAACGCCGCCCGCCTGGCCGCCGACGTGGAGGGCGTCAGCACCGTCCTGCTGTGCCGCACCGACGCGCACAGCGCGCAGTTGCTGACCGCCGACGTGGACGAGCGCGACCGCCCGTTCCTGACCGGCGAGCGCACCAGCGAGGGCTTCCACCGCATCAAGTCCGGCGTCGGTGTGGACTACGCCATCGCCCGCGGCCTGGCCTTTGCGCCCTATGCCGACCTGCTGTGGTGGGAAACCAGCGAGCCGAACCTGGAGGAGGCGCAGCGCTTCGCCGACGCCATCCACGCGCAGTTCCCGGGCAAGATGCTGGCCTACAACTGCTCGCCCTCGTTCAACTGGCAGAAGAAGCTGTCGCCGGAGGACATCGCTTCCTTCCAGCAGCGGATTGGCGCGATGGGCTACAAGTTCCAGTTCGTGACCCTGGCCGGGTTCCACAGCCTGAACTTGTCCATGTTCAAGCTGGCGCGCGGCTACAAGGAGCGCGGCATGGCGGCCTATTCGGAGCTGCAGCAGGAGGAGTTCGCCAGCGAGGCCGAGGGCTACACCGCCACCCGGCACCAGCGCGAGGTCGGCACTGGCTGGTTCGACGCAGTGGCAGTGGCGGCGTCCGGCGGGCGCAGCAGCACCACGGCGATGGCCGGCAGCACCGAAACCGAGCAATTCCACGACGAGGGCCACGTCGCGCCGATGGTGCCGCAGCTGGAGCAGCAGCCGGCGGCGCAGATGCTCCACGTGCCGCAGCCGCGGGAGGAGCACCACGGCTACGACGACGGCCTGGTCCACAGCCATGGCTGGGCCAGTTCGGAGCCGGTAATGGCACCCCAGGCGGCGGCGGGCTACGACGATGGCTTGGTGCATGGCCACAACTGGGCCTGGTCCGACTAAGGACCATCCAGCGGGATAACAAGTAAGAGGGCGGTAAGCCCCCGTTTCCCCCTGGCCCGGCGCTGCCCTATGGTGGTGCGAGGCTGGGGGGAAACTTCTTTTGACTGACGCGATAACGGCGGCGCTGTCGTTTACCGGGGTGACGGTCAGCTTCGGCGCCTACACTGCCGTTCGCGACGCCACGCTGCGGGTGCAGGAAGGCGAATTCCTGTCCGTCGTCGGGCCGACCGGCTGCGGCAAGAGCACGCTGCTGAACCTGGCCGCCGGGCTGCTGGCGCCGACGTCGGGCACGGTGGAGGTGCGGGGGACGCCGTTACGCGGCATCAACCGCCGGGCTGGCTACCTGTTCCAGGCGGACAGCCTGATGCCTTGGCGCAGCGCCCGGGACAATGTGGCCGCCGGGCCGGAGTTCGCGGGCCAGTCGCGGGCGGCGGCGCGGGCCGCGGCGGAGGCGTGGCTGGACCGCGTGGGCCTGCACGGGCACGGCGCCAAGTATCCGCACCAGATGAGCGGCGGCATGCGAAAGCGGGCGCAGCTTGCCCAGACCCTGGTGCTGGACCCCCCCATCCTGCTGATGGATGAGCCGTTCAGCGCGCTGGACGTGCAAACCCGGCAGATGATGGAAAACGAGCTGCTGGCCCTGTGGCAAGGCAGCGCCACCCGCAAGTCCGTGCTGTTCATCACCCACGACTTGGAGGAGGCGATCAGCCTGAGCGACCGCGTGGTGGTCCTGTCCGCCGGCCCGGCCACCCGGCCCATCGCCGAGTTCCCGATAGACCTGCCCCGCCCGCGCGACGTGGCGGAAATCCGCCTGACGCCGCACTTCCAAGAGCTGCAGGAGCGCATCTGGTCGGTGCTGCGGGACGAGGTGCTGCGCGCCTACCAGAGCGGGCGGGCGGCGTGAGGATGTCGGCGAAGCGAACTCGCCAAACCTTCGCTTGCTGCTCTCTCCCTTCGGGAGAGGGTTGGGGTGAGGGGGGCTTGGCTGCGGAGCGGGGCACGGATGGCGCAGCAAGGGCTAATCCCCATGCTGGATAGGGCTGCGCTTGCCCGCCCCCTCACCCTGACCATCTCCCGGAGGGAGAGGGAGAAGGACGCATCCTTGCGGCGTCCAGCGCGATGATCCCGCTTGCGCGGCTTGGCATTGGCGTGGTCCTGCTCGCCCTGTGGCAGGTCGGCAGCGTCACCGGCGTCCTGTCGCCGCTGTTCTTCGGTCGTCCTGAAAAGATTGCCGCAGTCATCGCCCAATGGTTCGGCACCGGCGAGATTTGGCCGCATTTGTTCGTCACCATCAGCGAAACGCTGATGGCCTTCGCCTCAGGCACGGTCGCGGGCGTGTTCGCCGGGCTGTGGCTGGGCCTCAGTCCGCGCACCCAGGCGGTGCTGGACCCCTACATCAAGGCGGCCAACGCCATGCCGCGCGTCATCCTGGCGCCGATCTTCGCCATGTGGTTCGGGCTGGGCATGGCGAGCAAGGTGGCGCTCGGCTTCACCCTCGTGTTCTTCATCGTGTTCTTCAACGTCCTGCAAGGCGTGCGGGAGGTCAGCCCCACCGTGCTGAACGCCACACGGATGCTCGGCGCGACCCGGCGGCAACTGCTGCGCCACGTTTACCTGCCGGCGGCATTGAGCTGGGTGTTCAGCTCACTTCATGTCTCGGTCGGTATGGCCTTCGTCGGCGCGGTGATCGCCGAGTATCTCGGCAGCGCCAACGGCGTCGGCTACCTTATTCTACAAGCCGAAGGTGTTTTCGACGTGGACACCGTGTTCGCTGGGATCGTCGTGCTGACCGGCTGCGCCCTGGTGCTGGACGCGTGTGTCAGCCTGGCGGAGAACCGGCTGCTGGTCTGGCAACCGAGGGCGGACACGCCCCGGGACTCGTGACGCCAGCAGTCCCGGATGCTTCGCCTCATTGCGAGGGGCACGGCGACGTGGCAATCCAGGACCCGCCAGAACGGACCCGTAAGCCCAGCCGCTCCATGCGGCATCCGGCTGCAGGGACGCATGCCGGCCAAGGCCAAAGGCCAATGCAACAACATCGGAGGACCAGCCCATGCTGACACGCCGCTCGGCTCTGGCTGCCACTGTTGCCGCCACGGCAACGACGGCTTTGGCCTTACCCGCCATCGCGCAGTCCCGCACCAAGGTCCGCTTCGCCGGCGGCGGCATAGCGCTGTATGGCTACATGCCGTTCTTCGTGGCGCTGGGCCAGGACCTGTTCGCCAAGCACGGAATCGAGGCGGAGGTCGCCCAGTTCCCCGGCGGCGCCCGCGCCATGCAGGCGCTGCTCGGCGGGTCGTCCGACATAGTGTGCGGCTACTACGAGCACACGATCCAGTTGGCGGCAAAGGGCGCGCACCTGCAGGCCTTCGTGCTGCAGGCGCGGAACAGCGGCCTGGCGCTGGGCGTGCGGAAGGAATTGGCCGGCCAGATCAAGACGGCCGCGGACCTGAAGGGGCGCAAGATCGGCGTCTCGGCACCGGGATCGGCGACGCACCTGTTCGCCATGCAGTTGCTGGTAAAGGCCGGGCTGAAGCCGACGGACGCCAGCGCCATCGGCGTGGGCACCACCCAGACCGCGCTGTCGGCATTCGAGCGGGGGGACATAGACGCGCTGAGCTTGTTCGACCCGATCATCAACGACCTGGAGAACAAGGGCAGCATCGTCGTGCTCGCCGACGCGCGGGACAGCGCGGGGACGCAGGCAGTGTTCGGCGGCCCCTATGCCTCGGGCTGCTTGTATGCGGACGCGGGGTGGATTCCGAAGAACGAGGCCGCCGTGCGCAACGCCGCCGCGGCGATCCGGGAGGCGACGATCTTCCTGCAAGGGGCCACGCCGGACCAGGCCATCGGTGCCCTGCAAGCCGGCATGTGCCCGGTAGGCCGCGACGTGTGCGACAGCGCCTTCACCCGCAACCGCGATGCGTTCGAGCACAACGGGATGGTGACGCCGGAGATGGCGCAAACGGTGCACCGGATGCTGGCAGGCTTCGACCCGGCGATTGCTGCGGCGAAGGTAGACCTGCCGACGACCTACACGGACCGGTTCGTGACGGCGTAGGGTCACTGGAATGGCCGGGGTGCGGCGACCGCTGTACCCTGCCGGGGGTCAATAGTATGATTTGAGCAGCTTCGGGCCCGCCGCGCGTGCGCGCTCCTCAACGCGGCGCAGCAGTTCCCGCTTCTCGGGCGTCCGGCGCCCGCCCTTGTTCCGCATGGCTTCAACCTCAGCCGGGGTGTCCGCCATGCCGAGTGCGGCCTTGCGGGCTTTAATGTCGGTCAGGAATTGATCCAATGTCATCATGGCTTGAGCATCCTTTGCCCGGGATCAAGCCCAATCAAGGCTGGATTGCCACCTTCTTCAACCCGGTCCCGCGCTATCCCTCGAACCGCACCGCCGTCGTATTGGCCCCGCACACCAGCACCCCCACCCGCTCCCCAGCCGCAGGCCGATACCGCCCCGACAGCAGCGCCGCGAACGCCGCGGCTCCGCCGGGTTCGGCGACCACGCGCAGCGCCGACCACAGCGCCGCCTGTGCCGCACGGATGTGATCGTCCGATACCAGCACCACATCGGGCGCCACAAACCGCCGGGCGATGCCGAACATGATCCGCCCGACCTGCCGCGGCGCCAGGCTGTCCGCCGCCACGCTGCCGGCCGGCGCGTCCACTGGATGCCCCGCTGCAAAGGCGGCGTGCAAGGTCGGTGCCCCCTCCGGCTCCACCGCCACCACCCGCGCCGCCCCGGCATACCAGGCCGCAACCCCGCCGATCAGCCCTCCGCCGCCGACCGCCACCAGCACCGTGTCCAACTCCGGCGCGTCCTCCTGCATCTCCTGTCCGACCGTGCCCTGGCCCAGCAGCGTTTCCGGCTGGTCGAAGGCATGCAGCGGCAACGCGCCCGTCTCGGCCGCATGGACCTCGCTGGCCGCCAGGGCGTCCGCATACCGGTCCCCGCCCACGACCAGGGCGGCGCCATAGGCCCGGATGCGCTCCGCCTTCGCCGGCGACGTGATGCCCGGCACGAACACCGTCGCCGCCACCCCCAGCCGCCCCGCCGCATAGGCCACCGCCGCCCCATGATTGCCGCCCGACGCCGCCACCACGCCGGCCGCCGGCAACTCCCGCAGCAGCAGGTTGGCGAACGCTCCCCGCGCCTTGAACGAGCCGGAGTGCTGCATCTGCTCCATCTTGAACAGCAGCGGGCCGGCCGGCAGCCCGAACTCGGCGGCGTCCACGCGGATCACCGGCGTGCGACGCAGGTGCGGGCGGATCAGGCGCCCGGTCTCGGCGATGCGGTCCCGGGTGATTTCGGCGGCAACGTCCGGCACTGCGCCCTCCATCACTGGCGCGCCGCCATCGCCGCCTCATGCGCCTGCATTTCCACCTCCGCCTCAAGCAGCAGCCGGCGCTCATGCCGGTGCACGAACAGGACGGCCCGGACGAGGATGCCCGCGGCGATGACGCCCGTGACGATGCCGAACGGTCCCACCAGCCGATGCACCTGGCTGCCCAGCAGGTAGGCGCCGAAGCCGTAGAGGCAGGTCCAGGTGATTCCGCCCAGGGCGTTCCAGACTAGGAACCGGCCCCATTCCATGCGGTTCGCCCCGGCCAGCACGGCGGCAAAGGTGCGCAGGAACGCCACGAAGCGCCCCAGGAACACCACTTTCCCGCCGTGCCGCAGGAACAGGAACTGCGCCAGCCGCTGCCGCGGCAGCGTCAGCCCGATCTTCGGACCATAGCGCAGCAGCACCGGCGGCCCGACCCGGCGCCCGATCGCAAAGCCGAAGTTGTCGCCCATGATGGCGCCCACCGCCGCGGCCAGCACCACCCAGGCGATGCTGATCTTGCCGGTCGCGGCGGCATACAGGGCGGTGGCGATCATCAGGCTCTCGCCGGGCAGGGGCAGGCCCATGCTTTCCAGGCAGATCACCAGGCTCACCAGGCCGTAGCCGTAACGCGCGATCAGGTCGTGGATGTCGAAGCCGTCGAACACTAGGCAGAGTCCTTCCATCGCGCCCAACCGGCGGCGCGCAGCTCGCAGGCCGGGCAGGCGCCGCAGCCGCGGCCCCAGGGATGCAGGTGCGTGCGGTCGCCAACGTAGCAGGTGTGCGTTAGCTCCACCGTCACGTCCAGGATGCCGAGCCGGTCCGCCATCGCCCAGGTCGCCGCCTTGTCCAGCCACATCAGCGGGGTTTCCAGCACGAAGCGGCGGGCCATCCCCAGGTTGATGGCTAATTGCATCGCCTTCACCGTGTCGTCCCGGCAGTCCGGGTAGCCGCTGAAGTCCGTCTCGCACATGCCGCCGACGATACGCGGTAGGCCGCGGCGGTAGGCCAGGGCGGCGGCATAGGTCAGGAACAGCAGGTTGCGCCCGGGCACGAAGGTGTTGGGCAGGCCCTCCGCCGTCATGGCGATGGCGGCGTCCGAGGTCAGCGCCGTGTCGCCCAGCGCGGCCAGCGATCCCCCGATATCAACGAGATGGTCCGGCCCCAGCCGTGCGCCCCAGCCCGGTCGCGCCGCCAGTGCGTCCCGTATGGGACCGCGGCACTCCAGCTCGACGGCATGGCGCTGGCCGTAGGCGAAGCCGATCGTTTCCACCGAGGCGTAACGGTCCAGCGCCCATGCAAGGCACGCCGTGCTGTCCTGCCCGCCGCTGAACAGCACCAGGGCGCCTGCCTCCATCGTTTTCCGTTCCCGCCTTGCCTATCTGAGTCACTATGGACCCTGATTTCACCGACGACGAGATCACCCGCTATTCCCGCAACATCCTGCTGGCCGAGGTCGGCGGCGCCGGGCAGGCACGGCTGCGCGCGGCGCGGGTGCTGATCGTGGGGGCAGGGGGCTTGGGCAGCCCTTTGGCGATGTATCTGGCGGCGGCTGGCGTCGGCACGCTGGGGCTGGTGGACGACGACCGGGTGGACCTGTCCAACTTGCAGCGGCAGGTCGCGCATACGACGGACCGGGTCGGCATGGCCAAGGTGGACAGCGCCGCCGCGGCCTGCCGGGCCATCAACCCGGGCGTCACCGTCGAAACCCACGCGGCCCGGCTGACCGCGGACAACGCGATGGCGCTGGTGGGCGCCTACGACCTGGTGTGCGACGGCTCCGACAACTTTCCGACCCGGTTCCTGGTGGCCGATGCCTGCGCGCTCGCCCGGCGCACCCTGGTGTCTGCTGCCGTGCTGCGCTTCGACGGCCAGCTTTCCACCTTCAAGCCGCATGAGGGCGGCCCCTGCTACCGCTGCCTGCATCCGGCGCCGCCGCCTGCCGGGCTGGTGCCGACCTGCGCCGAGGCCGGCATCCTGGGCGCCGTCACCGGCGTCATGGGCACCCTGCAAGCGACGGAGGTGCTGAAGGAGGTCATGGGCATCGGCGAGGGCCTGTCCGGACGCCTGCTGATCTGGGACGCCTTAGCCGCCCGCGTCCGCACCATCAAGCTGCCGCGCGACCCGGCCTGCCCGCTTTGCGGCCGCGACGCCACTATCCACGACCTGTCTGCGCACCGGGTGCCAGGACTGCCGCAGCCGGAGCCGGCGCTTGCCGGGTAGCCCGCTCGGCATCCTGCTGATCTCCGGTGGGCATGAGCGGGCGCATTACGCCTTCGTCCTGGCGGCCGGTGCGGCGGCGGTCGGCAGGGCGGTGACGATATTCGCCACCAATGAGGGCTGCCGCGCGCTGGGCACGGACGGAGTTGCCGATGCCGGGCGGGATGCGGCGGTGCGCGAAGCGGGAGTGGCCGGCCTGGACGAGCTGCGGACGGCGGCGGCGGAGCTGGGCGTGCGCCTGATGGCGTGCGACGCCGGATTGCGCACGACCGGGCTGGACCCGGCGGCGCTGCTGCCAGGCGTGGAAGTGGCTGGCGTGCCGGCGTTCCTGGCGTCCGTAGGCACCGGCCAAATCATAACGCTGTAACGCTGCTCCCTCTCCCTCCGGGAGAGGGTCGGGGTGAGGGGGTCTTAGAGCGCGAGCTTTGGT
>CAXTCI010000163.1:0-7079 GCA_964242325.1 uncultured Acetobacteraceae bacterium
ACAACCGGGGTTTCTTGTCCGTCGGATCGACCGATCATCATCTCCTGCAGCTTTCCTCGCATCCAGGCACCTGCGAGCGGGTCAGGCGGCCGCGGCAGCCCCAGCTGCCGGCGTGGTAACCGTCTTGCTGCCCCGATACGCTTCCCCGGTCGCCATCATGCCCTTCGCCGGCCTTCCAGCAGATCGAAGCCGATCCGCCGGAGCCTTGGCCAGCTTCGCCCACATGATGCGGGCCATCTTGTTGGCCAAAGCCACCGCCGCGAGCTTGCGCGGCTTGCGCTCCAGCAAAGCCAGCAGCCAGGCCGAGGCGGTCTTGCTCCCCGGCTTAGCGTAGCGGATCACCGCCGTTGCCCCCAGCACCAGCACCAGCAACTGCCGCAGCCGCTCGTCGGCCGGCCCGGCTGGTGCCCCCTCCGTAGCCGTTCCACGTGCTGACGCACGCGGAACTTTTGGCTACTCCGCCCAGGCGCTGGCGCCCGCCGGTCGAGTGCTCCTTCGGCACGAGGCCCAGCCAGGCTGCAAAGTGCCGCCCGGATTGAAGCCGGCCAGGGTCAACCGTAAGCGCCAGGCTCAGCGCCCCGATCGGGCCGATGCCGGGCACCTCGGCCAACAATTGGCTGACCGGGTTGGCCCTGTGCTGCTGCTTCATTCGGTGGTCCAGCTCCCCGATCCCAGCCGCAAACGCTGCGCGTTTCGGCGAGACCATCGAGCTAGGCCACCTGGGCGCCCAGGAATGCCAGCATCTGCTTGGCTGCCTCCGGCACAGCGTCCTCCGCCGCCACGACTTCGAGCAATGCCGGCAGCTGGCTGATGTTCTTGGCTGCGATCACGCCGAACTCGGCGGCGTGGCCGCGCGGGAACGGCTTCGCCGTCCTTGCCTTCGGCGGATCGCTGGGCGATGGCGTGGACCAGTTGCGTCCGCTGCCGGACCAGCAACTCGCGCGCCGAGAGCACGATCGCCTCGGCCTGCCGCTCGGCCGACCGCACCGCCACGCTCGGCATCTCTGGCCGCGCCGCCGCTTCGCTGATCGCCTCGGCGTCGTTGCGGTCGTTCTTGCCGCGCCGGACGAACGGCTTCACGTACTGCGGCGGGATCAGCTGCACCGTGTGGCCCATCGCCGTCAGCCGGCGCCCCCAATGGTGCGAGCCGCCGCATGCCTCAAGCGCCACATGCGTTGGCGGCAGCTTGGCAAAGAACGCCTCCATCTCCGCCCGCCTCATGTTGCGGCGCAGGACAGCTTTCTCGTCCTGGTCCACGCCATGCAAGGTGAACACGGCCTTGGATGTATTGAGGCCAACACGCTTAAGGTTCATGCGGACGGTCCTTGTTCGGATGTTGACACCCAAATCTTGGCACAAGATGCCGCAGGGCCGTCTACCCCAACAGTCATGATCGTGGTGGACAGCTCGGTCTGGATCAGCCTTTTGCGTGGCGCCGATAGCGGTCCGGTTCACACGCTGTGCGGGTTTGCGGAGAAGGGAGATGACCAAATCCTGGTCGGCGACTTGGTTTTGCTGGAAGTCCTGCAAGGCGCCCGCGATGAGGCGCATGCCAGCCGCATTGAACGGAACCTGCGGCGCTTCCCAGTCGCGCCCATGCTCAGCGACAGCCTGGGAGTCCGGGCCGCCCGCAACTACCGGAGCCTGCGTGGGCGGGGTATCATGGGGCGCAAGACGGTGGACATGATCATCGGCACATTCTGCCTTGAGGGTGGCCACAGCCTGCTGCACGACGACCGTGACTTCGACCCAATGGCCCAGCACCTTGGCTTGGAGGTGGCTTGAGGGTTGCCCGGCCCCCTTCTTCAGCAGTTCCTGATAGTACGCGAAAGGGGCTGTTATCGCGTGTGTTTCGTCGAGGAAAACATCGAGAATGCTCGCGGTCCAAACGACCGTTTGGCCGCTTGCTACATACCCTGGAATGGACCCATTCTGACCGACGAATGCAGCCCGTCGTCGCCTACTATCGCGTCAGCATCGAACGCCAGGGCCGGTCCGGGCTAGGACTGGATGCCCAGCGGGAGCGCTGCGCCCAGTTCGTGGCTCAGAACGGCATGGAAGTGGTCGAGGCGTTCACGGAAGTCGAGACAGGGAAGGGGGCCGACGCCCTTGACCGTAGGTCTCAGCTTGCTGCGGCGCTGGCCGCTACCCGGCGCCATTGAGGCCAGATACTCGTGGCCAAGCTCGACCGGTTCAGCCGCGACGTCCACTTCATCGCCGGGCTGATGGCGCAGCGCATACCCTTCGTGGTGGTCGAGCTTGGCGCAGACGTGGACCCGTTCATGCTGCATATCTACGCGGCCCTGGCTGAGAAGGAGCGTCGGATGATCTCCGAGCGCACCCGGGCCGCGCTGGCCTCACGCAAGCGGCAAGGCGCTGTTCTGGGCAACTCGACCAACCTGGCGGAGGCTGGGGTGATAGGGGCGGCGCGCACGGCCGATAGCGCGCACCGCTTTGCCGAGAACGTTATGCCCGTCGTGCAGCAGATCAGGGTAAGCGGCATCACAAGCCTGCGCGGCATTGCCCGCATCCTGAACGCGCGGGGCGTGCGCACCGCACGCGGAGGCACCTGGGCCGCAACCCAAGTCCGCGCGGTTCTGGATTGCGCCGAAGCAGGCGCTGCGCTAGCTGCAGGCTACCTCCAAGCTGGATGACCTTCGATCACTACGGCCCTACTTGGCCCAGGCGCTGCGGGAAGTAATCCCCGCGGTAGCAGCCGTAGACATGCTCCTGTCACGAAATGCTGGAACGCGGTCGTGAGGGCCTGTCGCATCAAGGTCTGCTCCGCACCCAACCACGTCGTTCCAGGTCTATTGCACGGAATGCAAAAGCGGACGTCGGCTCAGATGCTGCCGCGCAACTGATCCCGAATCGCGTAATCTACTGTCAGGCCGCCACGAGTTGACGGGCTGCAGCCTCGACCGTTCTCTGGTCGCGTGCTGAACGCGTTCGATCTGTGCGGCCATGGCTCGCCAACCATGCCGCTTGATGGAACAATGGCATGCGGGACGCTGTAAGCTTTGCTGACCGCCGCCTACCACGCCAGCTTCGGAGTCAACCGGACGTGCATCTCTCTCCAAAATCGCTCACGGACGACACGACGTCCGGCCAGCCGATCCGCGCCGAGTTTCGGACGTCGGCAACGTGATGATGAGGGCCATCGGCCTCGCAACGCTCATGGGGGCATGCCTTGGCAGCGCGACGCTCGCACAGCCCCGCCCGCATGAGCAGCTCGTCGTGGGCATGACATCGTTTCCGCCAAGCGAGCACCCCTACATCGACCCGCTTATCGTAAAAAGCTGGGTGCTCGGCTTCGCCAGCCGCCAAGTCACGATGTTCACGCCGGATTGGCAGAACGTCTGTTCGATGTGCACGGAGGTGCCGAGCCTGGACAACGGCCGGGTAAGGATGGAAACGCAGCCGGACGGGACCTCGGGCCTGGCCGTGCGCTGGACGCTGCGCAAGGACCTTTTCTGGGGCGACGGCGTGCCGCTGACGACGAAGGACATCGCCTACACCGCAAAGGTCGGCGGCGACAGTGGCAGCGGCTTTCCCGACGCGCGCGTTTGGGGCCGCGTGCGCAGCGTCGATGTCGTCGATGACCAGACGATCGTCCTGCACCTCGACGAGGTGACCCCGCTGTATAACCGCATGGGCAAGCTGCTGTCCGAGCATTCGGACGGCCCGGCATTCTATGGGGCGACCAAGCCCGGCGACTACCTGAGCGGCACGGTCTACAACCGTGCTCCGACGACGCCTGGGCTTTGGAACGGGCCCTACATCATCACGAGCTACGACAGCGGCTCGCGGATCGTGCTGGAGCCAAACCCGCACTGGACCGGCAAGGTGCCTGCAATCAAGCGCATCGTCGCTCTTTCGATCGCCGACACGGCGGCCCTGCAAGCTAATCTTCTGTCGGGCGACGTTGACATGGCGCCGGGCGATGCCATCGGGCTGCAGCTCGACCAGGTGCTGGCAATGCAGAAGGACAGCCCGACCAAGTTCCAGTACGTCTACAACGACGCGCTCGCGTTCTGGAACATCGATTTCGACCTGGACAACAAGTTCCTCACCGACGTGCGCGTCCGCCGGGCGATCCTACTGGCAATCGACCGGAAGACGATGAGCGAGAGGCTGGCGGGTGGGCGTTTCACGCTTGCCGCGACCTGGGTTCCGCCAAGAGAGCCGATGTTCGCCCAGGGCTTGCCGGTTGCCCCGTATGATCCTGCGCAGGCGAAGGCGTTGCTGAAAGAGGCAGGTTACACACCGGGACCGGATGGTATTCTGCGCAATGCGCAAGGCGAGCGGTTCAGCATCGAACTGCATATGGGTCTGGGCGTGCGCTTGATGGAGCTTGTGGAACTGGTGGTGCAGAACCAGCTCAAGGCAGTCGGCATCGACGTGGTGCTCCGGAACGAGGTGCAGCGCACCTTTTTCGGCACGACGCTCAAGCATCGGCAGTATGGCGGCCTCGCGCTTTACAACTGGTTGTTCAACGTCAGCTACCCGCCGCGCCAGCTTTATGGGCTGACCGCCATTCCGACCGAAGCAAACGGCTGGGGCGGCAGTAACTACATGGACTGGAAGAACCAAGCGTTCGAGGATCAGCTCAAGATTGCCGAGACCACTCTTGGCCCGGCCGAGCAGAAAGCCGCATGGGCGAACATGCAACGCCTGTATCTGGAGGATCTTCCCGCGCTACCGTTGTTCTTCGTGCCGCAAGCGCATGTCATCCCGACTTGGCTCAAGGGCTACGTGCCGTCGGGCATGGTCGACTACACGACGTTGCGCGCCGAGGATTGGCACGCCGAGTGAGCCGAACGGCACCACCTCGCGTCGCGCTGAGGCATAACAAGGCAGGCCCGGGGCCGGAGCGCGGCCAGGACGGCCAGCCATCATGTTTGCCGCAGCCACGACCGACGTAGGCGTCCGTTTTGCATAGCGGTTGTCCGAGAAGACAGGCAACTTTCGGCCAGTCTCCGCCGTCCCGTCTGCATCGTGGATGACTCAATGTGCATTCGAAGCGACGTCCGCTTCTAATGAAGGCTGAGACCCTGGGTGCGGATCAGCCCGTCGGGGTTGGCAACGAACCCATGTAGTGCATCGCTGGCGGCGAACAGCCAGGTCATGTGGAACAGCACGATATCCGGTCGGGCCTGCAGATATTTCGCCGCGACCTGGCGATACAGCGACTGCCGCTCCGACGGGTCGGTGCTGGCCCGCGCCTGGTTGAGCAGGGCGTCAAATTGCGGATCGCAGTACTTGCCCCAGTTCTGGAATCCGTCGCAGGCCAGGAACAGCGCGATGTTGGAGTCCGGATCAGCCCGGCCACTCCAGACCACGACCGAGGCGTTGTAGTTGCCGGCGTTCATGCCATCGATCAGGGCGGCCACATCCAGCGGCTGCACTTTCACGTCGAACCCGGCGTCGGCCACCATCGCCTGGATGACCTCGCCGAGCTGCGTTTCGCGCGGGGTGTTGGTCACCGTCAGGGTGAACGGAACACGGTCGAACCCGGCCTGCTTCAGCAGCACCTTTGCCGCGGCCGGGTCGCGCCCCGGTATGGGTATGTCGGGATTCCAATATTTCGAATGGGGCAGCTCCGCCTGGTTCGCCGGGACGTATTGCCCCTCCATCACCACTTGATTGATCACCTCGCGGTCGATGGCCCGCTCAAGTGCCTCGCGCACCGCTTCGTTCTGGCCCAGTGGGGTTTGCGCGCCGGTGCCATGGCCGACATTGATCGAGATGGCCTCGTAGCCCAGCGATGTCGCGGTGCTGAGATGTAGGCGTGGATTGGCCTTCACTGCGGCGACGTCGGAGGGCGACAGCTCCTCCAGCATGTCAAGCTGCCCCGTCTGTAGGTTCACCAAGCGGATGGTGCTGTCATGGATCGGGCGGTAGACGATGCGGTTCAGGTGGATGGACGGCGCGTTCCAATAGCCATCGAAGCGGTCGAGCACGATACGGTCCTGCGCCACCCGCTCAGTCACTTTGAACGGCCCGGCGCAGACCGGGAGATCAGGGTTCTTCCCGCCGGCGAAGGCCGCAGGGGACATCATCATGCCAGCCCGATCAGCCAGCACCGCCAGCAGGGGCGCATAGCGCTGGCTGAGATGCAGCTCGACGGTTAGCGGATCGGTGACCGACACCTCGGCGATGGGCTTGAGTTCGGCCTTGCGCACGCTGGCCGCGGCCGTGCGGTAGCGGTCGAGGTTGGCACGTACCGCCTCGGCATCCATGGCGGTTCCATCCTGGAATTGGACGCCTGGGCGGAGTTTGAGGGTGAGCGTCAGGCCGTCCGCGGACCAGGTCCAGCCAGTGGCGAGCTGCGGCACGAAATCGAGCGTCGGGTTGGTGTCGATCAGCTTGTCGCAGGCGGCCGCGAAGACGAGCCGGCCGGCGAAGGTGCCGCCGCGCGCCGGGTCGAGCACGTCGGGCTCGTCCTGCATGCCAATGCGCAACGTGGCCGGAGCGGTTTGGGCCCGGGCGGAGAGGACGGGAAGAAGGGCGAGCAACGCCCAGCAGAACCGCAGACCCACGCGCGTCACCTCGTCCTGTTCCAAGCTGGAATGATGCTGAGTTTCCTGATCCCTGACAACGGGTCAGGTCGGCAAGTCGCTCTGCACCAGGCCACGCGCCAGCAGCAATGCGCCGTCGCACGCGTCGCCTTGGCTGGGCCGCACCCGGCCTGTAACGCGCTCGGCCATGTGGTTGAGGAGCGGGAGCGCCAAGCTGCCACCTAAACAGAGCGGGAGTTCACCGTGTGGGTCCAGGGCGTTCACCAACTGCTCGGCTTCGTGGGCGGCGAGGTGGACCAGGCACAGTCCCGCTGGATCGCCCTTGTCTGCGGCGTCGATTACAAGGGGTGCAAGGGTGGCATACCGGGTGGACGTGGCCTGGTAGGTCCAGGCTGCCACGGCATCAATGGACGGGCCGACGGCGGCGATCACCGCGTGGTGCAGCGGCGTAGCTACCAGGTCGTAGCCGTCGAGGACCCGCAGCGCCTCCGCCAGCACCAGCCGCCCAAGCCAGGCGCCGCTCGCTTCGTCCCGCACCGGGAAGCCCCAGCCCCCAAC
>CAXTCI010000163.1:7179-12158 GCA_964242325.1 uncultured Acetobacteraceae bacterium
GGGAGGCGAACGCCGGTGCCGAGGCAAGGAATGCCTCCCGTCCGGCGGACCGACGGGTGCCGGCCAGCGCACAAGCAAGACGGGTTTGCGGATATGCCTCGGTACCGATGCCGACTGCTGCCAAGGCCTCGGCGATGTGCCGCCAGGCGGCCTCGACGCCCAAAGTCAGGCTGGACGGCCCGGCAAGAACGGCGGTTCGCACCTGGCCATCCGCATCGAGCCGCTTGACTCGGGTGTTGCTCGCTCCGCCATCGACGCCGACATGCATCAACTGGCACTGGGGCAATCTGCAGCACGCCATCCCGCGACCGTTCCGTTGCAGCGATGGCGCTCGGCTGGGATCGCCGTCGGCAGGAGATGCAGGAAGCCAAACAGCGGCAGGCAGAGTTTCAGGAAGGCCATGACAAGGTGGTTCGGGTGAGCCATTTACGAGCGCGGCTGAATGGGTTGCTCGGCAGCGAGTATCATCGTCCCGCCCATCTCCACCTGGATCCAGAGGGCGGTATCGTGGAACACGGCACCACTGCAGACAAGGCGGGGTCGCCCCTGGTCAGCACGCTGCTGCCGTGCTGCACGCCGCCGAACGCCGCACCGGAGGCTCTCCGTCACGAACGTGTCCGGGGCCTGCCCGAGCACCTGGCATTCAGGCAATACCACCTCGCTGCGATAACTGCCTGACCGCATCGAGGCGTCGGCCTGCATTACGATCGACATCTTGGCACGTCTGCCAGCACGCATAAAATAGCGTGGCCTGGGCTGTCATGCTGACTTCCGGCGCGCATTCTTGTCCTCGACGGCCCACCATGCCGTCAGCTTGCCGGTGCGTTGGCCAAAGCTGACACTCGACTCCGAAAAAGCCGCCTCTCATGTTCTTCGGCCAAACTCAGGCCGTTGCGCCTGCTCATGGAATACGCAGCCTCCCACCAGGGCCTGGAAAGGAGCGGCAGCCGGCTGAGGTATGCGACGGGATGGAGTTGCTCCGGCCTTGGTATCGCGCCTGTTTCGCCGGTGCCGCTCACGTTCCGTCGCTGCACGCCTGATTAGGAAGCAACCCGCAGCAGTGCCGGAGCCGCCGTATGCGCCAGCATGTCACGCACCATGGGCACCACAACGCGCCCGTATAGTTCGATGCCGTTTGCCAGCTTTTCGTGTGAGAGCGGGCCGGCACTGTACTTCAGGTCGAACCGCGACAAACCCAGTGCCTTCGCGGTGCCCGCGATCTTGCGTGCCACCGTTTCCGGAGACCCGACGTACAACGAACCGCCATTGGCTTCCTGGTCAAATTCAGCACGGCGCATGGGTGGCCAACCGCGCTCCGCCCCGATACGGTCCCGCATCTGCTTGAAGGCCGGCCACAGCTCATCGCGCGCCCGCTCGTCGGTCTCTGCAACGTAGCCCGGCGAATGCACGCCGACCTCCCGCGCCGGCTTGCCGAGATGTGCGAACGCCTGGTGATATAAATCCACGTACGGCCGGAACCGGTTCGGGTCGCCGCCGATGATGGCCAACATCATGGGCAAGTCGTACTGCGCTGTGCGCACCACCGAGTTCGGGCTGCCGCCGACGCCGATCCAGGTCTTGAGCGTCCCGGCCTCGACCGGTGGGAATACCTCCTGGGCGGCCAGAGCCGGCCGCGTCCGGCCCTGCCACGTGACCGGCCCTTGGCGCAGCAGGGCCGCAAACAAATCGAGCTTGTCCTCGAACAGCGCCTCGTAGTCCGCCAGGTCATAGCCGAACAGGGGGAAGGACTCGGTGAACGAGCCTCGGCCTAGGATCACCTCGGCGCGGCCGTTGGACGCCGCGTCCAGGGTTGCAAAGCGTTGGAAGATGCGGATCGGGTCATCGGAACTGAGCACGGTCACGGCGGAACCGAGGCGGAGCCGCCTTGTGCGGCTCGCAATCGCTGCCAAGACGATCTCAGGGGCGGAAATGGCGAAGTCGGCCCGGTGGTGCTCACCGATGCCGAAGGAGTCCAGGCCGACCTCGTCGGCCAGCACGGCCTCAGCGATTACGTTGCGGACCACCTGGGCATGCGGCAGCGGATTGCCCGCGGCGTCGCTGGTGACGTCTCCGAATGTGTCCAGGCCGAGTTCGAGAAGCTGTGTCATGGGGCACCTTGCTGCGTGTGCCGGCAGGCCATGAGTGGTGGCGCAATGCCGGTTCCTTTTGGTAACCAGGTCTAGATGGTTAACTACCCCAACCCACCGCAAGGAGGCACAATGCTGCAACCAAGGCACACCGCGGTAACCGGACCTGGCTTGGATCCGGAGAGCGACGACTGCCGCGCTGTCAGCGCCGTGCTGGTGCGGGTGGGCGACAAGTGGAGCGTCCTCGTCGTGGCGCTGCTCGGCGACGGCCCGCGCCGCTTCAACGAGATCAAGCGGCTGGTGGGCGGCATCTCGCAACGCATGCTGACCCTCACGCTCCGCGGCCTAGAGCGGGACGGCTTGGTGACGCGTACGGTGACAGCCAGCACGCCACCGCGGGTGGATTACGCGCTGACGGAGATGGGACGGTCGCTCTGGCAGCCGGTGCGGCTGCTGAGCGACTGGGCGCGGGCGCACCGCGCCGACATTGAAGCGGCACGACAAGACTTCGACCGGCGCACCGCATCGAGTTGAGACGGGTGGCCCGGCGTAGGCGTGTCCCACGTCGCCTCTGCCTGGTCCGCCGCTTGAGAAAGGATGTCGCGCTCCACCCGCAACTGCTTGGTCTCGCGCCGCAGCCGGACCAGTTCATCGCGTTGGGTTGTGGTCAAAGCTTGCCAAAGCGTTACCCGACAGACTTGCGCACGTTGCGCCTGCCTATCCCCCCAGGAAGCGCTTGCGTCCGGCCTCGTATTCGTTCGCCCGGGTGACACGGCTCATCAGAGCGGCGGACGCCACGCCGGTCAGGTCTGCGGGCGGCGTGCCCTCGCGCAACGCCTTCAGCGTGTCGTGCAAAGCCTGGACCGCGGCTGCGAAGGGCTGGTGACCTTGCAGGCTGACCCGTACGCGGTGCGCGGCCAGCGCCGCCCGGTCGCCCAGTGCCGCGGGAATGCCGCCCAGGATGATCGGCAGCGCGGTCGCCGCCGCCAGCACCTCCAGTTCCGCCTGCTTGGTGACACCGGTGAAGAACAGCGCATCGGGGCCAAGGGCGGCATAGGCGCGGGCGCGGGCCACCGCGTCGTCGATCCCGTTGATGCCGACCGCGCTTGTGCGCGCCACCACGACCAGGCTCGGGTCGTCCCGCGCTGCCAGTGCGGCGGAGACCTTGCCCAGGCCTTCGTCCAACGGCAGAAGGGTGGGCTTGTCCGTGCCGTAAGGGGTTGGCAGGACCGTGTCCTCGATCGTCAGCGCGGCGACGCCGGCCGTTTCCAGCTCCTGCACCGTACGGGCGGCGTTCAGGGCGTTGCCGTAACCATGGTCGGCATCCACCAGCAGCGGCAAGGACGGGGCACCGCGGCATATGCGGCGGGCCTGCTCCGCGAACTCGGTCAGCGTCAGCACCACGATGTCCGGCGCACCCAGCACGGCGAGGGAGGCGACGGAACCGGCGAACATGCCGAGCTCAAATCCCAGGTCCTCGGCGATGCGGGCGGAGATCGCGTCGTGCACGGAGCCGGGATGGACGCAGGCATCGCCCGCAAGGATGGCCCGTAAGCGTTGCCGCCGGTCCGTGGCGCTGGGTGTCGGCATTGGTTGCTCCCTGGTGCGTGCGGTCTAATATCCCTGAAACAGATCGGAGGAAACGGATGCGACCGAGAATCGCGGTGATCGGCGCAGGCGCCGTCGGCGGCTACGTCGGCGGCCACCTGGCGCGCAACGGGCAGGACGTGACGCTGGTTGACCCCTGGCCCGCCCACGTGGAGGCGATCCGCACCCATGGGCTGGAGCTGGAAGGCGTCACGCCAGAGGAAAGCTGCACGGTCCGGGTGGACGCGATCCATCTGACGGAGCTGCAGAACTTCTCCAAGCAGCGCCCGGTGGACATCGCGATCGTCGCGGTGAAGTCCTACGACACGGAGTGGGCGACCACGATGATTCGCCAGTACCTGGCGGAGGGCGGCTATGTCGTCTCCTTGCAGAACTGCATCAATGAGGAGCGGATCGCCGCCCTGGTCGGCTGGGGCCGCACGGTGGGCTGCATCGCCGCCCTGCTGGCCGCCGAGTTGCACGCACCGGGCCGCATCCGCCGCACGGTGGCCAAGGGCGGCCAGGAGCACACGGTGTTCCGCGTGGGCGAGGTGCACGGCAGGATCACCCGCCGGGTGGAGGAGCTGGGCGCGATGATCGCCGCCGTGGACAGCGTGAAGGTCACGCGCAACCTGTGGGGGGAGCGCTGGTCCAAGCTCTGCGTCAACGGGATGCGCAACGGCCTGTCCGCGGTGACCGGGCTGGGCGGCAACAACCGGGAACGGAACGACGATGCCCGCCGCTTCAGCATTCGGCTAGGGGGTGAGGCGGTTCGCATCGGCCAGGCGCTGGGCTACGACTTGGAGCCGATTGCAAAGATCGAGCCGGAGCGCCTGGCTCAAGCCTCGGAAGGTAGCGCGGCGGCGCTGGAGGAGGTGGAGGCAGTGCTGCTGGCGACCTCCAACAAGGAGGAGCGAAATGACTTGCAGCGCCCCTCCATGGCGCAGGACATCGCCAAGGGACGCCGCACCGAGATCGAATTCATGAACGGGTTCATTGTGGAGCAGGGTCTCCGGGTCGGCCGTACCGCCCCGGCACATCAGGCGCTGGTCGCGGCCGTGAAGCAGGTCGAGCGAGGCGAGCTGGCGCCTAGCCCTGACGTAATCCGGGACCTGTTGCCCGCATAGGCCCCGATCCAAGTATCGCGGGAGGAGACGAGACCATGACCAACCTGCCACAGGACGCGCTGGAAAAGGCGCCTGAAACGATCACCGGCGATCCCGCCGCCAACGATTTCCAGACGCTGCACGAGATCGTGGCGGCGGCGCACCGGGCGCTGGACCGCAACATGTGGGACTACGTGGT
>CAXTCI010000164.1:0-12062 GCA_964242325.1 uncultured Acetobacteraceae bacterium
CACCATTCCAAATGGCCCAAAGCGCAAACCAGTTGGTCCCCGGGCTTACCGGGACCACCTCCTGGGACGGCAGGCTACCAACCGCGGCTGCTCGGCGCTAAGCAGGGTCGCGCCGCCTACCCACGCCCAACATCCTTCATGCGGCAGGCCGCACGAACCCCGCCCATCCCCTCATCCATGGTCAAACCTCCACAGGTTTGCTCAGGAGACTCCGCCTCATGCCCGACCACTACGACCTCCTCCTCCGCAACGGCGCCCTAGTCCTGCCCTGGGGCGAAGAATCCGCCGACATAGGAGTCCGCAACGGCCGCATCGCCGCCATCGGCGTCCCCGCCGGCGCCACCGCCGACGCCACCCTCGATGCCGCCGGCCTCCACGTCCTCCCCGGCCTGATCGACCCCCACGTCCACCTCCGCGACCCCGGCGACCCCGCCATCGAGACCATCCCCACCGGCACCCGCGCCGCCGTCCTGGGCGGCCTCGCCGCAGTGTTCGACATGCCCAACACCGCCCCCGCCATCACCGACGCCAACCAGGTCGCCTGGAAGCAGGGCTATGCCGAGGGCAACGCCTGGTGCGACATGGGCCTCTACGTCGGCGCCACGAAGCCCAACACCCCATACCTGGCCGCCCTGGAGTTGTTGGAAGGCGTCTGCGGCATCAAGGTCTTCGCCGGCAGCAGCACCGGCGACCTCCTGATCGAGGACGACGCCTCGCTGGAGGCCGTCATGCGCAGCGGCCGCCGCCGGGTCTCCTACCACAGCGAGGACGAATACCGCCTGCAAGCCCGCAAGCCCCTGTTCAAGTCCGGCGACCCCTACAGCAGCCACATGGAATGGCGCGACGAGGAGTGCGCCTTCCTCGGCACCCGCCGCCTGATGGCCCTGGCCCGCAAGACCGGGCGTCCCGCCCACATCCTGCACGTCTCCACCGCCCAAGAACTCGAATACATGAGCGATTACCGAGACGTCGCCACCGTCGAGCTGCTGGTGAACCACCTGACCCAGATGGCCCCCGAGGTTTACGACCAGCTCGGCGGCATGGGCGTCATGAACCCCCCCATCCGTGGCCGCCGCCACTGGGAGGCCGCCTGGGCCGCCGTCCGCGACGGCACCGCCGACACCATCGGCTCCGACCACGCCCCGCACCCCCGCGCCGCCAAGATGAAGCCCTGGCCCGACTGCCCCGCCGGCCTGACCGGCGTGCAAACCCTGGTGCCGGTCATGCTCGACCACGTGAACGCCGGCCGCCTATCCCTGGCCCGCATGGTGGACCTGATGTGCGCCGGCCCGGCCCGCGTTTATGGCGTCGTCGGCAAGGGCCGCCTGGCCGTCGGCTACGACGCCGACTTCACCCTGGTGGACCTGCACGCCCGCCGCACCATCGAGGACAGTTGGATCGTCTCTCCCTGCGGCTGGACCCCCTTCAACGGCATGCAGGTCACCGGCTGGCCCATGGCGACGATCATCCGCGGCAACCCGGTGATGCGCGACGGCGAGGTGCTGGGCAGCCCCGCAGGCCGCCTCGTCCGCTTCCGCGGCTGACCCGGCAAGGAGGCAACTGCCCATCCCCGCCGCCGTTTGCAGCCGGCAACCCAGGAATCCTCCCATGAGCGACCAAGACAAGCCCCGAAACCAGCCCCAAACCCCTGCAGCCGAGCCCGATCCCGTCCGCCGGTCGCTCCTTCTCGGCGCCGGGCTGGCGGCAGGCATGGCAGCCGCGACCGGCGCCGCAGCCCAAACTGCCGCAACCCGCACCGACACCGAAGCGCGCGAGCTAAACGGCAACCCGATGCCGGAGCCTCCAGCCGATAAATCGGCCGGCCCGATCCGCCCCGGCCGAGGCTCCGCCCTGACCGGCAAGATCGCCGTCGTGACCGGCGGTGCCCGCGGCATCGGCCGCGCCATCGCCGTCGAGTTCGCCGCCAACGGCGCCGACGTCGCCATCCTGGACATCGCCGGCCCCGTCAGCCCCGCCTCCGATGCCAAGGCAGCGACCAGCGACGACATGGCCGAGACCATCCGGCAAATCCAAGCCTACGGCCGCCGCACCCTGTCAATCCGCGCCGACATCCGCGACATCGCCGCCCTGCGCGCCGCCGCCGACCAAGTCCAGCGCGGCCTGGGACCAATAGACATCGTCGTCGCCAACGCCGCCATCCAGCGCTGGAAGCCGCTGCTGGAGATGGAAGACTCCGACTGGAACGACGTCATCAACAACAACCTGAACGGCACCGCCAACACCGTCCGCGCTTTCGCCCCCGCCATGGCCGCACGCAAGAAGGGTCGCCTGATTCTGCTGTCATCCATGCAGGGCAAGCACGGCACCAAGGACGGCTCCAGCTACTCCGCATCCAAGTGGGGCATCCTGGGCCTGATGAAGTCCGCGGCCATCGAGCTAGGCCAGTACAACATCACGGTGAACGCCCTGATCCCCGGCCTCGTGGACACCCCGCTCACCCGCTACGAGAAGCGCCTGACCGAGACCATGGCCGAGACCGGCCGCACCCCGCCCGACCACCCGACGCCGCAGCAGGCATGGGACGTGCGCGCGCCGACCGTGCCCTTGAAGGTAGGCTGGCTGCAGCCGGACGACATCTCGCCAGCGGCCGTGTTCCTGGCCTCCGACGCCGCCGCAATGGTGACCGGTGCCGAATACGAGGTCACCGGCGGCGACAGCGCAAAGGACGTCTAGACCCAGCCGCCCCGGTCCAATCAGCATCCCGGCTGCTCACTCCTCCCGCTCCGGAGGAGTGAGCAAGCCGCAGACTCCACGCCACTCCAAGATCCCCCTAGGGATCTAGCGAACCCGCTCCACCCACTGCAAAAACGCCAAGTGCGGCCCTAGATCGCCCGGCCGCATCCGGCCCGCGACGACGAGGCAAAGGGTTCGAAATATCGGCCATCGGTATCATACCAACCGCCCTCCGCTCCGCCAGTTTCCCCCCAAGCCTTGTAGGGTGTATAAGCGAAGCGCCATACGCCGCCCTGCAGCACCACGTTGTGATCCACGAAGGCGCCAAAGCCTATCCGCCCCGCAAAGGTCTCCAGAACCGCTCACAGCACACAGCCGCCGCCATCAGTTAGCCGTCAGCGCCTTCGGCCAAGGCGCGCGGCGATACCGCTCCTGCGCCGCGTTAGGCAGCGGAGTGTCGCCAACGCCGCTGTAGCCGCCCGGCAGCCTGGCCGGGTCCTCCCAGCAATCCACAGTTCCAAGGCTGCGGGTGCAGAACACCCTCGGCCCCGGCGCCACATCCCGTGCCGCGCAGTAGGTCTGCCCGCGCTCCAGCCGCACGACCGAGCAGTCCCGCCCACTCAACGCCGAAATGCCAATGTCCCCGACGCCCCGCCCGAACACCGCGATCGAGACGACGTCCGCCCCGGCCAGCGCGCCCCACGGCGCAGGCGAGCAGGCGGAAACGCCCAGTATCAGCATCAGGATCAGCATGAGGCACATCGCGCGCATGCCGCCCATCCTGCCGCGTCCCGATGAAACCCCGGTTAATGAAACCCCGGCTCATTTGCCCCGCACCCCCCGCGCCGCTATGGTCCGGCCGCACCTGCAGGGGCTGCCAAAGGGCACGATGTGGCTGATATCTTCGACGAGCTGAATAGCGACTTCCGGGCAGAGCGGATGCGGCAGGTCGCCCTGCGTCTTGCCATCCCCGGCATCATCCTGGTCCTGCTGATCGGCGCCGGCATCGCAGGCTGGCAGGTATGGCGGTCCCGCCAGGCACAGGCGAACGCCGAGATCGCAGTGTCTTACGCCGCGGCGGCCCGGGAAATCACCGGGCCGGCAGCGGCGGACGGCGCAGCGACCCCCGCCCGTGCCGCCGCCCAAACCGAGTTCGACCGCCTGGCCGCCACCGCCCCTGAGGGCTACCGCACCCTGGCCCGCCTGCGCGCCGCGGCCCTGCGTGCCGGCGCCGGCGACCTGGCGGGCGCGCTCAACGACTGGGATGCAGTCGTCAATGACAACGCGGCCGACCCGCTGCTGCGCGATCTGGCCCGCCTCGTGGCAGCGCAGTACCAAGTGGACGCCGGCGATCCCTCGGCCGTGGAGGCCCGCTTGCAGCCGCTGCTGCAAATCAACAGCCCTTGGCGGCCGATGGCGCAGGAAACCCAGGCGCTGCTCGCCTTGCGGACCGGCCATACCGACCAGGCAAAAGACCTGCTGCGCAGCCTATCCACCGACCCCGCCGCGCCGGAGGGTACGCGCGGCCGGGCCAACGCCGTGCTGACGCAGTTGGGCGAGGCACCGCCTCCGCCCCCTGGGGCCGGCCGTTGAGGCGCCTGTCCCGGCGGGCGGCGTTGCTGCTGCCGCTGGCGGCAACGGGATGCAGCGCGTTGGACAACATCTTCAGCGAAGCCAAGCCGCCCTTGCCCGGCAAGCGCGAGGCGGTGGTCGCGGCCCAGCGCGGCCTGACGCTGGACGGCCCGGCCGTGACCGTCAGCGTGCCGCCACCGGCACCTCTGCCGGAGTGGCCGCAGGCCGGCGGCAACGCCACCCACGCCGTCGGCCACATCGCCCTTAACACCCCGGCTTCCGGCGTGCTGCAGCCGACATGGCGCGCCAGCATCGGCGAGGGCGGCGGCTACCGCCAGAAGGTCACGGCGCAGCCGCTGATCGCCGGCGGACGCGTGTTCACGATGGACAGCGACGGCGTGGTCGCCGCCTTCGACCTGGCGAACGGCAGCCGCATCTGGCGCACGGAAACCCAAGGCGAGCATGACCGCAGCACCAACGTCGGCGGCGGCATCGCCGTGGCCGGCGGCGTCCTGTATGCCACCACCGGCCGCGGCGAAGCCCTGGCCATGGACGGCAACACCGGCGCGATCCGCTGGCGCAAGGGCTTGGACACGCCGGGCCGCTCTGCTCCCTGCATCGCCGAGGGACGCCTGTTCATCACCACGCTGGACAACCGCTTGCTGTCGCTCAAGGCAACGGACGGCGAGCGCCAATGGACCTACCAAGCAGCCACCGCCGCAACCACCGTGCTGTCGCAGTCGGCACCCGCCTATAGCGACGGGCTCGTGGTGGCCGGCTTCGAGTCCGGCGACATAGCCGCGGTGCGCGCCGAAAGCGGCGGTCTCGCCTGGACAGACAGCCTGGCGGCCTCCCGCGGACGCAACAGCGTCGTAGACCTGGCAGCGGTGCGCGGCCTCCCCGTCGTGGATGGGGGCCGGGTGTTCGCCATCGGCGTCGGTGGCCTGCTGGTGTCGCTCGACCTGCGCTCCGGCCGGCGGCTGTGGGAGCGGGAGGTCGGCGGCCTGGAAACGCCCTGGCTCGCGAGCGACACCCTGTTCGTGCAAACTCTGGATCAGACCCTCGCCGCCATTGGACGCGACGACGGCAAGCTGCGCTGGCTGACCGACCTGCCGCGCTACGACAATCCGGAAAAGCGCCGCGACCCGCTGTTCTGGACCGGACCCATCCTGGCCGGCGGACGCCTGGTGCTGGCCGGCAGCAACGAGACCGCGCTGTCGGTCAACCCGACAAACGGCAAGATCATCGGCCAGGAGAAATTGCGCGACGCCGCCGCCGTGACGCCGATCGCCGCAGCCGGCACGCTGCTCATCCTGACCGACGACGGCTCGCTGCAGGCGTTCCGATGACACGCGCCATCCAGGTGAGCCATTGACCCTCCCCACCGTCGTCATCGCCGGCCGTCCCAACGTCGGCAAGAGCACGCTATTCAACAAGCTCGCCGGCCGCCGTTACGCCATCGTCTCCGACACGCCCGGCGTGACGCGCGACCGCAAGGAGGCGGAGGCCATGCTGCGCGGCAAGCGGGTCCGCCTAATAGACACCGCGGGGCTTGAGGAGTCGGCGCCCGACACCCTGCCGGGCCGGATGCGCGCCTCGTCCGAGGCGGCGGTGGCGCAGGCCGACCTGGTGGTGTTCGTCGTGGACGCCCGCGCCGGCATCACCCCGGCGGATAGCCACTTCGCGAACTGGCTGCGCCGACAGAACCGCCCGGTGCTGCTGGTAGCCAACAAGGCCGAGGGCAGGGCAGGGGCCAGCGCCGCGATGGAGGCCTACAGCCTCGGCCTGGGCCAGCCCCTCGCGATGTCGGCGGAGCACGGCGACGGCCTATCAGACCTGATGGGCGAAATTGCCGACCGCCTGCCGGAGCAGGACCCAGAGGTGGACGACGAGCGCCCGCTAAAGCTCGCCATCGTCGGCCGCCCGAACGCCGGCAAGAGCACGCTGCTGAACCGCCTGCTCGGCGAGGAGCGCATGATCACCGGCCCGGAGCCGGGCCTGACCCGGGATGCCGTCGCGTCGTTCCTGCAGGACGACATCGGACCCATCGAGATCGTGGACACCGCCGGAATGCGCCGCAAGGCCCGGGTCGAGCTGGCGCTGGAAAAGATGTCCGTCAGCGCCAGCATCGAGGCGCTCAAGATGGCCGAGGTCGTGGTGCTGTGTATAGACAGCCTCGAAGGTCTGCACGAGCAGGACTTGCAACTGGCCCGGCTGATCGAGCGCGAGGGCCGCGCCTGCGTGCTGGCGCTGAACAAGTGGGACGCGGTCGCCGACCGCACCGCAACGCGCCGAGGCATCGCCGACCGGCTGGAAACCAGCATGGCGCAGATGAAAGGTATTCCCGTGGTGAACTTCTCGGCGCTGACCGGCTTCGGCGTGGACAAGCTGCTGCCGGCGGTGCGGGCGGTGCACCATACCTGGAACTCCCGCGTGGCCACTGGCGCGCTGAACCGCTGGTTCGAGGGCGCGCTGGAACGCCATGCGCCGCCGCTGGTGGACGGACGCCGCCTGAAGCTGCGTTACATCACCCAGGCCAAGGCGCGTCCGCCGACCTTCATCGCCTTCGGCACCCGGGCGGAGCAGATGCCCGAGGACTACCAGCGCTACCTGGTGAACAGCCTGCGCGAGGAATTCAAGCTTCCAGGCGTGCCCATCCGCCTGCTGCTCCGCGGCACGAAAAACCCCTACAAAGACGACTAAGGCCACCGTCCCCGCCAAAGACGGCGCATCAGCCGGCCCTCAGCCCGCCACGGCACTAGCATCGTATGTGTAGGGCGGATAAGCGCAGCGCCATCCGCCGCCGCGCCGACCCCAGGCCGAGTACTGCGTACCTCCTTCACGCCGCTCGAAATCCCACCGATTGCCGCACCAGCCCAATCCAAACCAGCCGCCAAAAGTGTCGGCACGTGGGACGTTTCTTAATGCTTCCGGACTAGGCCTGGCGATGGACTTCCCGTCACCAAGCCGCGCCAGTGCGCGCGGGCGCATCGGAGCAGACATGGCCTTGAACCTTCGGATCGCGCACAAGCTGGGCTTGTCGGCCTGTGCCTTCGCCGCCCCGGTCGCCTTCATCCTATGGGCACTCGTCACCGAGCAGAACGTGGCGATCCGCTTCGCATCGCAAGAAGTCCTGGGAGCACGCTACCTGGCCGGGATGGCGCCGCTACAGGGCAGGCTGGCCGCGGTGGCGCTTGACAGGACCGGTGCGCCGGCCAGCTTGGCCGAGGCGGTGACGGTGCTCGATGCGTCGATGGGCGGACTGGAAACCCAGCCGCAGTTGGGCGTTGCCGCGGCGGCGATCCGGGCAGCCAGCGATCCTTCCGCAGTGCAGGCTGCCCGCACCAAGCTGCGCGACCTGATCGGCCGGGTCGGCGACCGGTCCAACCTGATCCTCGACAACGTCCTGGCCACCTATTACCTGTCCGACGTCGTTCTGAACCGGCTGCCCGACGTGCTGGACCGGCTGGCCGACCTTGCGACTGCCGAAGCTGCCAGTACCGGGGACGCCGAGGCGCGGGCGCAGTTCCTGGTGGGCCTGGGCGGCTTGGTGGGCGACCTGGACGGCATGGACGCCTCGCTGGCCTCGGCCGAGCAGGCGGATGGCGGCGAGCGCATCAAGGTGGCGCTGGACCAACCGTATCAGAGCCTGCGCACCGCGCTGGCCGGATTTGTCGACGAACTCAAGGCCGGACACGCCAGTGCGGACGCCGCGCGCGGCAGGATCGTGCAGGTCACCCAGTTCAGCCAACAGGCGGCGCAGGAACTGACGGAGCTGCTGGAAACCCGTGTGGCCCGGCTGCGCAACGCGCAGCTATGGGTGTTCGGCGGAACCCTGGTGCTGTTCTTGGTCGCGGCATCGGGGATGCTCCTGGCGACGCGCCGTGGCGTCACCCGCCCGCTCGCGCGCCTGCAGTCTTGCATGGGGCGGCTTGCCGGCGGCGACGTGGAGGTCGGCATTCCCGGCCTGGGCCGCGGTGACGAGGTCGGCGCGATGGCCGGGGCGGTCGCGGTGTTCAAGGAAAACGCCATAAAGGAGCGGACGCATGAGCGGGAACAGGCAGCCGCGCGCATACGGCGGGCGTCCGAAGATGAGCGGGTGCGGGCCGAGGCCGAGCAAGCCGCGGCTGCAAAGGCGGCGACGCTGGTCGTGGGCTCGATTGGGGCAGGGTTGAAGCAACTGGCCGCGGGCAACCTCGCATACCGCGCCGATGTTGCCTTGCCGGAAGCATATGAGCCGCTGCGGGCCGACCTCAACGCCGCCATGGAGCAGTTGCGGCAACTGGTGGGCGGCATCGTCGTGAACACCGAGGCGATCCGCTCGGGCACCGAGGAGATCGCCCAGGCCACGGAAGACCTGTCGCGCCGGACCGAGCAGCAGGCGGCGAGCCTGGAGGAGACAGCGGCCGCACTGGACCAGATCACCGCCACGGTGCAGCAAACCGCGAATGGCGCCAAACAGGCGCAAGACGTGGTTTCGCGCACCAAGACGGAGGCCGAGCGCTCGGGTCAGGTCGTCGAGCAAGCGGTCGCCGCCATGCACGAAATCGAGAAGTCTGCCCATCAAATCAATCAGATCATCGGCGTGATTGACGAGATCGCGTTTCAAACCAACCTGCTTGCGCTCAATGCGGGAGTGGAAGCTGCGCGGGCCGGCGACGCAGGCCGCGGCTTCGCCGTCGTCGCCTCAGAGGTGCGGGCGCTCGCTCAGCGCTCAGCAGGGGCGGCAAAGGAAATCAAGGCGCTGATCTCTGCCTCCGGTCAGCACGTCGGCGCCGGTGTCAAGCTTGTCGGCGAAACCGGCCAGACGCTTGCCCGCATCGCCGGTCAGGTTGCCGAGATCAATGCCGCGGTGACTGAGATTACCGGCTCGGCGCACGAGCAGGCGACCGGGCTGCAGGAGGTGAACACCGCCATCAACCAGATGGACAAGGTCACCCAGCAGAACGCCGCCATGGTCGAGCAGAGCACCGCTGCCGCCCGCTCTCTCGCCCAGGATACAGACAAGCTTGCGCGTTTGGCCGGACAATTCCGGTTGAGCGCCGAGGCGGAGGATAACGTTGCGGCGTCAATGCCCGCAGCGTCGCCGCTGCGCCGGCCGGTTGCAACTGCGGCCACGCTGCGCCCGGCGAAAACCCGGACCGTTCCCGCATTGAAGACGCTCAGCCGGGGTGAGGGCGGCAGCGCCGCCCGCAAACCCGTCCCAGCCGACGCGGGCTGGGAGGAGTTTTAGCAGCCTGACAGTGTCCATGTCGCGGTGCCATGACCTGCCAATCCGGCAGGTCATGGCAGGGCGGCCGGTACAGTGATCCGAGCGTCGTTATGCCGTATCCGATGCGGGCGGTTTCGCGGCGTGTGATGACATCAGGTTGGCTTGCTTACTGGTTTGGCCTCTCAATCAGTCCGCCACCCGCTCGACCCGTATGAGAACGATTAGCGGGCTTGTTCCACAACCTGCTGGTCTGGCAAGGCGCGCGGGTCCGGGTCGGGAAGTGCGGCAATCCGCGCCAGCACGTCCGTCATCGGCACCGGGCGGTAGTCCCATGCCTCCACGCCCAGGTCGGCACGGCGCCGAGTGCTTGGGATTGAGTTGTGCGTGTGCCCGTGCAGGTGGATCACGCCGCGCCAGAACCCGTCCCACTCCAGCAGGGGATAATGACCAAGCAATAATCGGTGACCATCCTCCGTAATCCGGGCGGCTTCCGGGTGAAGCTCGTCCCAGCCCAGCCGCAAGGTGTCTTGATCGTCGTGGTTGCCCACAATGAGGCGCTTGCGCCCATTCAGCGAATTGAACAACGATTGCGCCCGCGCTGGTTTGGCGCGCACTGCAAAGTCGCCGAGGTGCCAAACCACGTCGTCCGGCCCGACCGCTGCGTTCCAACGAGCGATCATCGCCGCATCCATTGTTTCCACGTCAGGAAAAGGGCGGCTCGTCAGGCGGATGATGTTGGCGTGCCCGAAATGAGTGTCGGCGATGAAGAAGGTACGCATAGGATCACCCTGGTCCATGGTGGACGGCTCGTCGAGGCATCTCCGGCCCATTCAATCCGGCATCCGCTCGACCTTGATCCCCCGCCGCGCGAGCAGGTCGCGCACGTTGTCCGGCCCTGCCAGGTGCCCGGCGCCGATCACCAGCAGCACAGTCTTATCTCCAGCCAGGAAGCCCTCGACGGCGCGGGCGAAGGTCTCGTTCCGGTTCACGAAGATAATCCGGTAGAGTTCCGGCGATTCCCTGCGGATCTGGCCGGTCACGGTGCGCGCCATCGCCTCAGTGTTGGCGGACTGCCAATCGCGGATCATCTCATCAATCTGGGCCGGCCCCTTCGCGGCATCATCCATTGCCGACAACAGGAACTTGATCGCCAGACCCTGTGGCAGCCCGGCCATCAGCTGCATCTGCTGATCCATCGTCTCGACCCCGGCTACCTGCTTGCCGGCCGCCTTGGCCTGGGCTTGCAGGACGGTGTCCACGCCCAGGGCAGGGTCAAAGCCCGCCTTCAGCAACGGCTGGCCCGTCAGCACGACCGCCGCAAGCCAAGGGCGCATTGCCTGCATCGCCGGCCCCATCCCAGACTCGGCCGCCAGCCTGTCGAGCAGGGCCCGGCGATTAGGCGGCAGCAGGTCGGACAGCTTATGGGCCGGATCGAGGCCGATAGACATCATCGCGGCCTGCATTCCCGCCGGGTCATCCGGCAGCACGGCTTCGAACCAGCACTCGCGTGCCTCGTCGAAGGCGCGGCGGACGGCAGGGCCTTCCCAAACCGTACCTGGGCGCAGCAGGTGGACGCTGCCGAGCAGATAGACCGTTGCATTGGCGCCGCGCGCCGCCCAAACCGCCGGCTCAGCAAAGGCCGGCGTACCAGCCAGGAGCAGGACCAGGATCGCAAGCCGCTTCAACACCGAGACACTCCGTTACGAATGCAGTCCGACATACCCTGGTGCGCCGAAGGCCGCCAGCCCGGCGTGGCGGCCATGCAGAACCCGTCCTAGCCCGCAGCCCCGCCGGACCTGTATGCACGGCGGATAATCCAGCGCGAGAACGCATGACCGCCATCAGCCGGGCTCCCGACGCGGGTGCAAACGCCGGAGATCGCAGGGCCAGGGCCAACGTGCTGCGCCTGGCAGTCGCCCAGGCGCTGGCGGGGGCGAATGCGTCCGTGATCTATGCGACCGGCGCCATCATCGGCAACACGCTGGCGCCGGACCCGTCCTGGGCAACGGTGCCGATATCGGTGTTCGTGGTCGGCATGGCACTGGGCACGCTGCCGGCGGGGTGGCTGGCGCGGACCTACGGGCGGCGGGCGGCGTTCATGGCGGGCGGCGGGGCCGGTATGCTGGCCGGGCTGATCGCCGCGGCGGCGCTGCTGATGCGGTCGTTTCCACTGTATTGCGCGGCAACCCTGTGCGGCGGGCTGTATGCCGCGGTAGTGCTGTCTTTCCGCTTCGCCGCAGCCGACGGCGCCAGCCCGGCGTTCCGGGCCAAGGCGCTGTCCTGGGTCATGGCGGGCGGCGTATTCGCCGGCGTGATCGGGCCGCAGCTCGTGACGCTGACCATGGACCTTTGGGCGCCCAACCTGTTCGTCGTCAGCTACCTGGCGCAGGCCGCGGTGGCGCTGCTGGCGGCGGCGGCGCTGTCCGGCGTGGACCTGCCCCGGCCGGCGCAGGCCGATGCCGCGGCGGGCCGGCCGCTGATGGAGATCGTCCGGCAGCCGCGGTTCATCGTCGCGGTGCTGTGCGGCGTCGTAAGCTATGTGCTGATGAACCTGGTGATGACCTCGGCGCCCCTGGCGATGCGG
>CAXTCI010000165.1:0-12027 GCA_964242325.1 uncultured Acetobacteraceae bacterium
GAACCAGTCGGTCCGCAGGGCCTCGATGCGCGGGCTGGTCGGCCAGCCGAACCAGCCATTGGCGCCGTTGCCCAGGATGGGGTAGTGCCCGCCGGGGTCGGCGGTGTTCAGCCCCTCCCACCCCGTGCAGAAGATGCTCCAGCCGCCGCGCTCCACCGGCTCCTTGCTGGCCCGGCGCTGCACCACCGTGCCCCAGTCGCTGGCCTGGTAGTCAACGTTCATCCCCAACTTGATCAGCAGGTCGCGCGTCACCTGGCAGAACGCCTCCAGCCACGGATAGTCGGTGGGGGAGATGATGACGACCTTCTCGCCGTTGTAGCCGGACTCCGCCACCAGCCGCTTCGCCGCCCCCAGGTCGCGCGGGCCGGTCAGCGCCTCCATGCCGATGGGCGTGTCGGCCGGGGAACCCGGCGTGAACACACCGACCCCGGTGCGGGACATCGCCGGGTCCTCGCCATAGGCGGCCTGCATGAACTCCTTCTGGTCCACCAGGCGCAGCACGGCCTGGCGCAGCTTCGGGTTGTTGAAGGGCGGGTTCAGGCAGTTGAAGCGGATGATTTCCACGCTGCCGATGCTGGTCATCGGCACCACCTTGACGCCGCGCGACCGCCGGAGCTGCGGCACCAGGTCGGCAATGGGCGTCTGCCACCAGTCCTCCTCGCCGGCCTGCATGGCGGCTGCGGCGGTGGCGGCGTCGGGGATGATGTTCCACTCGACCCGGTCGAAGTTCGCCACCTTGCCGCCGGCCACGAAGTCCGGCGCTTCCTGCCGGGGCACATAGGCGTCGTTGCGGGCATAGGCGGCCAGCGACCCCGGCGTCCACTCGTCGCGCAGGAAGCGGAACGGGCCGGAGCCGGTGAAGTCGGCAATCTGGGTGAAGGGGTCAGTCTGCGCGACGTGCTCGGGCATGATGAAGCACACGTTGGCGGCGGGCTTTGCTAGTGCGGTGACCAGCAGCGGGAACGGCGTCTTCAGGCGCACGGTGAAGGTGCGGTCGTCGGGCGCGGCCATCGCCTCGGTCTGCGCGGCCAGGCGTTGGCCGAAGCCGTCCCGGCGCGCCCAGCGGGCGATGGAGGCGATGCAGTCGGCGCCACGGACCGGCGTGTTGTCGTGGAAGCGCAGGCCGTCGCGCAGGTGGAAGGTCCAGAGCAGCTTGTCGTCCGACAGCTCGAAGCCCTCGCACATCTGCGGCTTGGGGGTGAGCTTGGCGTCCACGCCGAACAGGGTGTCGTAGATCAGGTAGCCGTGGTTGCGGGCGACGGTGGTGGTGGTCCAGATCGGGTCGGGGTTGGCGAGATTGCCCTCCGGCACGAAGCGCAGCGTGCGGGCACGGGCGCCTTGGGCGATGGAGGGACGGGGCAGGGCGGCGGAGGCCGTGGCGGCGGCGAGGAAGGTGCGGCGTTTCATGGTGTGGGCCTCCGTGTTTCACGGCGGAGGGCAAGCAAGGCGGATGCCACGGAGCCGCCGACAGGTCAGCGCGAGGCTGGCAACGCCTGCTCCACGATCCCCGCATACATCCCCGCCCCATACGGGATCGCCTCGTCATTGAACGCATACCCGGGATGGTGCGGCGAAAAGCCCGGCCCGTTGCCAACGTTCAGGTAGGCGCCGGGCACCTGCTCCAGCATGAACGAGAAGTCCTCCGACCCCATCACCGGCGGCTTGTCCCCGAACAGCCGCTCCGCCCCGGCCAGTTCCGTGGCGACCTGCTTGACCAGTTCGACCGGTTCGGCTGCGTTCACGGTCGGGGCGAAGATCAGGCGCCAGTCCACCGCCGCCGTCGCGCCGAACCCGGACGCCACGCCCTCGGCCAGCCGGCGCAGCGCCGCCTCGATCTTGCCGCCGACGTCGCGGGTGAAGAACCGGGCGGTGCCGGACACGGTGGCCGCCTGCGGGATGATGTTGTAGGCGTCGCTGCCCACCACCTTGGTTACGCTTACGACGGCGGCGTCCCGCGGCGACAGATTGCGCGACACGATGGATTGCAGCGCCGTCGCGATGTGGCAGGCGGTCAGCACGGGGTCCACGCTCTGCTCGGGACGCGCGGCGTGCGATCCCTTGCCGGACACCGTGATATCGAAGAATGCGCCGCCGGCCATCGCCGCGCCTTCCCGCACGGCGAAGGTGCCGACGTCCATGCCGGTGCGGTTGTGCATCCCGTAGATCGCATCGCACGGAAAGCGCTGGAACAGCCCGTCCTCCAGCATGGCGAGGGCGCCGCCGCAGCCCTCCTCGCCCGGCTGGAAGATCAGGTGGACGATGCCGTCGAAGTTGCGGGTTTCGGCCAGATACTTGGCGGCGCCCAGCAGCATGGTGGTGTGCCCGTCATGGCCGCAGGCGTGCATGACGCCGGGCACGGTGGAGCGGAACGGCAGCTCCGTGGCTTCCTGCATCGGCAGCGCGTCCATGTCGGCGCGCAGGCCGACCGCGCGGTTGCCGGAGCCTGCGCGCAGTACGCCGACCACGCCAGTGCCGCCGACGCCCGTATGCACCTCGATGCCCCAGTCCCGCAGCTTGTCCGCAACCAGGGCGGCGGTGCGGTGCTCGGCCATGCCCAGCTCCGGGTGGGCGTGCAGGTCGTGGCGGATGGCAGTCAGCGCGGCGTGGTCGCGGCGGATGTGGTCGAGGGCGGACATGGGCAGGCTCCGGGAAGGTCAGCTTGGGTTTCTTATTGTACCTGCTGCGGCGTTGTCGGCAAATCTGCCTGCGTGTGGCCGCGCTCCCTCCCACATCGGCGAGGACCTAGGCGGCCGTCACGGGTTCCCTTGTAGGGCGGGCAAGCGCAGCGCCACCCGCCAAACCGCGGCGCCGCTCCCCGGCGAAAGGCGCTGCGCTTTTCCGCCCTACATACAATGCCCTGCGCCGGCCGGTGAACGTAGGGCATCATGGTAACCGCGCCAGCCGCTCGAACAGCAGGTCGAAGAACCCGTCCGCGTCCGCCCGGTCCAGCCACATCGCATTGGGCGCACGTCCGGTCACGCCATAGCGGTCGGCCACCGTCATCCCAAGGGTCAGCGGGCTGCCGGTCTCCACCGCCACGTTGATCCGCCGCCCCTCGAACAACCCCGGCCGCAGCAGGTGCGCGATGACGCAGGGGTCGTGCAGCGGGCTGCCGCCGCGCTCTCGCATCGGCCCATCGTCCCAGGCAAACAGCGCTGCCACCGCCCGCGCCGCCGCCGTGCCGGTTCCGCGCAGCCGGGCCATCCGGTCCGGGGTCAGGCGCACCTGGTGCGTCAGGTCTAGCGGCAGCAGCGTGAGCGGGACGCCGCTGCCCAGCAGCACCCGCGCCGCGTCCGGGTCGGCGTGGACGTTGAACTCGGCGGCAGGGGTGGTATTGCCGCCCTCGCTGCGGGCGCCTGCCATCCAGACGACCTCTGCGATGCGCCCCGCGATCTCCGGCGCCTTCACCAGCGCCACCGCCAGGTTGGTCGCGGGTCCGAGCAGGCACAGCGTCACCTCGCCCGGAGGCGCCGCGCGCAGGGTGTCCACCAGGTAGTCCACGCCGTGCTCCGGGCGGGCGGGCGTCCGCGGCTCCGGCAGGTCCAGCCCGCGCAGGCCGGTGTCGCCGTGGATATGCTCGGCGGTGATGGGCGGGCGCAGCAGCGGACGGGCGCAGCCGGCATAGACCGGCAGGTCCGGCCGGCCGGCCAGCTCCGCCAGGCGCCGCGCGTTGTCCTCCGTCCGCGTGACCGGCACGTTGCCGGCCACCGCCACCAGGGCGAGCACCTCCAGCTCCGCGGGCGATGCGAGGGCCAGCAGGATGGCGACGGCATCGTCCTTGCCGGGGTCGGTGTCTATGATGATCTTGCGCGGCATCGGCTATGTCCCTTGCAGGGTGCTGGCGGCCAGGGCCACGCAGGTTTCGAACATCTCAAGCGAGTCGAACGGCCGGTCCAGCCCATCCCCAGGCACGACGATGGGATGGCCGCCACCCTGCAGCACCGCGCCGGGGATCATGAGGTTGTCGGGCAGGCCGAAGCCCTCGACGGCCAGGCCGGGCATCGCGTCCGGCAGCGCGGCCAGGTGCGCCCGGGTGCGCCCGGTGAACGGCACGGCGCTGTTGGAGTAGCCGAACACCGGCAGGCCACGGCCGAGGAACCAGCCGAGTTCCACAAGCGTGCCGCTGTCGGCGGACACGCCACGGAACGGGGTCAGGTTGGCGATCACCAGGTCCGAGACCTGCATCATGGCGATGTCCTTGCGGTAGATGGTGGTCCAGGCTTCCTCATCGGTCATGCCTTGCAGGCTCGACACGTCCTCATTCAGCGGGGATAGGCCCTCGATGCCGTGCCGGGCGCAGATGGCCAGCTTGCGCTGTGCTTGCGCGGCGGCGTCGGGCAGGAACACGTCGGGTCCGGCCAGGTAGGCGCGGGGCATCAGACCGGCCCGGCCAGGGTCTCGGGGCCAAAGGAATGCGGCAGCAGCTCCGCCAGCGTCGTGCGCAGCAGCACGGCTCCGGCCGGGTCCACGACGCGGACGTGGGTTGCGGCGGTGCCGAACTCCCGCAGCTTCTGCCGGCAGCCACCGCAGGGAGTGCAGAGGCCGGCCCCCGCCACCACCAGCTCGGCGATGCGTCGTCCGCCGGCCAGCACCATCGCGGCGATTGCCCCGGCCTCGGCGCAGGTGCCTTCGGGATAGGCGGCGTTCTCGACGTTGCAGCCGGAATGGATGGCGCCCGCATCCGTCCGCACCGCGGCGCCCACGGCGAAGCGGGAATACGGCGCGTAGGCCCGGGTCCGTGCGGCCAGGGCGGCGTCGGCCAAGGGATCGGCCATGCTCAGCGCTCCTTCAGGTAGGGGATGCCGCTGGCGGGTGGCGGCGTGGCGCGGCCGACGAAGCCAGCCAGCAGCACCACCGTCAAGACATACGGCAGGGTTTGCACCGCCTCCACCGGGAACTCGCCGATGCCCGGCAGCACCACACCTTGCAGGCGGATCGCCGCCGCATCCAGCCCGCCGAACAGCAGGCACGCCAGCAGCACCGGCCAGGGCCGCCAGCCCCCCAGGATCAGCGCCGCGAGCGCGATGAAGCCGCGCCCAGCCACCATGTCCCGCGCGAACCCGGCCCCCTGCGCGATGGCGACCTGCGTCCCGGCGACGCCGCAGAGCACGGAGGCGATCATCACCCCGGCATAACGCATCCGGGCCACCGAGATGCCTGCCGCGTCCACCGCCGCCGGGTGCTCCCCGCAGGCGCGCAGCCGCAGGCCGAAGCGGGTGTGGCCAAGCACCCAGGCGCTGATCGGCACCAGCGCGAAGGCCAGGTAGGCCAGGACAGTCTGCCCGCCCAGGATCGAGCCATAGATGCGCCCGAGAACCGGCACGTCCGCCAGCGCCGCCGTCCCCGGCAGCATGACCGGCCCGAACCGGCCCGACGCCGGCAGCGGCGGCGTTTGCCCGCCGATATGGAACCAGGACAGCGCCAAGGTCGCCGTCAGCCCCGACGCGACGATGTTGATTGCCATGCCGGACACCACCTGGCTGCCTTGCAGGGTGACGGAGGCATAGGCGTGGACCAGCCCGAGCAGGCATGCCGCCGCGATCCCCGCCAGCAACCCCGGCACGGCGTGTCCCGTTACCGCCGCTGCCGCCCCGGCCGCGAAGGCGCCCGCCAGCATCTTGCCCTCCAGCCCCACGTCCACGATCCCCGACCGCTCCGAGAACAGCCCGGCCAGCGCCGCCAGCAGCAGCGGCACGGCCAGGCGCAGCGTCGCGGCCAGCACCGGCAACACGGCGTCCAGGGATTCCACCATCAGGCACGGCCCAGCACGCGCGACAAGCCGGGCCGCAGCATGTTGCCCAGGGCGCCGGCGAACAGGATCACCAGGCCCTGGATCAGCACCACGACCTCCGACGGCACCTCCGGCATGTCGAAGGCCAGCTCGGCGCCGCCCTGGGTCAGCGCGCCGAACAGCAGCGCTGCCAGCAGCACGCCCGCGGGGTGGTTGCGCCCCATCAGGGCCACCGCGATGCCGGTGAAGCCGTAGCCGCCGGTGAAGCCAAGCTGCAGCCGGTGTTGCGCGCCCAGCAGCTCGTTGACGGCGATGCCGCCCGCCAGAGCACCCGACAGGGCCATCACCACGACGGTCAGCCGTCCGGAGGGGATGCCGGCATACCGGGCCACCCGCGCGCTGCCGCCCATGACTCGCAGGGCATAGCCCCAGGGCGTGCGCCATACCAGCAGCCAGACCGCCAACGCGGCGGCCAGCGCCAGGACCAGGGCCAGGTTGACCGGCGCGCCGCCGGGCGCTCCCAGGGTGGGCAAGGCGGCAGGCGCGGGGAAGGCACGGCTTTCCGGCGACATGGAGCCCGGCATCGTCAGCACGTTGACGACCAGCCAAACCGTCAGGGACGCGGCGATGAAGTTGAACATGATCGTCGTGATGACGATGTGGCTGCCCCGCCGGGCCTGGAGCCAGCCGGGGATGGCGGCCCAACCTGCGCCGAGCGCCGCTCCGGCCAGTATCGCCAACGGAGCCAGCACCACGGCGGGCAGGGCGTCGCCGTTCAGCGCCACCGCCGTCACGCCCAACCCGGCCAGTGCCGCCTGGCCCTCTGCACCGATGTTGAACAGCCCGCCCTGGAACGCCACCGCAACCGACAGCCCGGCAAAGGCCATGTCGGTTGCGTAGTATAGGGTGTAGCCGACCGCATCGGCCGAGCCAAGGCTGCCCACCGCCAGCGCCCGCAGCGCCACCACGGGATCATTGCCCGTCGCCAGCACCAGCAGCGCCGTGACCAGCAGCGCCAGGAGCAGGTTCAGCAACGGCAGCAGCGCAATCTCGGCCCAGCGGGGCAGGGCGGTCATGCCGCCTGTTCCTGACCGACGCCGGCCATCATCAGGCCCAGGCGTTCCCCCGTCGCCTCCACCGCCGGCACCTCGCCGACGAAGCGCCCGTCGCACATGACTAGGATACGGTCGGCGAGGGCCAGGATTTCATCCAGCTCGACCGACACGAGCAGCACCGCCTTGCCCGCGGCACGGCAGGCGAGCAGGCGGGCGTGGATCGCCTCGATGCCGCCGATGTCCACGCCGCGGGTGGGCTGGCCGACCAGCAGCACCGCCGGGTTGCGGCCGACCTCGCGGCCCAGCACCAGCTTCTGCTGGTTGCCGCCGGAAAGCTGCCCGGCACGCAGCCGGGGATCGGGCGGCCGCACGTCGAACTCCCGCATCAGCGCGGCGCCGTGCCGCCCGATCCGGCCCGGCGACAGCAGGCCCAGGCGGCCGCGGTAGGCTGCGTCGTCCTGGTGTCCCAGGATGGCGGTGTCCGCGGCGGTCGCCTGCACCAGCAGGCCGTCGCGCAGCCGGTCCTCCGGCACATGGCCCAGCCCCTGCCTTCGCAGCGCCGCGGCATCGAAGCGCGGCCCGGGGAACACGGTCTGCCCGCACAGGCGCATCTCGCCCGCGGAGGGCCGGCGCATTCCGGCGAGCGCCTCGAGCAGCTCGCCCTGGCCGTTGCCGGCGATCCCCGCAACGGCGACGATCTCCCCGCCGCGCACCTGGAACCCTACGCCGTGCACCCGCTCCGTCCCGGCGTCGTCGCGCACGGACAGGCCACGCACCTGCAGCAGCGCCGGGCCGGGCGGCTGCGCCTGACGGGGCGGCGGCGGGGCAAGGCGGCGGCCGATCATCAGCTCGCCAAGCTCCGCTGGCGTCGTCGCGGCAGTTTCGCGGTGGGCCACCATCTCGCCCCCGCGCATCACCGATACCCGGTCGGTGACGGCCATGACCTCCCGCAGCTTATGCGTCACCAATAGTAACGCGCAGCCCTGGCCACGGAGCGAACGCAGCACCCGGAACAGGTCATCCGCCTCCTGCGGCGTCAGCACGCCGGTCGGCTCGTCCAGGATCAGCACGCGGGCACCGCGATACAGGGTGCGAAAGATCTCCACCCGCTGCTGCCCGCCCACAGGCAGGTCTCGCACGCGAGCGTCCGGGTTCACGTTGAGGCCGTACTTCTCCGCCAGCCGGGCCAGCGCGGCACGCGCCTGCGCCGCGCCCGCCGCGAGCCTGCGCCCACCCTCGGCCCCAAGCATCACGTTCTCCAGCACCGTGAAGCCGTCCACCAGCATGAAGTGCTGATAGACCATGCCGATGCCCAGCCGGATGGCGTCGCGGCTGTCGCGGATCGTGACGGGCTGCCCGTTCACCAGGATCGTTCCGGCGTCGGCCTGGTGGTAGCCGTGCAGGATCGCCATCAGGGTGGACTTGCCGGCGCCGTTCTCGCCGACGATGCCGTGGATGCTGCCGGGCTGCACCTGCAGATCCACGTTGCGGTTGGCGTGGACGGCGCCGAACCGCTTGCCGATCCCGCACAGCTCGACGGCCGGCGGGGGCGATGCGGTCATGCTCCTGATTTGGGGCTAATTCGGGCAGGCGTTGTCGCTGGTGTAGTCGTGCACGGTCACGCGCCCGGCGACGATGTCGGCCCGCGCCGCATCCACCCGGCTCCGCATGTCGGCCGTCACCGCCTGGGCGTTGTTGCTGTCGAACGCCAGCCCGACGCCGCCCTCCGGCAAGCCGAGCACGAGCGCGCCGGGATGCCAGGTGCCGGCGCGGGCGGCGTCCAGCGTCGTCTTCGTCGCCACGTCCAGCTCCTTGACCATGCTGGTCAGCACCCGGCCCGGGTGCAGCCCGTTCTGGTTGCTGTCCACGCCGATGCCGTACTTCCCGGCATCCGCCGCCGCCTGCAGCACGCCCACACCGGTGGCGCCCGCGGCATGGAACACCACGTCCGCCCCGCGCTCGATCTGCGAGCGCGCCAACTCCGCCCCGCGCACCGGGTCGGCCCAGGCCGCAGGGGTGGAGCCGGTCATGTTCTGCAGCACCTCCACCTTCGGGTTGGCGGCGCGGGCGCCCTGCACGTAGCCGCAGGCGAACTTGCGGATCAGCGGCACGTCCATGCCGCCGACGAAGCCGATCTTGCCGGTTCCGCTGCGCAGCGCCGCCAGCATCCCGGCGAGGTAGCTGCCCTGCTCCTCCCGGAACACGATGGATTGCACGTTGGGGGCCTCCACCACGGCGTCCATGATGACGAAGTGCAGCGCCGGGAAGTCGGCGGCGACGGCCTTGACCGCCGTGGCATGGCCGAAGCCGACGGCGATGATCGGGTCCTGGCCGCGGCGGGCGTAGTTGCGCAGCGCCTGCTCGCGCTGGGTGGCGTTCACCACCTCGAACTCGCTGACGGCGATGCCGGTCGCCTTGGTGAATGCCTCGGCCCCGTCATGGACGCTTTCGTTGAACGACTTGTCGAACTTGCCGCCCATGTCGAACACGACGGCGGGGCTGATCTCGGCCGCACGCGCGGCGCCGAGGGATACCGTGCCCAGGGACAAGGCGACGGTCAGCAGGGCAGCAGGCAGTTGCAGCATCGCTTTTCCTTCCCATGCCGTCCCGGCGCGGCGGCCCCATGCCGTTCCGGCGCGGCAACCCAGAACACTCGCGCGTCCGAGGGACCATATGGCAGGCCATCGGCATCATCAATCGGGATCGGGCTGGTGTAGGCTGCACATGCGCCAGCCGCGCCAGGGAGTCCCGTGATGCAGTTTGTGACCGCTTCGGCGTGCAACGGATGCTGAACCGCAGTCTGACGGGCGGCACATGGCTTGCTTGGCCGTCACGTAATGGTTGACCCCGGCACCGTCGAGCTGATCGGCATCACCAAGCGCTACGGCGCCGCCGTGGCAGTGGATGGCGTCTCGCTGCGTGTGGCGGCGGGCGCCTATTGCTGCCTGCTCGGCCCGTCCGGCTGCGGCAAGACGACGACGCTGCGGATCATCGCCGGGCATGAGACCGCGACCGGGGGCACGGTCCGGGTCGGTGCGGAGGATGTGACGGGCGCGCCGCCGGGCCGCCGGGGCACCGCGATGATGTTCCAAAGCTATGCCCTGTTCCCGCATTTGACCTGCCTGGATAACGTCGCCTTCAGCCTGAAGCTGCGCGGCGAGGCGAAGGCGGCCCGGCGGACGCGGGCTGCCGCCATGCTGGCGCGGGTGCAGATGGAACGCTACGCCGATCGCCTGCCGGCCCAGCTCAGCGGCGGGCAACAGCAGCGGGTGGCACTGGCCCGGGCACTGATGACCAACCCGCGGGTGCTGCTGCTGGACGAGCCGCTGTCGGCGCTCGACCCCGAGCTTCGCATCCGCATGCGGGAGGAGTTGAAGCGGCTGCAGCGCGACCTCGGCATGACCTTCGTCCATGTGACCCACAGCCAGGAGGAGGCGATGGCGCTGTCCGACCTGATGGTGGTGATGGAGGCCGGGCGCATCGTGCAGGCCGCACCGCCGCGCGAGGTGTTCGAGCGCCCGGCCACCGCCTTCGTCGCCCGGTTCATCGGCGGCCACAACGTGCTGCCTGGCCCGCACGGCGCGGTGGCGGTGCGCGCCGACAAGTGCCGCATCGGTGGGCAGCCCAATGACGGCGGCCATGTCACCGGCCCGGTCCTCGCCGTCGAGTATCAAGGTGCCGCCGTGCGCGTCGTGGTCCGGCTGGGCGATGCGGACGAGGCCGTTGCCCTCGTGCCCGATGCCGAGTTTCATGCAGCACCCATCGCAATCGGCGACCGGGCCGCGCTAGGCTGGTCTGCCTGCGACGCCCATGCCATTGCCTGAACCCTAAAACCAAAATCTCAGAGAAGGAGCGTCCCGCCATGAGCACGACCCGCCGCCGCCTGCTGAAAGCTGCCTCCGCCGTTGTCGGCACGGCCGCAGCATTCCCCACGGGGTTCCCGACGATTTGGGCGCAGAACATCAAGAACGTCACCCTGCGCCAGTTTGGCACCGGCGTGTCGGCGCTGAACCCGATCGCCGAGAAGGTGAAGCAGGACCTGGGCTTTACCCTGCAGATGACGGCGCTGGACACCGACGCCGTGGCGCAAAAGGCGGTGACGCAGCCGCGCAGCTACGACGTGGCCGACATCGAGTACTTCTTGTGCAAGAAGATCTTCCCCACCGGCGTGCTGCAGGCGATGGACGTGAAGCGGATCAAGCAGTACGACAACATCGTCCCGATCTTCACCACCGGCAAGCTGACGCCCACCAGCACCGTGGGCCAGGGCTCGGCGCCGCATACCGTGGGGTTCGTGGAGGGCGCGGGGTCCACCAAGTTCACCCAAACGCCCAGCGGCTGGATGACGCTGATCCCCACCATCTACAACGCCGACACGCTGGGCATACGCCCGGACCTGGTGGGCCGCCCGATCACCCAGTGGAAGGACCTGGTGGACCCGGCGTTCAAGGGCCGCGCCAGCATCCTCAACATCCCCGGCATCGGCATCATGGACGCGGCCATGGTCATGGAAAGCCTGGGCCAGATGAAATACGCCGACAAGGGCAACATGACCAAGGAGGAGATCGACAAGACTATAGCCTTCCTGATCGAGACCAAGCGCGCCGGGCAGTTCCGCGCCTTCTGGAAAAGCTTCGACGAGAGCGTGAACCTGATGGCGGCCGGCGAGGTCGTCATACAATCCATGTGGTCGCCGGCGGTCACCGCCGTGCGGTCGCGCGGCATCGCCTGTACGTATCAGCCGCTGACCGAGGGTTACCGCGGCTGGGGCGGTGGCCTGGGCATCGCCAAGCACCTGAGCGGGCTGGAGCTGGATGCGGCCTATGAGTACATCAACTGGTATTTGTCGGGGTGGGTCGGCGCCTACCTCAACCGCCAGGGCTACTACAGTGCCGTGCTGGACACCGCCAAGCAGAACATGAGCGCGGACGAGTGGGGCTACTGGATGGAGGGCAAGGCCGCCACCGCCGACATCGTTAGCCCTGATGGCAAGGTGATCGACAAGGTCGGCGCCAAGCGGGACGGCGGCTCGTTCCAGGAGCGGATGAGCAAGGTCGCTTGCTGGAACTCGGTGATGGACCAGGACCGCTACATGGTCCAGAAGTGGAACGAGTTCGTGGCGGCTTGATGCGGGAGCCGTGCGGGGCAGAGAACCGCCCCGCTGCGGCAGCCCGGCATCAAGCAGGCCATCCGCCCCCGAACAAGCCCAGCTTCCTTCTCCCTCTCCCTCCGGGAGAGGGT
>CAXTCI010000166.1:0-3235 GCA_964242325.1 uncultured Acetobacteraceae bacterium
GTCCTGCACAGGTGGCTTCTCGACGTCTACGCCTGCACCATACACAGGGGCATGCGCGACGTGCCGGCACGGCTCTGGGAAGAGTTGACCGTCCTGCATCCGATCCAGCCGGTGTCGTCCATAGCCGACTTGGACATGATGTTCGGACGCGTCGAGCACCGGGTCCTGCTGCGGACCGGCGTGACGTTCGAGCATGTGCGGTTCACTTCTGAGGAGTTGCTGTCACTCCTCGCCGACGCGCGATTTCGCAAGGCGTCCCCCGACCGTAAGATTCGATTCCGGTACGACCCGGCCGACCTCGGCATGATCAGGGCATACGACCCGTGCGAGGCGCGGTACATCGAGGTGCCCGCCTGGAACCAAAGCTATGCGAAGGGCCTGTCGATCTGGCAACACCGGCAAATTGTGTCCCACGTGAACCGACGCAACGCCGGCGCCGCCGACCTCGAAGGTTGCGCGCGCGCCAAGGTCGAGATTGCTGCCATATTCGAGGCGGCGATGGCAGACAAACGGACTGGCCCGCGCAAGAAGGTGGCACGCCATGACGGCGTGGGCCGCCTCGCGCCAGCCGGTTCCAGCCACGCGACGGCGCCGCGGGGCAGCATCGATGCAGAAAGGCGCGAGCCGCCGCACGTGGGAAGTCGGAATAAGGTAGCCAAGCCATCTAACGGCGCTGAATCGCTACCTCCATCCGAACCGCCGGCGCAACCCGGTGACGAGGAGGACATATATGCGACGCTTGGCTTCGCACGCTGACGGCGGTGCCGGATCGGCATCGAGGGATCAATCCAGAGCCGGGCCGAACGAGCGCAAGGCCCTGGTTCGGGACGTCTACGTCGCCCGCGACGCGACGGAGCACATCGCGACCCTGATCGACAAGGTCCGACGGAGCCGTGGACTTTCACCCGAGCCCCTATGTGTCCTCATTACCGGAGATACTGGGGCCGGCAAGTCCTCGTTCCTACGGCAGTATGTCAAGCGCAGTCCGCCATGGCGGGACCCATCAGGGAACTTCGTGCAGCCGCTCCTGCGCGTCGAACTAGACTCTTTCGTCACCGTTATCGGAGCCGCCAAGCTCATCTTGCGCGAGCTTCAAGACCCAAGCAACGGGGCTGGCAAGCTCGGCGACCTTACCCACCGGATTCGTGTCCTAACGAAGGCGCAGAAGGTCGAGGTGGTGCTGATCGATGAATTTCAGCACATCGTGGACAGCGGCAGCCGGACCATCAACAAAGTCGCCGACTGGATCAAGCAACTCGCGAAGTCAGCCAATCTCTCGTTCGTCATGGCTGGGATGCCCGAGGCGGCTCGGATAATCGACGGGAACAGCCAATTCGCCGGTATTACGCCCTACCGGCATACGCTGGGGATGCTCGAATTCGGAAAGGATGGCGAGCGGCGGATCTTCCGCAAGTTCCTCTGCGAGGTCGATGCGAAACTGCCCTTCGATCGGTTGGCCGGAATCGGCGACATCAAAATCGCGAAGGTGCTGTTCGATGCCACCAATGGCAACCTCCGGACGCTCATGCACCTGATCCGGGAGGCCGCCGGCCACGCGATCGACCGCGACGTGGCAGCTATCGGCATGACCGATCTGGCATACGGCTTCGAGCAGATTGAAGTCATGAGCCCGCTGGAGGTGAACCCCTTCGCTGCAATGGGCGTCCTGTTGCCGGACCATCCAGGCTTCAGCGATGCCGCGTGACTGCGATGGACCCGAGCGCCAGGCGAGGGATCCCGGCCTGGCGAACGGGGCCAAGGCGACGCCAAGACTTCCCTTGACGTGCCTGCCCGAGTTGGGTGAGGGCACACACGGCTACCTGAAACGGCTTGCAGAGCTGAACGGCCACGTCAGTCTGAGCACGTTCATGGGATCGCTTCGAATGCTCGGCAACTTCGGCCCCGATAGCGGCGAGGCTCAGTGGGACCGGCTCAGTCTCGCGACCGGGCTGCCGGCCGCACGATTTGCGTCGATACGCTGGGAGTGGGTTGAGAGCCCCTCGGGCCATGGCGCCGCGCCGCGTATCCTCGGCGCCCCGATCGCCGCAGCGTTCGCAAGCCCCGGTGCCCAGCGCTTCTGTCCCGCCTGCCTCGCTGAGCGCAGGACCATGCGCGAGTTCTGGACGCTGGCTTACGTCGTCGCATGTCCGCGGCACGGCTGCCTCCTCGCCGAGCGGTGCTCGCGTTGCGGCTGGGCATTCTCCGGTTCCCGCACGGGATCGCCCTGGGGATGCTTCTGCGGCGCTCGCTTCGACGAGGAGCCGGTGGTGGCCGCTCCGAAGGCCACACTGCGCATGGCCCGGAACCTCGCGGCGATGGTCGGCCCGGTGCTCGCGACCGGCTTCGAGGACGGGCACCGGGTCGATCTGCCCAGCCCGTTCACTGGACTCACGGCCCACGACTACCTCGCCTACGTGAACGCTATCGGGACGGCCGCGACGACGCCGGCCACCGAGGACGGACCGGTGAAGGGACTGGCGCGCAGTTACCCTTCGGGCGCACGCCGCGTCCCGATGCCGGTCGCGGCCGCGGTCGCGCAGATTGAGGCCGCCCACCGGATCATGGACGGGTGGCCGGGCGCCTACCATGTCTTGCTCGCCGAAGTGGAGCGCCGGTCCACCGGACAGCCCGGCGCCGACGAGTTCAACGGCGCATTCTCTACCAGGATCGGTCGGTCGCTCAGGCATCCGATCCGTGGGTCCAGCGGGCTCCCTCTGCCGCTGCTTACCGAGGCTATAGACATTTACTGGGATGCGCGTCACCCCCGGAAGCGCCGCAGCCGCAACCTCACGACCTCGGATCCGACAGCCCGTCGCGTCCACGTGTCCTTCAACGCGAAGGGCCTCGGCTTGGCCGTCGGCGACACCCAGGGCCGTACCTTCCACAGCCGTGTCCTTCGAAGGGTGCTCGCCCAGCTCTCGCACGACGACCTGCGCCTGGATGATGGCCGGCTTGCGGAGGTGGTACGCGAGCGCGCGGTCGCGCTCGCACTGCTTGCGAAGTCCTCCCTCTCCGCATTGGCTGCCAAGATCATCTTGGAGGGCGGGGATCAGGGCAGGGCCCTCAATGGGTGGGAGCACCCGCGCCTTATGCCCGCAGACCCGGAAGTTCAGGGGCTTAGGTTCAAAACGGGGTCTGTCTACCTGCCCGAGACCGTGTTTGCGACGCGAAGACGTATCGCAGCGGTCGCCCGCAAGGTAGAGAACGTCGAAGGCCTGGTGCCGGTAACCACAGT
>CAXTCI010000166.1:3245-11968 GCA_964242325.1 uncultured Acetobacteraceae bacterium
GCCCTGACCCGCGGCGCCATCCGTCCCTGGTACACGAAGGCGGACTTCCTGATCGACGTCCTCGACGGCCGTATCGCCGTCCACGCCCTCATCCATGAGCCCAAGCTCTGCGACCTCTACGTCGATCATCAGGCCGTGCGCGACCTGAGCGCGGCCAAGAACCCGGCGCTGCTGCCCGAAACCCCTGGCTTCGCCTCAGTGAAACGGCTGAACGACATGCTTCGCCATCGGCATGGGCCGGACGTTGAATTGTCTCTCGACCAATACCGCCGGCTGGCTCACTGGTCCCTCGTCCGAACCAGGGTGCGCAGGCAGGCAGTGCCCAGCAAGTCCCGGGACGTTGCGACGCGGTTCTACCATGCCGAGGATGTCGCTGACCTCGTCGCGCGGCGGACTGGGGGAGGGACGCTCACGGCGGACGAAATGGCCGTGTTCGCGCCGACTGAGGACATCGGACCATTCGTCACGGGATTGAGGGCCGACGGCCTATCCTTCAGGGCCGTCGCGAATAAGTTGTCCCGCCTCGGCTTCCTCACCCCTGCAGGCTTCGAGTGGCACTTCTCCGTAGTGCGCACCGCGGTGCTGAACCTGGCCCAGACCGAAGGCCGGATACACGCGATCAAGGTCGCCCGTATTTAACAGCTTGGTAGCCGACTCCTGCCGCCGCCCGCCGTTCAGGCCCAGTCCCATCGGGACGCTGCCGCTGTTGAATCGTCGCTGGACCGCATTCATGCCCCCGGACGACGCGGGACGGTTGTCCATGGCAAGTTCACGCTGACCGATGGATGCCTCGATACTGGGGCGGCCAGGCCAAGCTGCATCGTGGGCCGTGAAAATCGGGACAGCTTATGCCTTCGGGATGCAAGATCAGGACGGCTTATGCCTACGGGCCGCCACGCACGGCTGGCGTACGATGGCCGCAACCTGCTGATATGTCTTGGGCGGTACGGACAGCTTTTGCCGTGTCTTACAGGTTTAGCGGATTGCCGGTCCGGCCTTCCCGATCCGGCAATGCCGCTTCCGTTTCTGTTCCAGCACGCGCTGCTACGCCGGTAGGTCCTACGCCTGTTAGGCTTGCTGGGCGCCGGTCAGATCATCCGATGCACGACGGTATAGAGCAGGAACACGAAAAGCACGCTTCCCAAGCCCAACAGCAGCAAGACCAGCGTTGTGTCCATTGCCGTGCCGCTGACCACGCGCACCTCGGCGTCGTCAATGTCCCTAGATGTCCGGCGATAGCGGACGGTAGAAATGACGATCATGGCGCCGCCGAGCAGGATCAGCAGCAGACCGGCAACATCCCCCGCAGTTTGGGTCAAGGACGACGGCGGCCTGCCGCCCAGCGACCGTGCCGTGATCTCCAGGAACAGGTCGAACTTCTCGACCAGGAAGCCGAACGCCATGACGGCGATTGCGGTCCGCACCCAGGCCAGGAACGTCCTCTCATTCGCCGCATGGTCGCTGTAGCGGGTGATCAATCCTGGCCTCCGGTGTTGGGCGATACTCCAGGAGTAGTCCGTGGCGCCCTTGTGCAACGGCTCCTTTGGTTCCGTCCCACTCGTCAAGGCCCACTGACACGGTCCCACGGTCAATTCGACGCCGGATACCCCCGCGCCAGCCGCTGCTGCCGCAGCCACGCCGCCGACAGGCGCCACGTCCCAACGGGACGGTGCCCCCGGGCGCGCATCGCAGATCCCAGCGCGAACAACTCCCGATGATTGGCGAACACCGCCGCGAACGCTTCGCGCAGGCCCAGCCGCGGGTCCCAGGCATGGATCGCCTCCGCCCCGGCGCCGTTCACCTCGATGATGGTGAACCGACCCGCCTGCAGTGCCGCCAACGACACGGCACGCACGTCCAGTCGCCCAGCCCGCAGGCCCATTCCGGCGGCAATCGCAGCCACGCAGTCCCGCAACGCGGGCGTCGCCAGGTGCATCGCATCCTCGTAACGCGCGCCAACGCGCAGGCTGGCGACGGTTGTCAGGGGCACAGCCTCGCCAGCCCACGGGATGCGGGCGGGATCGCGGCCCGGCGGGACGGGCAGGCGCAGGCGCGGGTCGGCGGCGACCAACTCCGCCACCGTCCGCCGTCCGTCGCCGTGCACGGCGGGTCCGTGGCGCAACGTGATCCCGCTCAGCGTGCGCCGGTTGTCGGTGCTACTGGGCCACCGGCGGATGGTCAGCCCGGCCTCCACCGGGCCGGGATGCCAGGGTTGCAGCAAAAAGGTGCCATCTCCCGGAAACGACGCCTGGTAGGCGCGCAACCCCGCGGCGTCCTCGATCCGCCGCACGCCATAGCCGCACCAGCCGCGGTCGGGCTTGACCACCAGCGGGTAGCGCAGCCGGGCCGCCTGCCGCACCGCCTCCGCATCCCGGCCGGGCGGCACCGCCGCAGTCGGGGCGACGAAGGAGTGCAGCTCCGCCGGGATCAGCGCCAGGCATTCCAGCTTGCCCTCGCCGGCCAGGCCGCCGGTCGGGATGCCGGGGTTGGCGGCGCTTGGCAGCGTCAGGCTGCGGTGGCGCAGGGCCAGCAGCATCCAATGCATGACCAGCGGCACGCACAGCAGCCACTTCGGCAGGCGCTCGATGGGGGACAGCGGCGGTGCATCGGGGAGCGGGTCCAGCCGGGACGGGCGGGCTAGGCGGAACTGGAACATGGGCCGGCCAACGTGCCGCGCCCGGCGGCAGTTGCGTAAAGCTGCAGGCGGGCGCCGCCGTCCTACCCCGCCACGCTCCCGAACACCGCCCGCAGCACCCCGAACAGGGCGCCGCCGACCAGGAAGCCGACCAGCGTGCCGTTGACCCGGACGTATTGCAGGTCCCGGCCGACGCGCAGCTCCAGCTTGTCGGTGATGTAGTCCGCATCCCACCCGGCGATGACGTCGCCAATAAAGGTCGCCACCTGCACCTGCGCCGTGGGCAGCAGCGTCGCCGCCACGCTTTCCGCCGCGCTTTGCAGGCGTGCCCGCGCCGCCTCGTCCCCGGCCAGGAAGGCGCCGAGGTTGGCGAGCGATCCCTCGATCACCGACAGCGTGTGGCCGCCGGGGCGCCGGGCGTCGGCCTCCAGCGCCAGGCGCATCCGGGACCATACGTCCCACAGCCAGGCCTGGACCGTCTCATGCGCCATGACGCGCCGGACGGCGCGGCCGATCTCGGCGGCGCGCTCCGGGTCTGTCTCCATGCGCTCGATCTCCCCGCGCACCCACGTGTCGAAGGCGTCGCGGATCGTGCTGCCGTCGGGGCCCATGCGGTCCAGCTCCTCCCGCAGCACGGTCATCACCCGGTTGGCCACCTGCGCGCCCAGCGCCCAGCCGACCAGCCTTCCTCCCTGGGCGCGTACCTTGTCCTGGATGAAGCCCTCCAGCACCCCCTGCCGGCTGTCGAGTAGTGTCCGCAACTCGCCGAGCAGGAAACCCAGCGCCTCCTGGTGCCGCCCGCCGTCCACCAGGGTCCGCAGCATCCGCGCGACGATCCGTCCGGCGCCGGGGCCGCCGACCAGGCGCGGCACGATGCGGGCCATCGTGCGCCGAGCACGCCCGTCCTCGATCGTCGCCAGCACGCGGGGCAGCATCTCGGCCAGAGCCACGGCGGCGGGCCGGGCGGCAACGGGGTCGGACAGGAAACGGGCGACGATGCCCGGCAGGTCCAGCCGGTTCAGCACGCGGCGCACCTCCTCCGGCGTGAACACGTGCCCGGCCATGAAGCGGCCCAGCGACCGGCCCAGCCGCGCCTTCTGCGTGGGGATGATCGCGGTATGCGGGATCGGCAGGCCCAGCGGATGGCGGAACAGTGCCGTCACAGCGAACCAGTCGGCGATGCCGCCGACGAACCCGGCCTTGGAGGCGGCTTGCAGGAACTCCACCCAAGGCTGCGGCGGCAACGCGTAGGACAGCACGATCAGCGCCGCCATTAGCAGCAGCAGCCCGGTGGCGAACGCCTTCTGCCGGCGCAGGGCGCGGCGGAGCGGCTTGTCGGGATCGAAGGTTTCGCTGTCAGGCATGCGGCGGCATCTAGCACGCCCCGGCTTCCCGGTCGCCCCGGCGGCGGCTACCGTGGCGAGATGACAGATTTCGTGTTGCTGCATGGGGCGTTCCACGGTGGCTGGTGCTGGCCGCGCGTAGCCGAGCCGCTGCGCGCCGCCGGGCACCGTGTGTTCACGCCGACCCAGACGGGACTGGGGGAGCGGGCGCACTTGCTGCACGCCGGGATCACGCTCGACACGTTCACCAATGACCTGGCCGGCGTGCTGGAAGCCGAGGAGCTGACAGAGGCAGTTCTGGTCGGCCACAGCTTCGGCGGCTGCGCCATCACCGGCGTCGCGGACCGAATGCCGGGGCGCATACGGCACTTGATCTACCTGGACAGCGTCATCCCGCGCGACGGGCGCACGCCGCTGGAGCTGAGCACGCAGGAAAGTGCTGCCTTGCGCCGCCGCCTCGCGGGGGAAACGGGCGGGGTGTCCATCGCCCCGCCGGACCCGTCCGAGTATGCCGTGCTACCCGGCCGCGACGCAGACTGGCTGCGCCGGCGCATGACGCCGCATCCGTTCGGCACGTTCAACTCGGCGCTACAGCTGGGGGCGCCGCCGGGCAATGGGCTGCCGCGCACCTATGTCGCCTGCACCGGCCCGGAGTATGCGCCGCTGGCGGGTCATCGCGCCTGGGTGCGGTCGCAGGTGGGGTGGGGATGGCGGGACCTCGATGCCGGGCACGACGCGATGGTAACGGCGCCGGGTCCGCTGGTAGATGCATTGTTGGAGTTGATCCGTTGAGGGCGAGCTGATGGAAGGTACCGTTGCAGGCGGGTTGAACGCCGCGGGTGGGATGCGGAAGCACACGGCGGTCAGTCAGGCCCTGCTGAACGTGCCGCTGACGGCGGCGGGTGCGCCCACGGCGGTGTTTGACTTCGACAAGACGCTGACGGTCCGCGACACCTTCCTGCCCTGGCTGACCGTTCTGCGCGGGCGGCGGCGGACGGTTGCGGCCGGCCTCGCTGCTCTGCGCTCCGGCCTGCCCGGCGTGTCCCGCGGCGGCTCGGCGCGGGATGCCACCAAGGCGGCGATGGTCCGGCGCCTGTTGACGGGCGTGGCCGTGGCCGACGCGCAGGCGGCGGCGCACAGGCTGACTTCGCGGGTGATCTGGTCCGATCCCGTTTGCACGCGGTTGCAGGAGCATTTGCGGCTGGGCCATGCCGTGCTGGTGGCCACGGGGTCCTGCCGCTTGGCTGTGGCCGAGATGGTGGCGGACCGGTTTGGCGCCGATGCCAGCCTGCAGGTGATCGGCACCGAGTTGGAGGAGGTAGCCGGGACCCTCACGGGCCGGGTGTCCGGCGAGAACTGCATCGGCGAGCACAAGGCCGTGCAGGTCCAGCACTGGCTGGAGCAGGTGGGGCAGGCCGGGGGATGGGGCTACGGCAACGCGCCGTGGGACCTGCCGATGCTGGCCTTGATGCAGCACCGGGTGGTGGTGTGACCGCCAACGCCGGCATGGGAGCCTGAAGTATGCAGCAAACGATCGGCATTGCCCGCCTGGCGCCGGAAGAACGGCTGTCCGGCGCAGTGGTCCACAACACCACGGTTTACCTGGCGGGCCAGGTGCCGGACGATGTTTCCGGCGATGCGGAGGCGCAAACGGCCGACGTGCTGCGGCAGATGGACGCGCTGCTGCGGCAGGCTGGCACGGACAAGGCGCACCTGCTGACGGTGCAGGTGTTCCTGGCCGACATGGCGGATTACCCGGCGATGAACCGGGCCTGGGACGCCTGGCTCGACCCCCGGCACAAGCCGGCGCGGCTGACTGTGCAGGCGCGGCTGGCAGACCCGGCCTGGCGGGTGGAGATCACGGGGATCGCGGCGCTGCCGCCGGTGCTGCCGCGGGCGGGCGGGGGGAGCGAGGGGGCGTGGGCCTGACGCGGGCTGCCTTCACTTTTCTGCTTGACGTATGCTGCCAGGAACCGTTGCTTTCTTTGCGTCCGGCCAAGCAAGGTTCTGCAATGAAGCTCTGCGCCACCCTCGCCCTTCTCCTTGCTGCAACGCCCGTTGCCGCGCAAACCGTGCTCACGCCGGTTTCGACGCCATTCAACGAACGGTGGACCGAGCGCGTCCCCGTCAGCGGGCGTTCGCTCGTCGGCGTCGTCTCATCTGAGGGTGCGCAGCCGCCCGCAGGCGCTTGGATGTTGTCGGACATGGCGCTGCCTGCGGCGCTGACCGGCAACGCGCCCGTATGCGTGCGGGCGACGACCCAGGACGGACGCTACTTCGCCGAGAACAGCTTTGCCGCCTCGGGCGCGCTTCCCGCGGGCGGCCGCGCGGGCCTTGCCTGGCGGACCGCGCACGAAACCGACCTCAAGTCATTCAACCTTCGGGAGGTGGCGGCCATCGCACGCAGCAGCAGTTGTGCCGACACGTCCGAGGTAATCCCGGTCATCCTTGGCCCCGCGGAGGGGCTTGGCACGCTGCAGGTCCTGGTGAACACCCGCGGCAGCTCGCTTACGGCCGCGCTGCGCGATCCTGATTCCGGCCGCACCCTGCGGCGCGCGGCCTGCACGCGGGTCGAGGGCATCGCCCGGGTTGCCTTCGACGCCCGGTGCGTGCTGGGCGACGCCGCCGGGCTGCCCGCGCATCCCCGCCTGCGCCTGGAGCAGGTGAGCCGTGACGGCCTGCAAACCGAGATCGTCGAGTCCGTCACCCTCCGGCTGGCAAACTGACCGGGGCCTGCCGGGCTTATGACCTGCGAGGTGCAGCCGCCAAGGCCCGCCCGTGTCTCGCCGCCTCTGGTGCGGCGGATGCTGCGCACCCCGGCGTTGATTTGTCTTTGGATACTGATCCTTTGGCCATTGCGCGCGATTGGATGGCTTGGAGAGGTCATCCAGGCGCTGGGACACGACCTGGCCGTCGCCATGCGCCGTTTCGGCACCGATCCGCCGCTCGCGCAGGCGCGCGTGCTGTCCGTCGCCCTTCTGCTGATCGGCGGCGCCTGCCTGCTGGGCGTGCTGACACTGCCGAACTACGACCGTGCCCTCGTGCTGACGGGGCGGTCGGAGGTGCTGTCCATGCAGTTGGACGACCGCGCATTCGGCGCCCTGGATTTCTCCAATGCGGTTCTCCGTGCCGACCTGGACAGCCCGGCGACGGAACCCGGTCCGGTGCGGCTGGACATCGCGCCGGGCACGTCCGTGCGGTTCGAGCGGATCGGCCGCGGGGCGCTGCACCTCACGTTTGCCGCGGGTCCGGCCGCCCCTGCCGATCCGGGGTGCGTCGCCCCGCTCCACGCGGTCGGAACCGTTTCCGCCGCAGGCACCCAGGCTGCCTTGTGCGAGGGCGCCGTCGTCCTGGTCCCGTTCGCCGGGGGCAGCGATCCCTTGGTGGTGGCGCTGAGCGGCGGCCTGGTCGTCGGGGAGGAGGTCAGCCAGGGCGCCGGACCCCGCCCCATCCTGCTGGAGGCGACTGCCTCCCTGCTCGTGCGGCACGCCGGCCCGGTGTTCCGGTCGGCATGCCGGCTGGAGCTGTTCGAGCAGATATGCGACCGCTTCGTCGCCAACAGCCTGGTGCTTGCGCCGGGCAATTCCGTGCGGGCATACCAGCATGGCAGGGCTGGGGACGGGACCGGGGTTCCGGCGCACGAGGTTGCGGCGGCTGCGGATGGCGCCATGCGACCGGCGGGGCTGGGCTTCCTTCGCATTGACCCCAATGATTTCCAAAGCGGGATGTCCTTCAACCTTGCGGCGCCGGCGGAGGCATTCGAGGTGACGCGGATCGAGGGGGAAACGTTCACGGTGAAGGAAAGCTTATTCGACGTGGTGGAGAAGTCTCCCTTGATGCACACCCTGAACACCGGTTTGGCTGCGGTGGGCCTGCTTTGGTACTTCCTACGGCTGCGCCACGGCGAGGGCGGGGGAGGCGAGGGCACCGCTGCGGCGGCGCTGGTCTGCCTTTGGCTTGCGATGCCGGCGCCGGCCTTGGCGCAACAGGCGCTGCTGCGGGCGGATGAAACGGGTCAGGCAATGCTGCGCGCCCGGGGCGACCGCTGCTATGCCGTGACCCCGGCCCATGTCATGGGCACGGAAACGTCGGCGCTGCTGACAACGCCTGGGCGGGAGCGGGGGGAGGGGGATCTGCTGCGCCGCATCCCGGCGGCCCCGGAGCCGATCGCGCTGCTGACGCTGCGCGGGGTGCCGACGTCGCTCTGCCCGGCATTTGAGGGCGCGGTATCGTTGGACAGCCTGTTGCAGGACCACAGCGCGGCGGTGCTGCGGCTGGTGCGCCCGGATGGCTCGATTGACCGCATCCCCCTGCTGCTGGCCTCGATCGAGGTGGAAACGGTCGAGGTGCATACCGAGCAGGGCGCGATGCTGGAACAGGGCATGAGCGGCGGGACGGTGCTGGTTGACGATCAGCCGGTCGGTTTGCTGGTGGACGTGCTGGATGGCGGGCAGACGGGGCGGGTAGCGCGGCTGGACAGGATTTTCGAGCGTCTTGCGCCGCATTTGCCAGCCGGCGTGCCGGCGCCAGCAGTCCAGGCGCCAGTGGGCAGCGTCGCCTATGAAATCTTGCGATCCAACGCCGCGCCGGTCGCCCCGGCCAACAAGATGTCCAGCTTGCAAGGCGACGGGCCGGGTCCGTGGCGGGTGGCCGCGGAGGGACGGGTGGAGTTCGTGCTGAAACCTGCGGCGCCGGCCAGCGGCATCGCTTTGGACCTGACGGGTCTGGACGATCCACCGGCGACG
>CAXTCI010000167.1:0-11959 GCA_964242325.1 uncultured Acetobacteraceae bacterium
GAACAGGCCGGTACGGCGGCGGAACTCCTCTTGGCGGCGCTCGCTTTCCTCGGCCTCGGTCAGGATGTCGATGTCCCAACGGGTGAGCTGGCTGGCGAGGCGTACGTTCTGGCCGCGGCGGCCAATGGCGAGGGAAAGCTGCTCGTCGGGCACCACGACCTCCACGCGCCCGGCCTCCTCGTCCATGACGACCTTGGTGACTTCGGCCGGCGCCAGGGCGTTCACGACGAAGGTGGCGTGCTGGGCGGACCAGGGAATGATGTCGATCTTTTCACCCTGCAGCTCCTGCACGACGGCCTGGACGCGGCTGCCCCGCATGCCAACGCAGGCACCGACCGGGTCTATGCTCTGGTCGCGGCTGATGACAGCCATCTTGGCGCGGCTGCCGGGGTCGCGGGCGACTGCCTTGATCTCGATGATGCCGTCGTAGATTTCCGGCACTTCCTGCGCGAACAGCTTGGCGAGGAACGCCGGGTGGGTGCGAGACAGGAAGATTTGGGGTCCGCGAGGCTCCTCGCGCACGTCGTAGATGTAGGCCCGCACCCGGTCGCCATTGCGGAACGACTCGCGCGGGATCAGCTCGTCGCGGCGCAGCAGGGCCTCGGCGCGGCCCAGCTCCACCATCATGTTGCCGTACTCGGTGCGCTTGACGACGCCGTTGATGATCTCGCCGATGCGGTCCTTGAACTCGTCATACTGCTTCTTGCGCTCATACTCGCGCACGCGCTGGACGATGACCTGCTTGGCGGTCTGTGCGGCGATGCGGCCGAAGTCGATCGGCGGCAGCGGGTCCACCAGGTGCCCGCCCAACTGGATCGTCGGATCGAACTTGCGGGCGATGTGGATGGGGATTTGCGTTTCGTCGTTCTCGACGACCTCGACGGCCTCGGTCCAGCGGGTCAGGCGGACGTCGCCGGTCTTCTTGTCGATGGTGGCGCGTATGTCCTTCTCCGAGCCGTACTTGGCGCGGCCGGCCTTCTGGATGGCCTGCTCCATCGCTTCCAGCACCTCGTCGCGCTCGATGCTCTTTTCGCGAGCCACGGCATCGGCCACCAGCAGCAGTTCGGGGCGGGAAACGGAGGTGTCCATGGAAGGTGCTCCTAGTTCGCAGGTGGCAGGGTGGGAGACGTCGCAGCAATCAGCGCATCGGTCAGCAGCAGCTTGGCCCGGCGCAGGTCGGCGAAGGGCAGGCTAACCTCTTCCCCGTCGTCCAGACGCATCCGGGCGTGGGTATCGTCGGCGCCCATCACAATGCCGGTGAAGCGGCGGCGGCCGTCCACAGGCATCGCCATCTCCGCCCGTGCCTGGTGCCCGGCGAAGCGGACCCAGTCCTTCGGCCGGGTCAGCGGCCGGTCGATGCCAGCGCTGCTGACCTCCAGGGTCCAGCGACCGGGTAGGGGGTCGTCCACGTCCAGAATGGCGCTGACGGCGTGGGTAATGCGCTCGCAGTCCTTGACGCTGATCTGGCTGCCATCGGCACGGTCGGCCATGACCTGCACGGTCGGGCGGTCGCGCCCCAGGATCAGCACGCGCACCAGTTCATAGGCCATGCCCTCCAGCGAGGGCGTGATAAGGGCTGCCACCTTGGCTTCCAGGCCTTGGTGGTTCGGTTCCTCGGCGGTAGCGGGTCGGCTGGTCATGTAGGTGCAATACCAAAAAGGCGGCCGATGAAGGCCACCCTCCGAAAGCAGCGGAGAATGTAGGGGGAGAGGAAGAAATAGGCCAACCGGTGCACGGGTGCAAGGTGGATCGTTTGGAGTGCTGCTTCCTGCTCCCTCTCCCTCCGGGAGAGGGTTGGGGTGAGGGGGTCTTGACTGCGGCGCCGCACACGCTAGCGCGGCTAGGCCTGGCTCTGCCGCAGGGTGAGGAACGTGCTTGCCCGTCCCCTCACCCCGGCCCTCTCCCGGAGGAAGAGGGAGCAGGAATCAAGGCTTCCTAGTCGTCGGCCTACTTCACGGTTTGGACGACCTCGAAGCCTTCGAACTGCGGATGGCCGAGATAAACCGGCGCATCGCCTTGCCCACCAGCGCCGGCATTGCGGTGGGCGGCGCGGAATGCCTCGGAGCGGGTCCAGCCCTCGAACGCCGCGTGGTTTTCCCAGATGGTATGGCTGGAATACAGGACGTGGTCGTCATGCGCCGGGCCGCGCAGCAGGTGGAATTCGACGAAGCCGGGGACGCCGTTCAGGTGGGAATCGCGGCTGGTCCACATGTGCTCGAAGGCTGCCTCCGAGCCCGGCGCGACCTTGAAGCGGTTCATGGCGATATACATGCGCGGATGCTCCTGTGATTGGCAGTGAGGATGGGGCGGCTGGATCGAGGTGCAAGCGTGCCGCTTAAAGCGGCTTCAATCCAGCCTCGATTGCCGCGCGGCGCGGCTCCAGGAACGGCGGCAGCGCCAGGCGCTCGCCCAGGCGTTCCATCGGCTCGTCGGTCGCGAAGCCCGGGCCGTCGGTGGCGATCTCATACAGGATGCCGCCGGGTTCGCGGGTGTAGAGGCTGCGGAAGTAGTAGCGGTCCACCGGCCCGCTGGACGGGATGCGGAGGCGCTGCAGCCGCTCGGTCCAAGCATCGTAGTCCCCGTCCGGCACGCGGAAGGCGACGTGGTGGACGCTGCCGGCGCCGGAGCGTGCGGCAGCCAAGCCCGGCTCGACACGGACGTGCAACTCGGCGGCCGGGCCGCCGGCACCCATGGCAAAGACATGGACCGGGACTCCATCTTGGGCTTGCACCATACGGGCCTCATGCATCGCCATCACCTCCGTCAGGAACCGGGCGGAGGGCACCAGGTCGCGCACGCTGATCGTAATGGGGCCGAGGCCGCGGATCTGGTGTTCCGGTGGGACTGGGCTGCGATCCCACGGGTGGACGGGGCCGACGCCGCCGTCATCCACCAGGGCCAACCGCTGGCCCTCCGGGTCCTCGAAGGCGAGCTCTTGCCGGCCATCCACCTCCTGCACCTGGCCGTGCGGCACGCCCAAGCTGTCCAGGCGCGCGGCCCAGTGGTCCAGCGCCGCCGCGCCGGCTACCCGCAACCCCGTCCGCACGACCGAGCCGCTGCCGCGCCGCTCCGGCCCAACCGGCCAGTCGAAGAAGGTGATGTCGGTGCCGGGATTGGCCGCGCCGTCGGCGTAGAACAGGTGGTAGGCGCTGACATCGTCCTGGTTGACGGTCTTCTTGACGAGACGCATCCCCAGCACACGGGTGTAGAAGTCGTGGTTCCCCCGGGCATCCGCCGTCACGGCCGTCAGGTGGTGCATCCCGTGCAGTTGCATTGTCATGTCCGTCTCCACCGACGCTGGACGCTGCATATGCCCCGACCATGACCTGCCGCCAATGCCTGGGATTGGGCCAGTGCCTGGGATGGGGCCAATGCCCGGGACGGGGATGGTGCAAGCGGTGCATGGCTCGGTAGGGTGCCGCCACTGCAACGCGCCGGGCGGCCCGGTTTGGAATACACCGATGACGACCCGCATCTTGCGCGCGCCCTCCATTACCTATGCCTGCGCCGGCCTGATCGGGGTGGTTGCGGCCCTGCTGGTGTTGCCGGCCGAAACCATCCTTGGCACGGGTCCGGGATGGGCAGTGCCGTTCACGGACCAGGCGCGGAGCCTGGCCGGGCATCTCGCCTATCAGGCGGATGCCTGGCACTGGCCGTTGATGTGGACGGATGTGCTGTTCTGGCCACGGGGCATGTCGATCTTGTTGACGGACAGCAACCCGCTGGTCTCCATCCCGGCGAAGCTGTGGACGCGGTTGACCGGGGGTGCACCGGTCAACCTGCTTGGGGCCTGGCTGGCGCTGTGCTGGGTGGCGCAGCCGGTCGCCGCGGTCTATGCGGCACGTGGCCTGCGGCTGGGGACCTTGCCTTGCTTTGCGGCGGGCGTGCTGGCGGCGTGCTGGCCTGCGCTGTTGATGCGCATGGGGCACGTCAACCTGTGCGGGCACTTCCTGATCCTGCTCGCCCTGGGCTTGGCGCTGCGCCGCTTGCCAGATTGTGGCAGACCTGGCCGCCGCCGATGGCTGGCGCCGGCGCTGCTGCTGCTCGCGACGGTGCTGGTGCACCCCTATTTGTTCGAAATCGACGCAGTGGTGCTGGCGGCGATCCCGCTACAGGCCGCGCTCGACCGGTGTCCGGGATGGCGGCGCGGCGCGGCGGGCTACCTGGCGGTATGCGTCGGCGCGGTTGCGGCGCTGACGCTGCTCAGCGGGCCGCTTGGAGGCGGGGACAAAGGGTTTGTCACCTATTCGATGAACCTATTGTCGCCGATCTGGCCGCAACGCTCCGGCGTATTCGGGGCGGACTTGCCGATCCTGGACGCCACCGGAGGGCAAGCGGAGGGCTTCAATTGGCTCGGCGCCGGCGTTCTGCTGTTGGGGATTGCGGCGCTGGCCGACCTGGTGCGGCAGCGCCCGGTCCTGCGCCCGGTGCGCGGCCTGCTGCTGGTGCTGGGTGGCCTGGCGGTGCTGTCGCTCAGCAGCCGGGTTTATGCCGGGCCGGTCAAAGTCCTGGATTTGGGGACCAAGCCCTGGGAGGACATCTTCGGCACCTTCCGGGCGCCGGGCCGGGCATTCTGGCCGGTGGGCTACGCGGTGATGATCGCCTCGGTCGCCGGCGTAGCACGGATGCCCAGGCCCTGGGGCGCAATGCTGCTGGTGTCGGCGTCCCTGCTGCAAGTGGTTGATTCCGAGCCGCTGCGGCGCTCCGCCCGGCAGGGCTGGGAGCATGGCGCCGGCGTGGCAGTGCTGCCGGTGCCGGGGAGAACGCGGCTGTTCGGCGTTGCGCCTTACCCGACCTGCTCCGCCGATGGCGTCGCGCAGGCCGAGGCGGAAATCATGCTGCTGCATGCCGTCCAGGCCGGGGCACACCTGCGGGACGTGGGCGCCGGCCGTCCACCGCCCTCATTCAACTGCGAGAAGACGCTGGCCGAACTGACGGAACTGCCGCTGCTGCCCGGCGAGGCCCGCGCCTACTTCGGCGATGCCACCAGGGCGGCGTTGCGCCCGGAGTGGCTGGGGCCGGACGCCGTCTGCCGCGCCGCGCCGCAGGTCGTCCTATGCGGACGAGGCGTCGCGCCGTTTGCAGGCACGCCGGTTGCGGCCCGTCCGGCTGCGGACCCCTTGGCGTTGCCGTTGACCCTTATGGGGCCGGCGCTTGCGCCGGTGCTGGGAGGCGGGTGGCGGTGGGATGGCGACGGGCAGGTCTGGTCGGAAGGGCCGCACAGCAGCCTGATGCTGGACCTCCCAGCCGGACCCGCTGCCGTGCTGACGCTGCACGTGCAGGGAGTCGCCGCCCAATCCAGCGGCACCCGCGGCGTTGACGTGAGCACGCGCGCCTCGGACATCGGCGACCCCAACGGCAGCACGCTGCACGTCGCACTTCCGGATGGCGCGGCCACGAGCGTCGTGCTGCGCCTGCCGGCACATCGGGCGGGATGGGTGCGGGTTGCCCTGGACGCTCCGCGGCCCGTGGACCCGGCGCGGCGGGCGATGACCGCGCCGGTGCACCGGGCAGCCGTGAAGTTGCTGGGGATTGACCTGTGGGCTGGTGGCGACAGACCTCCGCTCTGACCCTTTTGTAGGCCCGTCGTCATCGCAAGCGCCTCGCCATGACGGGCGCGGTCAAAGCGGGTGGCGGATCGTGTTATACAGATCGCCGTTTGCTTTGACCGTTTTGGTGTCGGCGGTCTCTGCACGGCGGACAACCTTCAGCGTCTTTGGCCACAACGCAATGCCGCGGGGCGGCGTATGACGCTTCGCTCATACGCCCTACGAGGTTTGCCGGGAAAACGGTCAAAGCGGCTGGCGGCTGGCGATTATGCTGGCGTGTAGATGACCAGCTTCAGCGCGGGATCATCGTTCGCCTGGAAGGACGCATACTCGAACCGCAGCAGGCCACGCTCCGGATGGTGCAGCACCTTCTGCCCGGCTGCGACACCGCGGACGTCGTGCGCTTCCCACCAGCCGATGAACTCGGGGCTGCCGAGCTTCAGGCGCTCCAGCAGGTCGAGGAATGCCGGGTCGCCGGCCCACAGGTCATGCGTCGCGCGGAACTGCGCCACCATGCGTTGGGCCTCGCCGGCCCAGGCCGCCCCGAACAGCCGCCGGGCGCCGGGATCGGTCAGCACGTAAAGCAGGATGTTGCGGTCGGCCTCGGCAATCCCGCCGAAATCGGTGAACACGCCGACCGCGGCAGCGTTCCACGCCAGGATGTCCCAGCGGCGCCCGGTGACGTAGGCGGGCTGGTTGAGGCCCTCGACCATGCGCTGGATCGTGCCGGGCACGGTTTCGCGGACAAAGGCGCGACGGCCGGTGTCCCGCGCCAGCGCCCGCAGATGGGCATGCTCGGCCCGGCCCAGGCGCAGCGCGCGGGCCAGCGCATCCACCGTGGTGACGGAGGGGCTGACGCTCCGCCCCTGCTCTAGCCGGACATACCAGTCCACGCCGATGCCGGCCAACTCGGCCACTTCCTCCCGGCGCAGCCCCGGCGTGCGGCGGCGACGGCCGTTGTGCAGGCCGGCCGCCTCCGGGCTGAGCTTCTCCCGCCGTGAGCGGAGGAAGTCGCCGAGCGCGCTCCGGTCCGGGTCCGCCGCAACGGCTGTCAAGTGGTTTGGGGGGCACTGGTCCATCCCAGGATAATACCAGGCCTGGATGTGAAGTTGCAGCCGGCGAGAATGCCCGGGTCACAACGATTGGATTGACCATGAAGGCCGCAGTGTTGAACGCGTTTGGCTCGCCGCTTGCCATCGAAACCCTGCCCGACCCGGTCCTGGGCACCGGCGAGGTCCTGGTGGATGTCGTCGCAGCCGGCGTCCTGCCCTATGCAAGCGAGGTATTCAGCGGTGCGCGGAAGTATCCGCTCGTGCTGCCGGTCGTGTCGGGATGCGGCGCGATTGGCCGCGTGCGCGCCACCGGACCGGACGCGACGCGGCTCGCCGCCGGGGACTGGGTATTCTGCGACCCAACCGTGCGGTCGCGCGACGGCGGGCTTGCGCCCGAGATCACCCTGCAGGGCTGGAGCAGCCGCGGCGAGGGCGGGCTGCGGCTGCAGGAGTATTTCCACAACGGCCCCTTCGCCGAGCAGATGCGGGTGCCGACCGAGAACGCCATCCCGATCGGGCCGATCAACCCGGCCGATGCCGGGCGGTGGTGCGCCATGGGCCTGATGCTGGTGCCCTATGGCGGGCTGCTGGCGGCGGGGCTGCAGGCCGGGGAAACGCTGCTGGTTAGCGGTGCCACCGGCAACTACGGTAGCGCCGCCGTGGCCGTCGGGCTGGCGATGGGAGCGGGCTGCGTCGTGGCGCCGGGCCGCAACGAGGCGGTGCTGGCGGACCTGGCCCGGCGCTTCGGCCCACGGCTGCGGACGGTGACGCTGACCGGCGGGGAGGACGAGGACCGGGCGCGGATGCAGGGGGTGGCGCCGGGGCCAATTGACTGCGTGATGGACATCCTGCCGCCTGCGGCGCCGGCCACCGCGGCGCGGACAGCCATCATGGCGGTGCGGCCCTATGGCCGGGCCGTGCTGATGGGCGGCGTCGGGATGCTAGGCGGCGCCGGGCTGGACCTGCCGTATCCGTGGATCATGCGGAACTGCGTCACCATACATGGGCAGTGGATGTGTCCGCCCCACGCCAACATATGGATGACCGGGCTGATCCGGTCCGGCCTGCTGGACCTGGGCCAGTTCGAGGTGACGGAGTTCGGCTTGGACCGGGCCAACGAGGCCGTCGCGCACGCCGCCGCCAATGCCCGGCCGTTCAACATGACGGTGATCCGGCCGTAATGGTGGTTCAGGCTGGTCCTGCCTATGGGTGCATCGCCGCGCCCTTCGTCGCCTTGTCCACGACGTTCTTCGGCCCGCGCAGCGCCAGGCCGACCAGGTCGGGTGCGTCTGCCGGCTCCGCCCGGAAGGCGTCACGGTTGGCGGCGTCGTGGTCGGTGCCGAACATGGCCCGGACATAGACGGCCCGGGTCAGGCCACGCTCGATGCCGTAACGGTAGGCGCGCAGCAGCACCTCGGGCGCCGCGGCGAGGATCAGCATCGGTTGGCCGAGTAGCCGGGCATGGCTGCGCCCGGCTGCATCCTCGTAGGGTTCGCCCAGCGCCTCAGGTGCTGCGGCGGCGATGCCGGTGGCGAGGAAGGCCGTCACGTTCAGCTTCTGCCAGACCTCCAGGTTCGGCAGGACCAGGATGGCCACCTTCGTATCGAACACCATGCGTCGCTTCCCTCCCGGCAGTTGCGGTTCAGTCCGCCTCGGGCGCTGGCGCCGGCAGGTCCGTCCGGGTGAACCGCCAATACAGCGGCGTCCGCCCGGCCAGCAGCGCCTTCGCCTCATACCGCGTTGGCGGCCAGCCGGCCGGGCGTTCGGACGCCGGCGCCGGCGCGGTGAACAGCGCCTGTCCCGCCATGACCTCCGCGACCCAAGCCTGGTAGGTCGGATCGTCTGAGGCGATGCGCCACTCACCGCCGGGCCGCAGGGCGCGGGCGACCAAGGCGACCTGGGCCGGATGCACGAAGCGGCGTTTGGCATGGCGCATCTTGGGCCAGGGATCGGGAAACATCAGGAACACCCGGTCCAGGCTGCCCGGCGGCAGGGCGCGCAGCAGGATGCGGGCGTCGTCATCCCACAGGCGCAGGTTCGGGGGCAGGGGGGCGTCGGCCTCCCCACCCTCCGGCACCAGGCGGGACAGCAGGGAGCACAGGCCATTCTCGAACACCTCGCAGGCGATCAGGCCGGCGCCGGGGTGCCCGGCGGCCAACGCCTGGGCGTGCTCGCCGCCGCCGAAGCCGACTTCCAGCCACAGCCGGTCCGGCCGCGGGTCGAAGGCAGCCAGGGGATCGCCCGCCTGCGCCAAGGCGAGGCGTAGGCGGGGCAGGGTGGCGTCCAGCAGCAGTTGCTGCCGGGGCCGCAGCGGATGGCTCCGCGTGCGGCCGTATAGGCGTTCGGCTGGGTCCTTCAGCGGTTGAAGGCGCTGCGCAGCGCCGGGACCAGGTCGGTCTTCTCCCAGGTGAAAGTGCCGAGGTCCTCGTCCGGCGTGCGGCCGAAGTGGCCGTAAGCGCTGGTCACGGCATAGATCGGCCGGTTCATGTGCAGGTGCTCGCGGATACCGCGCGGGCTGAGGTTCACCAGCTCGCGCAGCACCTTCTCCAGCTTGGCCTCCTCCACGTCCCGCCCCGTGCCGTCCAGGTCCACGTAAACCGATAGCGGGTGCGACACGCCGATGGCGTAGCTGATCTGCAGTGTGCACTTCTCTGCCAATCCCGCAGCCACGACGTTCTTGGCGAGGTAGCGGCAAGCATAGGCGGCGCTGCGATCCACCTTGGTCGGGTCCTTGCCGCTGAACGCGCCGCCGCCGTGGGCGCAGGCGCCGCCATAGGTGTCCACGATGATCTTGCGCCCGGTCAGCCCGGCGTCGCCGTCAGGGCCGCCGATGACGAAGTTGCCGGTCGGGTTCACATACAGCTCATCATCGGGCGGCATCCAGCCCGGCGGCAGGCTGGTCTCGATGATCGGGCGGATCATCGCCTTGATGGTGCGCTGGTCCATGCCCTCGTCATGCTGGGTGGAGACGACGACGCTGGTCGCCCCGACCGGCTTGCCGTCCACGTAGCGCAGCGTCACTTGGCTTTTCGCGTCGGGCTGCAGCCCGGCCACGGTCGGGTCGCCGTTCCGGCGCATCTCGCTCATGCGGCGCAGGATCAGGTGGGCGTAGTGGATCGGCGCCGGCATCAGCTCCGGCGTCTCGTTGCAGGCAAAGCCGAACATGATGCCCTGGTCGCCGGCGCCCTCGTCCTTGTTGCCGGCGCTGTCCACGCCCGCCGCGATGTCCACGCTCTGGGCATGCAGGTGGCACTGGATGTCGGCATGGCGCCAGGAGAAGCCGGCCTGGTCGTAGCCGATGTCGTGGATGGCCAGACGGGCGAGATGGCAAAGCAGCTCGGGCGTGACGGTGCCGGGTCCGCGGGTCTCGCCGGCGAGGACGACGCGGTTGGTGGTGACCAGCGTTTCGCAGCCGACGCGGGAGTAGGGGTCGGCAGCCAGGAAGGCGTCCAGAACAGTGTCGCTGATGCGGTCGGCGACCTTATCGGGGTGGCCTTCCGAGACCGATTCGGACGTGAAAAGGTATTCGCCCTTGGCGCGCATGGATTTCTCCTCTTGTCGCGTGATGATGGCAGGAGCGGCGCCGCGGTGTTCCGCTGGAGCAAAGCCGCCGCACCGGCCGGATGCCGGGGCGCCGGGTATGTGACCGATCCCTGGGGGGTGGTCAAGGCAAGCGGGCGCGGGCCAGCAAGGCTGGAGGAACAGGGCCGCGGATGGCGAGTTCGGCGGCGGGGCCGGAACGGTAGGCGGCGACGGGACGGAATGTGTTCTCGTCCCGGCGGGCGCGGGCGGCGCCGCGGACGGTGCTGCCGGTGTTGAAGGTGGAGTAGAAGGCGGGAGCTTGGGCGTCGAGCAGTGCTGCCGTGTCGAAGGCGAGGGTGACGGGCGGCTCGTCGAGCGGCGCCGCCTGGCTGCGCCGGCGGTCGCGGCGGCAGGCGCGGAGGAACGAGTCCCGGCGGGCCGGGTCGGCCCAGAAGAAGACCTGGCTGTCGATCAGCGCCCGCCACAGTGCAGGTTGGCCGGCAAATGCGCCGTGCAGCGAGGGCGTGATCTTCGCGTCGGCCATCAACTGGAAGCGCAAGACGGCCGAAGGGCCGCCAGCACCGAGCTGCACGCGCCGGAAGTCGTCGCGGTTCCGATCCGTGGGCAGGGCGCCTGCCTGCCGCAGCAGGTCCGCCGCGGGCAGCAGCCCCATCGCTTCGACACCCGCAAGGCCATCGGCTTCCACGACATGCCACACGACCGGGAAGCGTGCGGCGAAACGGGCGGAGCCGTCTGCGGCTGCGGTCAACCCACCCCCATGACGTCCTTCATCGAATACAGCCCCGGCGGTTTGCCCGCGGTCCACGCCGCGGCACGCACGGCGCCGGTGGCGAACATCCGGCGGTCAAAGGCGCGGTGGGTCAGGGCGATGTGCTCGGCTCCGGCAGCAAACAGGACGGTGTGCTCGCCGACGACGTTTCCGCCGCGCAGCGCCGCGAAGCCGATGGCGCCGGGCTGGCGCGGGCCAGTATGGCCGTCGCGTCCAGAGTCCATCACGTCCTCCAGCCGTACGCCGCGGCCGCGGGCGACGGCACGACCCAGGCCGACGGCGGTGCCGGACGGGGCGTCCACCTTCTGGTTGTGGTGCATCTCCAGGATCTCGGCATCGTACTCCGCCGCTGGCAGGGCGGCGCCCAGTTGCTCGGCGAGGGCGAGCAGGAGGGTGATGCCAGGGCCGAAATTGGGGGACTGGACGACGGGAATGCGTTGGGCGGCGCGGGCGACGGCGGCATCGTCTGCAGGGGACAGGCCGGTGGTGCCGAGGATCCAGGCGGCACTTGACGCAGCCAAGGCTTCGGCGTGGACGGCAGTGACGGCGGCGTGGGTGAAATCAATCACCGCGTCCGACGCCATAGCGAGGGCTGGCACGTCATTGAATGGGGCTATGCCAGCCGGGATGACGTGTCCGGACCCTGTGCGCTCGGTCCCGCCTGACAGGGTATGGCCGGCGGCCAGCACTTCCTCTGCGATTAGACGGCCCATGCGGCCCGCAACGCCGATCACGCCGATCCGCATGGTGTCAGGTCCTTTTGGAACACCTCTGCGCTGCTCCCTTTCCCTCCGGGAGAGGGTTGGGGTGAGGGGGTCTTCAAGCGCAAGTGTTGAATGACACTAGGTCTGATGCAAGCGGCACTGACGGCGCCCCGCTCCGCTGCCAAGACCCCTCACCCCAACCCTTTCCCAGAGGGAGAGGGGGCAGGCGACACTCTTTTCCCGGTCTGACGGGTGAGCGGCGAACCTACTCGCGGTCGCGGTCGCCACCGGCCTCGGCCAGGGCGGCGCCGAACTCAAGCTGGTCGTCCTGCTCGACCTCCT
>CAXTCI010000168.1:0-11806 GCA_964242325.1 uncultured Acetobacteraceae bacterium
TGTTACCGCCGTGAGAGGGCGGTGTCCTAGGCCTCTAGACGAACAGGACGTAGCCAGGCGGGTTATCTAGGACAGCGCCGCACGCAGATCAACCCTCTTTGCCTTGTGTCCGCCGGGCAGCCTCCCGCTTGCCGGTCCGGCACGCGTCAGAGCAGAATCGCACCTCGTCCCACGTCTTCGCCCACTTCTTGCGCCAAGCGAATGGCCGTCCGCAGGCGGCACACACCTTGGTCGGCAGGCTCGGTTTCTTGTGCGCCATCAGCGCGCCAGCCCGACGCGACCCAGCACCCGGCCCGTCTTGGTGTCCAGCACCACGACCCGGTCCGGTCCGCCGCCCTGCAGTTGGACAACCAGGCGGTCCGGCGCCGTAGAGGTACCAGCGATCCGCGTGCCAGTGGGTTCGTCCAGCACGGCACTCGCAATCGCCCCGCTGCCGGACGACATGCGTTGCGCCAGCACTGTAAACAGCACGATGACCCCGCCCACGATCAGGACGCCCATGAACACGACTGCGACCTTCAACGCACGCACCCCTGCCCTCCTTCATGTCTGACGCCAGCGCGGCCGACATCGTGCCCGGCGCAGTGCCGGACCGGATCGAGGTCGTGGCAGGGCCGGACGTCGCCGGGCAACGCACCGACCGGTTCCTGGCAGACGCCATCGGCACCCTGTCGCGCACCCGCGTCAAGGCCTTGATGCAGGGCGGCGCCGTGCTGCGTAACGGCGCCGCCCTACACAACCCGGCGGAGGCCGTCCTTCCCGGCGCCACTTTTACCGTGGCACGCCCTGCCCTGGTCCCTGCATCACCGCAGGCCCAAAGCATTCCGTTCCCAATCCTATACGAGGATGGAGATCTCCTCGTGCTCGACAAGCCGGCAGGACTGGTGGTGCATCCCGCGCCGGGCAACGAGGACGGCACGCTCGTGAACGCCTTGCTGGCGCATTGCGGCGACAGCCTGCCCGGGATTGGCGGCGAGCGGCGGCCCGGCATCGTCCACCGTCTGGACAAGGACACCAGCGGTGTCATGGTCGTCGCCAAGACGGAGGAAGCGCTGGCCCGTCTGTCCGCCGCTTTTGCAGCGCGCGACCTGGACCGCGCCTACCTCGGACTGGTTTGGGGTGTTCCGGCTGCTGCAACCGGGGAGATCGAAGGCGCGATTGGACGCGACCCGCGCGACCGCAAGCGCATGGCGCTGGTCGCGCGCGGCGGTAAGGCGGCGCTTACTCGATATCGCACCCTGCGAAGCTGGGCCACTGCGGCGGCCCTGGTGGAATGCGTGCTGGCGACCGGGCGCACGCACCAGATCAGGGTGCACATGGCGAGCATCGGCCACCCGCTGGTCGGCGACCCCGTTTATCTCCGCCGGGTTCCCGCGGCAGCCAAGGCGCTGGCGCCACCGTTGCGCACGACGCTGCTGGACTTCCCACGTCAAGCGCTGCACGCGGCCAGGCTTGGTTTTGCGCATCCGCGTACCGGCGCCATCCTGTCGTTCGAACAACCGATGCCACAGGACATGGCAGCCCTCGTCGCAGCGTTGGACGGATAGGGAACACGGAGACTCATTCTTTTTGACAGGACCTGACCGGTCCTGTATAAAGGTGAGATTGGCGCAGCGGGCGTGTTGCGCCAAAGCTAGTCCAGCGTCCCGTCGCTTCGGGGTGGTCGCTGGGACGTGATAGCTTCCGTCGCGCTTGCTTCCTATTCCGTCGCAACTGACCCGCCTGTATCGCCGTATAGGGTTACAGATCGTCACCTGACGAGTGAGGCCGAATCCATGGCTGCTGCTATTATTAACGTTGCCCCTGAGGGCAACCTCTCCCGCTACCTACAAGAGATCCGCAAGTTTCCGATGCTCGCTCCAGAAGAGGAGTTAGCACTGTCGCGCCAGTGGCGGGACAATGAGGATATGGATGCGGCGCATAAGCTTGTCACCTCCCACCTGCGTCTAGTTGCAAAGATCGCTATGGGCTATCGCGGGTATGGCTTACCAGTAGGTGAGCTGATCAGCGAGGGCAATGTCGGCATGATGCAGGCCGTCAAGCGTTTCGATCCCGATCGTGGTTTCCGCCTGGCGACCTATGCGATGTGGTGGATCAGGGCTGCAATCCAGGAATATATCCTGCATAGCTGGTCACTGGTGAAGATGGGAACCACGGCCGCGCAGAAGAAGCTGTTCTTCAATCTGCGGCGGCTGAAAGGTCAGATGCAGGCTATTGAGGACGGCGACCTAAAGCCGGATCAAGTGGCGAAGATCGCTCGTATGTTGGCAGTCCCTGAGCAGGACGTTGTCAGCATGAACCGCCGCTTGGCTGCTCCCGACAACAGCTTGAATGCTCCTGTCCGTGCTGACAGCGAGGGTGAATGGCAGGATTGGCTGGTGGATGAGAGCGCCAGTCAGGAAGTCGAACTGGCCGACCGCGAGGAACTGACAGGCCGCAAGGCATTGCTGAGCAGCGCGTTGAAAACGCTGAATGAGCGTGAACGGCACATTCTAATCGAGCGCCGGCTGAAGGACAACCCGACAACGTTGGAGGACCTGTCCCAGCAATACAACATCAGCCGGGAGCGTGTGCGGCAGATCGAGGTCCGTGCTTTCGAGAAGTTGCAGAAGGCCATGAAGACCCAAGTCGCCGAACGCCGTATGGCTCAAGCAGCCTAGTTCTTCCCTTCTTCTTTTAGGGACGAGGTCAGGGTGAGAGGGCGTTTTGACGCCGCCCTCTCCTACCCCGGTCCATCGGTGGTTGAACCTGCAAATTCAAGCTTTGCGCTTCAGACTTCTTCATCCCAAACCTCCCTACACGGAGAGGAAAGTGGGAATGTTAACTCTCGAACGGATCCCGCATCAAAATCGTGTCGTCCCGTTCGGGACTGGTGGACAACAAGGTGACCGGCACCTCCACCAACTCTTCAATCCGACGTACGTATTTGATCGCCTGAGCTGGTAAATCCGCCCAGCGTCGGGCACCTCGTGTGCTGCCAGACCAGCCTTCAATGCTCTCATATACCGGCACTGCCGCAGCCTGCGCAGCCTGCCCCGCTGGTAGATGCTGATAACGCTGGCCGCCGATCTCGTAGCCTATACCGACTTGTAGTTCCGTCATCCCGTCCAGCACATCGAGCTTGGTCAAAGCCAAGCCCTGGATACCGCCGACTTTGCAAGCCTGACGCACCAGCGCCGCATCAAACCAGCCGCACCGCCGGGGTCGCCCAGTCACGGTGCCGAATTCATGCCCTCGGGTGCCCAGCATCTTGCCGATCTCGTCGTGCAGCTCTGTCGGGAACGGGCCTGAACCGACGCGAGTCGTGTAGGCTTTGGCAATGCCCAGCACCATCCCAACCTGCGCCGGCCCGACGCCCGACCCGGCCGCCGCCGTCGCTGCGATCGTGTTGCTGCTGGTCACGAAAGGGTAGGTCCCGTGGTCCACGTCCAGCATGACGGCCTGTGCACCCTCGAACAGGATGCGGCTCCCAGCCTTGCGGGCAGTTTCCAGCCGTTCCCACACAGGCTCGACATGCGGCAGGATCCGGGGGGCAAGCCCGAGCAGCAGATCCAACAGAGCCTGCTTCTCGAACGAAGGCGCACCCAGCCCGGTCAGCAGCGTGTTGTGGTGCAGCAGAAGTTCGTCCAGCTTGTCCGCCAGCACCTCTGGCTCCGCCAGGTCGCAGGCGCGTATGGCCCGGCGGGCAACCTTGTCCTCATAGGCCGGTCCTATTCCCCGCCCAGTGGTGCCGATCTTGCGGTCACCGCGGGCAACCTCCCGCGCACGGTCCAGGGCGCCATGCACCGGCAGGATCAGCGCGGCATTTTCGGCAATGCGCAGGTTATCCGGGCCGACGTTCAGCCCTTGGGCGCGAACGCGGTCCATCTCTGCCAACAGCGCCTCGGGATCAATCACCACGCCGTTGCCGATGATGCCCAGCTTGCCCCGCACCAGCCCGCTCGGCAGCAGCGACAGGCGATAAGTCTGGTTGCCGACAACCAGCGTGTGCCCGGCGTTGTGCCCGCCCTGGAACCGCACCACGATGTCGGCCCGGCTGGCGAGCCAGTCCACCACCTTGCCCTTCCCCTCGTCGCCCCACTGGGCACCGATAACGGCGACGTTGGGCATCTAACTCTCCTTGGTGAGCGTTACGGCAGCACCGTCCCGCAAGATGTGGGTGCAGCCGAGACGCCGCGCCTCCGCCACCGGGTCTGACAGGTCGGACAAGGCGGGGATGGTTGAGTAACCGCCGGCGCGCAGCAGCACGGCGTCTCCGGACGGAGTGCCCCACGGCAGGAACGCGCGCTGTCGGGCCGGCGCCGGCGGCAAGGCGCGCAGCAGGGCGTCCGGGTATAGGGTCAGGCCAGTCGCCGGTTCCGCCTCCCCGGACACATAGCGTCCGCCGCGGCCCAACTCCTCGTGGCGACCCGGCGCGAATACCGTGACACAAACGCCGGTATGGTAGCGGAAGCCGCGGAACTCGATGGGGTCGAGGGTCAGCCGCAGTCCCGGCGCCTGCGCCTTAACCGCCTGCACCACATCCCACAAGCGCGCGCACAGGGCAGCGGAGGCCGGCGGCAGGTCGGCTGCCGTAAGCACATCGAGCGCCGGGCCAGCCGGGCCGGCCACCAGCAGCAGGTCGGTCAGCAGCCCAGCAATGGGTCCGCCGTGCCGAGCAACCTCGGCGGCGTCCTTCCGGTCCAGCGCATGGGTCAATGCCTGGCGGGCCGAGCCGGTGATCCCGGCCTCGTCCAACAGGGTCGGCGCCAGGGGTGGCAGGGTCAGGTCGAAGCTGACACGGTCCAAGCCGATAGCCGCCAGCGCCGCAGCAGCCAAAACAACGATTTCCGCGTCTGCTGCCGGCGAATCGACGCCGATCAGCTCGATCCCGGCCTGCGCCACCTGCCGGTCCGCCACCAGGCCCAGCCCACGGAGCAGCAGACATTGCCCGGCGTAGGACAGCCGCAACGGCCGGGGATAGCCGGCCATGCGCGTGGAGGCAATGCGCGCCACCTGCGGCGTCATGTCCGCGCGCACGCCCATCATCCTGTGGGTCGCCGGGTCCATGACGCGGAATGCCTGATCCTGCATGGCGCTGCCGGCGCCGGCCAGCAGCCCATCCTCGAACTCCAGCAGAGGCGGCTTGACCCGGTCATAGCCATGCGCGGCGAACGCCTGCATCAGTGCGGACACAGTTGCGGCCTCCGTTTCCGCCTCAGGAGGTAACAGGTCGTGCAGGCCAGCCGGCAGCAGCGCCGGATTCGGGGGCAGGTCATCGGTCATAGGAGGCGGCGTATAGCCTAGAACTGCAGGGTCGTCGCCTGCACCACCAGCGGCAGCGCGCGCACCTGATGCAGCACGGCCTCAGGCACCGGGGTATCCACCGATGCGAGGCAGATCGCATCCCCGCCCGCGGCGGCACGGCCCAGGTGGAAGGTTGCGATGTTGATGCCGGCGTCCGACAGCGCCGCGCCGAAACGGCCAATGAAGCCCGGGCGGTCCTGGTTCGTCACATACAGCATGTGCCGGCCAAAATCCGCCTCGACCTTGATCCCCTTGATCTCCACCAGCCGCGGGCTGGCGGCGCCGAACAATGTCCCGGCAACGCTGCGGGTCAGGCGGCTGGTTCCATCGGATTGACCCTCCCGATCCGACGACACCGTCAGGCGCACGAGGGTCTGATACTCGCTGGGCCGGTCGTGCACGGTCTCGGCGACGTCCATCCCCCGCTCCCGCGCAATCACCGGCGCGTTCACCATGTTCACGCCCTCCATCAGCGGGCCGAGCAACCCGGCGACCACCGCCGCCGTCAGCGGACGGTGGTTCAGCGCCGCAGCCTGACCTTCGTATTCGATGGCGAGGCTGCGCAATGCCCCCCGGTCGGCCGCCGTCATCTGCCCGGCAAACGCGCCCAGCAGGCGGCACAACTCCATGTATGGTCGCAGCCGTGGCGCCTCCTCCGCCGACAGCGACGCCATGTTGACGGCGTTGGACACCGCGCCGGTCAGCAGGAAGTCGGCCATCTGGTCCGCCACCTGCAGCGCGACGTTCTCTTGCGCCTCGGTGGTGGCAGCGCCGAGGTGCGGCGTGCAGACCACGTTCTCGCAGGCGAACAGCGGGCTGCTGGTGGCCGGCTCGGTCTCGAACACATCCAGCGCGGCGCCGGCGATGTGGCCACTGGCGAGCGCCTCCGCCAGCGCGCCCTCGTCCACCAGGCCGCCGCGGGCGCAGTTGACGATGCGGACGCCGCGCTTGCAGGCGGCCAAGGCATCGCGGGACAGGATGTTGCGGGTGGCGTCGGTCAGCGGCGTGTGCAGGGTGATGACATCGGCACGAGCCAGCAGGTCCGGCAACTCCACCTTCTCGACGCCCAACGCGACGGCCCGCGCCTCGGTCAGATAAGGGTCGTAGGCAATCACCCGCATATGCAGCCCGACCGCGCGGTTGGCGACGATGGCGCCGATGTTGCCGCAGCCGATCAGCCCCAGGGTCTTACCGGTCAGCTCGACGCCTAGGAAGCGGTTCTTTTCCCAGCGGCCAGCGCGGGTGCTGGCGGTGGCCTCCGGGATCTGCCGGGCCAGGGCGAACATCATGGCGATGGCGTGCTCGGCCGTCGTAGTGGCGTTGCCGTTTGGCGTGTTCATCACCACGACGCCCCGGGCGGTCGCGGACTTCACGTCCACGTTGTCCACGCCGATCCCGGCACGCCCGACCACCCGCAGGCGAGGTGCGGCGTCCAGCACCTCCCGCGTGACCTTGGTGGCGCTGCGTATGGCCAGGCCGTCGTAGCCGCCGATGCAGGCGCGCAACTCCGCCGACGACAGCCCGGGGCGCAGGTCCACGTCCACGCCCCGGCTGCGGAATACCTCGACCGCTGCGGGGGACAGCTTGTCGCTGATCAGCACACGCGGCGCCGTCATGCCCCGGCGTCCCTGGCCACAGCCGCATAGGCCCACTCGACCCACGGCAGCAGGGCCTGGATGTCCGACGTTTCCACGGTGGCGCCGCCCCAGATCCGCAAGCCCGGTGGGGCGTCGCGGTAGGAGGCGACGTCGTAGGCCACGCCCTCCTTGTCCAGCAGCCCGGCCAGGCGTTTGGCCACCTTGCCCTGCCCGTCTGCATCCAGCGCGGTGAACCAGGGGGCAGTCACCTTGAGACAGATGCTGGTGCACGACCGCGTGGCGGGATCGGCAGCCAGGAAGTCCACCCAGGGCGTCCGCTCCACCCAGGCGGCGACCGCAGCCAGGTTGGCCTCGCTGCGGGCGATCAGGGCGGGTAGGCCGCCAACCGACTCGGCCCAGCGCAGGCCATCCAGCGCGTCCTCCACGCACAGCATGCTGGGTGTGTTGATGGTCTCGCCGCGGAAGATGCCGGCTGACAGCTTGCCGCCGCTGGTCATGCGGAACACTTTTGGAAGTGGCCAGGCCGGCTTGTAGGATTCCAGCCGGGCGACCGCGCGGGGGGACAGGGCGATCATCCCATGCGCAGCCTCACCGCCCAGCACCTTCTGCCAGGACCAGGTGACGACATCGAGCTTCTCGTACGGCAGCTCCATCGCGAAGGCGGCCGATGTCGCGTCGCAAATAACCAAGCCGTCCCGCGTCCTACCGATCCACTCGGCACCGGGCAGGCGCACGCCGGAGGTCGTGCCGTTCCAGGCAAAGACCAGGTCGCGCGCCGGGTCAATGCCGGCGAGGTCTGGCAACGCGCCATAAGGGGCCGCGCGCACGCGGGCGTCCGCCAGCTTGAGCTGCTTCACCACGTCCGTCGCCCAGGCTTCCGAGAAGCTCTCGAAGGCCAGGATGTCCACCCCTCGGGCTCCCAGCATGGACCACATCGCCATCTCGACCGCGCCGGTGTCCGATCCCGGCACGATGCCCAGGCGCCAGTCCGCCGGCAGGCCGAGGATCGCGTGGGAGCGGTCAATGACCTCCTGCAGCCGCGCCTTCGGCCCGGCGGCGCGGTGGCTGCGGCCCAGCAGCGCACCAGACAGCGCCTGCAACGACCAGCCTGGACGCTTGGCGCAGGGACCAGAGGAAAAGTCGGGGTTGGCCGGGCGCAACTGCGGCTTTACCGGTGCGGTATCGAGTGCAAGCGACATGTTCGCTCTCCCTTACAGAAGAGAAGCGTCCCGGTGGGGGGACGTGGCCCGGCACCGGTTTAGGACGCCAACAGAATGGGAGCAACCAGAATGCCACCCTTCTCCCTCTCCCTCCGGGAGAGGGCCGGGGTGAGGGGGTCTTGGCCGCGGCGCCGGGAGCGTCAGTAGCCGCTGGACTAAGGCCCACTACGCCCGGCAGTGGCGCAGCAAGCCCCCCCTCACCCCAACCCTCTCCCAGGGAGAGAGGGAGCAGGAGCGGCGACGCCGTGCCACAACGGGCCGTGCCCGCCGCCGAGGCCCGGCGCGGCCAGGATCGCCGCATGGACGTAGGCGCCCGCGCGCACCACCGCGTCCCGCAGCGCCATGCCCTGCGCCAGCCCGGCCGCAACCGCGCTGGCCAGGGTGCAGCCGGTGCCGTGGGTGTGGCGCGTTTTGATGCGGGCACTGCGGAACACCTCGATCCCGTCCGGCGTCGCGAGGATGTCCTCCACCACCGGGCCGGACAGGTGCCCACCCTTCAGCAGCACGGCATGCGCCCCCAGGTCGAGCAGCGCACGAGCGGCATCCCTGGCGGCCGCATGATCCGGGATAGCGCGCCCAAGCAGCGCCTCCGCCTCCGGCACGTTGGGCGTCAGCACCGCCGCGAGCGGCAGCAGATCGCGCACCACTGCCGCCACGGCATCCCGATCCAGCAGGCTCGCCCCGCCCTTCGCCACCATCACCGGGTCCACGACGGCTGGCAGCCTGGCGCCCCGCAGCACCTCCGCCACAGCCGCTACCATGTCCGCCGTGCCCAGCATCCCCGTCTTGACCGCATCGGCGCCGATGTCGTCCAGCACGGACCGCATCTGCTGCTGCACAAAGGCCGGCGGCACCGGCAGCACGCCCTGCACCCCAAGTGTGTTCTGCGCCGTCAATGCCGTAATCGCCGTGGCGCCATAGCCGCCCAGCGCCATCACCGTCTTCAGGTCCGCCTGGATGCCCGCCCCGCCGCCCGAGTCCGAGCCGGCGACAATCAGGACTCGACCTGGCAGGACACGGCCCGAACCGGGGCCGCTCACGCCGCCTGACCGGCCGCCGCCCGGATCGTGTCGCACAGCTCCAGCACGATGCGGTCCACCATCGCGCTGTCCTCTCCCTCCGCCATCACCCGCACGACAGGCTCGGTCCCGCTGGGACGGAGCAGCAGGCGGCCGGTGGTGCCCAGCTCAGCCTCGGCCGCGGCAACGGCAGCCAGCACGCGCGGATGATGCAGCGGCGCCGGGCCGATGAAGCGCACGTTGCTCAGGCGCTGCGGCAGCGGGTCGAACACGTGGCACGCCTCGCTGGCCGGGCGCCCCTCTTCCACCAGAACGGCAAGCACCTGCAACGCCGCGATCAGGCCGTCGCCGGTCGTCGCATAGTCGGACATGATCATGTGGCCGGACTGCTCGCCGCCGACGTTGAAGCCGTCCGCCCGCATGCGCTCCACCACATATCGGTCGCCCACCTTGGTGCGGTGCAGGTCCAAGCCCTGCCTACCCAGGAACCGCTCCAGACCGAGATTGGACATCACCGTCGCCACCACGCCGCCGCCGGTCAGGCGTCCCGCCCTGCCCCAGCTCTGCGCGATCAGGCCCAGGATCTGGTCGCCGTCCACCAGCTCCCCACGCTCGTTGGACAGCAGCAGCCGGTCCGCGTCGCCGTCCAGGGCGATGCCAAGGTCCGCCTTGTGCTCCAGCACCTTGCTGCACAGATAGCCCGGCACGGTCGAGCCACAGCCCTTGTTGATGTTGAACCCGTCCGGCTCCACCCCCACCGGTATGATGGTCGCGCCCAACTCCCACAGCACAGTCGGCGCCACGCGGTAGCCGGCGCCATTGGCGCAGTCCACCACGATCCGCATCCCGTCCAGCGTGCGTCCGCGTGGGAAGGTCGCCTTGGCCGACTCGATATAACGCCCGCCGGCGTCGTTCAGCCGGGACGCGCGGCCGAGCTTGGTCGGCGGCGCCATGCGATGCGACCGATCGGCGGCCATCATCAGCTCGATCTCCAGCTCGGTCGCGTCGGACAGCTTGTAGCCGTCGGGGCCGAACAGCTTGATGCCATTGTCCTCGAAGGCATTGTGCGACGCCGAGATCATCACCCCGAGGTCGGCACGCAGGCTGCGGGTCAGCATGGCGATGGCCGGCGTCGGCAGCGGCCCGACCAGCGTCACATCCATGCCGGCGCCGATGAAGCCGGCGACCAGCGCCGGCTCGATCATGTAGCCGCTGAGACGAGTGTCCTTGCCAATTACGACCTGATGGCGATGCTCGCCGCGGACGAACATCAGCCCGGCCGCCTGTCCAAGCTGCAGCGCCGTTTCCGCCGTCATCGGATCAACGTTGGCAGTGCCGCGTATGCCGTCCGTGCCGAACAACCGTCGCTTGCTCATGCGTAATCCTTCAGTCGTTGCATGAGGCATACCCTAGCCCGCCAGCCCCTGCCAGACACGCAACGCTTGCACGGTGGCGGCCACATCGTGCACCCGTAGGATGCTGGCACCCTGAGACACGGCATACAGCCCGGCAGCAACAGATCCCGCCGCCCGGCCCGCCGGGTTTGCCACGCCAGAAAGCCCGCCGATGAAGCCCTTCCGCGACACCCCGACAAGAATAGGGCAGCCAAGGTTACAGAATGCTGAAAGACCGCGCAGCAGGGCAATGCTGCCCACTGATGTCTTGGCGAAGCCGATCCCGGGATCAACGGCGATGTCGGCCCGGCGTATGCCAGCCGCCTCCGCCAGGGCCACGCGGGCGGAAAGCTCCGCTAGCACATCGCTGACCACATCGTTGTAGCCGGTCAAGCCGGTCATTGTGGCCGGAGTGCCACGCATATGCATCAGGACAACGGGGCAGCCACGGGCTGCCATCAGGGGCAGTGCGCGGGCGTCATGGGACAGGGCGGACACGTCATTGATGACCGTGGCGCCTGCATCCAATGCCGCGGCCATCGTATCGGCGTTGCGGGTATCCACCGACAGCTTCAAACCCGCGGCGGCCAGTGCGGTGATGACGGGCAGGATGCGACGCCGCTCCTCGTCCGGCGGGGTCGGGGCGGAGCCGGGCCGCGTGCTTTCCCCACCGACATCCAAGATGGCAGCCCCGTCGACGCTCATCTGCAAACCCGCCGCAACGGCCAAGCCGGGGTCCAGATGCAGCCCGCCGTCGCTGAAGCTATCCGGTGTGGCGTTCAGAATGCCCATGACAGCCGGTCCCGGCGGCAGCCCCGCCCAAGACCCAGGCAAAGAAAAGGCCGGTCCCGCTTGCGCAGGACCGGCCTCAGCTTCAGTCATCCAGCCCTAGCTCGGCTGGGGCTGCGGCCCAAGCCCGCCAGTGGACGGTGGTGCCAACGGCCGCCCGGAGGTCGGGACGGAAGCCCGGCGGCTTTCAGGTGCCGGCTCATCCACGACCGCCCTGACGATGGGGTCACCGCGCAGCACCGTCCGGATTTCGTCGCCGGACAGCGTCTCATACTCCAGCAACGCACGGGCAATCCGGTGCAGGTCATCAAGCCGCTCCGTCAAGAGCGTCTTCGCGCTGCCGTAGGCGTCGTCAATGGTGCGCTTGATCTCACCGTCGATCTCGCGCGCCGTCACCTCGGACACGTTCTTGTTCTGCGTCACCGAGTGGCCCAGGAACACCTCTTGGCTGTTGTCGCCATAGGCGATCATGCCGAGCTTGTCGCTCATGCCCCATTCGG
>CAXTCI010000169.1:0-7779 GCA_964242325.1 uncultured Acetobacteraceae bacterium
GGCAACCACCGCGTTCGCCTAGAGCGGATTTTGTTCCCGCGGCACCGGCACACCCCACTCCGCAGCTAAGACCCCCTCACCCCAACCCTCTCCCAAAGGGAGAGGGAGCAGGACAAGAAGCAACACATCGCAGCCTCATGCGAAATGCTTGGCTAAACATCGCGCATCCCCGCACGCGATCCGCTATGCTGCCGTGCCCGCCTTCCAAGGAACCCCTATCCGATGCCCACGCCGTTCTCCTCGGACGATCTCGGACGCGTATTCGACGCCCGCACCCTGACACGGGGGCGGACCCTGCTGCTGGTCGGCGAGGTCGAGGTCGGGCTGCAAGGCGATGTGATCTCGGCCACCGTGGACCAGGCTGGCACCAAGCAAACCGTCACGCTGGAGCCGAAGCCCTCCGGCGCCCACGTCGCGCTGAACTGCCGCTGCACCTGCCAGATGCCCGGCTGCGTCCACGGCGCCGCTGCGGCGTTCGCAGCGCTTGAGCGCTTCCCCGCACTCCGCAAGGCCGCCCCCAAGACCCTACTGGACGGCCTGACCGACGATGAGGCGCCGGAGCGCCGGATCGTCATGTTCGAGCTGGCCGCAGCGCCGCCGCCCGAGGGCTGCCTGGTCAGCACCTTCCTGGTCGGCGAGCGCACCCGGCGCATCACCCCCACCACCCCGCGCCAAGTCATGACCGACCCCGGCAGCGGTGCCCCGGCGCGAGCCCTGGCCCGGCTGCTGGGCGGCGGCGCCACCACCAAGTCCACCGTATCGCGTGAACTGCTGCCGGAAATGCTGCGCCAGTTGGTCGCCACCGGCCAAGCCCGCTGGGCCCCCAGCGGCAAGCGGCTGGTGGACGGCGAAACCCGCACCTTCGACGCGCATCACAAGCCCAAGCTGCCGCTGAAGTCCGCAGTGCTGCAAAGCGACGCCGGACCGTTTTACGTGGATGGGGCCAGTGGCGCCGTGGGCCGCGTCCGCCTGCGCCAGCCCGCCCCGGCGCCTGCCCGTCCGCGCCGTCCCGAGCCGGTCCACATCCCCGCGACTGCCAGCGACGGCGCCATCGTCGAAACCGAGATGACGCCCGTGATGCGCCTGCGCCGGGTCAAGAACATCGACGGCACCGGCCGCATCAGCCTGCTGGACGCGCTGACGCTCGATTTCGATTACGGCGGCGTGCTGGTCGCTGGGCACGATGAGCGGCAGTTCATCCGCGTCATGTCGCCGGCCGGCCCCAGCTTCGTCCGCCGCGACACGGTGGCGGAGGAAGCCGCGTTCAGCACCGTCAGCACCGATGGCTTCACCCAGATGCGCATCGCCGAAGCCGGGTCACTGAAGGGCCGCCGCGCCCTGGTCCATGTCGGCCAGGACTCCGCCGAGCGCTGGCACCACTTCATCGCCGCCCGCATCCCGCAACTGCAATTGCTGGGCTGGCGCAACCTGATCGACCGCGACTTCGGCCCCCGCCTGGTCGAGGAGGTCGGCACCACCGACGTGCAGGTGCAGGACGCCGGCCCCGGCCGCTTCAGCCTGGACTTCGGCATCGAGATTGACGGCGTCCGCCTGCCGCTGCTGCCGATCCTGACCAAGCTGATCGAGCGCGGCGGCCTGGAAGCCGCGCAGATCGTGGACGGCGAGATCATTACCAGCCTGGACGACGGCCGCGTGGTGAAGCTGCCGGCCGACCGCATCCGCCGCCTGCTGGCGATCATGGGCGACCTGATCGAGGGCGCGGGCCGCCTGCAGGACGGCCCCCTCGTGCTGCCCACCGCGGAAGCCGCGACGGTCCTGGAGCTGGAGGACCTGGTCAACACCCGGTTCCAGAGCGCCGCCGCCATACGCGCCTACGTCGAGCAGTTCCGCGACGAGGCGGAGATCGCCCCGGTGCTGCTGCCCGGCGCCTTCAAGGGCGACCTGCGCCCCTACCAGAAGCAGGGCTTGGATTGGCTGCAGCACCTGCGCGGCCACGGTCTCGGCGGATTGCTGGCCGACGACATGGGCCTCGGCAAGACCGCGCAGACCATCGCGCACCTGGTGTTCGAGCACGCGGCCGGGCGCCTGGACCGCCCGGCGCTGATCGTCGTGCCCACCAGCCTCATCAGCAACTGGACGGCGGAACTGACCAAGTTCGCGCCGCACCTGCATACCGCCGTACTGCACGGCCTGGACCGGCACCAGCGCCGGGACCGGCTGGACGGCACCCACGTGGTCATCACGACCTATACCGTACTGGCGCGCGACATCGCCGAGATGAAGGAGCTGGCCTGGTCGGTCGTCGTGCTGGACGAGGCGCAGGCGATTAAGTCCCCCGCCGCCAAGGCCACGCGCGCCGTGGGACAGTTGGACACCAAGCACCGCGTCTGCCTGTCCGGCACCCCGGTCGAGAACAACCTTGAGGAGCTGTGGTCGCAGTTCAACTTCCTGATGCCGGGCTTGCTGGGCGACCGCGCGGTGTTCGCCAAGCGCTTCCGCACCCCGATCGAAAAGCGCGGCGACGACCAGCGCCGGCTGCAGCTCGTCCGCCGCATCAAGCCGTTCATCATGCGCCGGACCAAGAGCGAGGTGGCGACGGAGCTGCCGCCCAAGCACACCATCCTGCGCCGCATCACCCTGGCCCCGGACCAGCGCGAGCTATACGAGACCATCCGCGTCACCCTGCAGGAACGCGTGCGCGAGGAAGTGGCCGAGCGTAGCCTGGCCGGCAGCCGCATCGTCGTGCTGGACGCGCTGCTGAAGCTGCGCCAGGTCTGCTGCGACCCGCGGCTGGTGAAGCTGCCCTCGGCCCGGCTGGTCGAGTCGTCCTCCAAGCTGGACGACCTGCTGGAGATGGTGTCCGAGATGATCCCGGAAGGGCGGCGCATCCTGCTGTTCAGCCAGTTCACCTCCATGCTGGACCTGATCAAGCCGCGGCTGAAGGAAGCCGGCATCCCCTATGTCGAGCTGCGCGGCGATACGCGCGACCGGGCGGAGCCGGTGCGGTCGTTCCAGGCGGGGGAGGTGCCGCTGTTCCTGATCTCGCTGAAGGCGGGCGGGCGCGGTCTGAACCTGACGGCGGCGGACACCGTCATCCATTACGACCCCTGGTGGAACCCGGCGGTCGAGAACCAGGCCAGCGACCGGGCGCACCGGATCGGCCAGACCAAGTCGGTGTTCGTCTACAAGCTGATCGGCGCGGACACGGTCGAGGAGCGCATCCTCGAACTGCAGCAGCGCAAGGCGGAGCTGGCGAATTTGACGTTCACCGAGCCGGGGGACCTGGCGGCGCTGGCGCAGGAGGATGTGGATTTCCTGTTCGGGGGAGAGGCGGGGCGGAAGGCGGCTTAGCCACGACTTCCGAGCGACACGGCTTGCGTCCGACCTTGGAACCTGGTCGCCTCGGGTTCCACGGTCTGTGCTGAGCCGGGCTACAACGGGATCTGTGAACGGACAGGAGTTGTCGCAGCATGGTCGATTTACCTCCGCCTCGGTATCACCCGCATCCAGAGAATTGCGCGGGAGACTTCTATGTTGTGGACGGTTGCTGCATCACGTGTGGCGTGCCGCAGGATGAGGCGCCGGAGGTATTTGCCTGGGCGAATGCGCCTTATCCATCCCACTGCATCGTGGCTCATCAGCCAAGCACGCAAGCAAGCATAGATCGCACCCTCCTTGCGATGCGATCTGCGGAGGTGGATTGCATTCGATATCGTGGGAATGACGCCGATATCAGCAGGCGCATCGTAGAGATTGGTGAAGCTGCCCAATGTGATTTGCCGCCGCCCGCAGATGCGGCGCCGCTCACCCGTAACCACGTCAGCTTCCGCATAAACGATGACGCTGCGTCGCCAGACGCGATGAAACTGGCACAAGATTTTTTGCTGCATTTCAAGCAGTCCCGAACAAACATCTCCAATAAGGAAGCCCGCGTGAAAGCGCCGCAAATCAATGGCAGGCGCACGATGGTGGAGGTCTCTTGGTGGCAGGCAAATTACCACATGGTCGAATTTGAGCGGTTGGACGATAGGAGATGGCTTGTCGTCACAACGGCACGGATAAGAGGCGCTGGCATCGCCCTGTCACTTTTCATAGATCGCTGGCTTCGGGCAGGAGACGAGTTCCACGACTTGCGTTGGTTCTCGACGGAGCAGTGGCAAGCTGGTGGGCCATTCCGTCTAACTGTTGTGTAGGTCAGTACCGACGCGCTGCTTCAAAGCCTGTCCAGTTGCACCGCAATAAGACCAAAGCTAGGGCCGCTGTTATCTGCACCATCTAAATCTTGATTGATGAACCTAACCTCGAACGGCCCGTTTGTCGCCGGCAGCACGGCCTCATAAGCGGCTGGCGCGCCCGAAACCACCCACGTCGCAACCAACTTGCCATTGGCCAGCACCGCAACCCGCTGCGTCTGCACCGGCGGGGCCGGAAAAACGACCGCCCAAGCCGTCAGCCGCACCGCCTCCGGATCGCCCTGGACCAAGAAGCGCAACGACCCGCGGGACCCACTCCAGCGCCCCCACGCATAGGGCTGTGACCACCCGGCATCCAGCAGCTCCGCCCCGGCACCATCGCCGCGAAGCGACAGCAAGCCACCCGTCGGCACCAGGTGAACCGCCCGGTAATCCCCCAACCCGGCATACCAACGCCCCGTCCGCAGGTCCAAGCCGCACACATCCTGCAGCCCATGCGCGCGGACGTAAGCGGCGATCCGGCTGACGTAGTCGGGGCTGCTGGGATCGGCGGCATCCCAATCCCGCGGGTTGAACGTCGAGATGCCGTTGACCGTGGGCAGCCCCGCCACCTCGGCGATCAGCATGGCATTGGCATTGGCGCTGTTCGTTTGCAGCGCCTTGTCCGACTCCGGATCGTCCCGCCGGGCCGACAGCACCGCAAAGGCTCGGCACCCCGGAGGTGCCGGCAGCACGGACTGCAGGCGGCGCAGCTCGGCAGTCCGGTCCAGCCCGGCGACGTTCGGCCCGCTGCTGAGCTGCTCGGCCACCAGCAGCACCGCCAGCACCGCCGCCAAGGCCGGCCTGCTGCCGCCCAGCCGGTGCAGCCAAACCAGCACCAGGCACAGCATGGGCAGGGAGAGCATGATCCACGCCCGGGACACGACGCGTATCGCCTTCGCCCCCGGGACCCAATGGTAAACCGCCCACCAGCCCGACCTCCCGCCAACACTCAGGGTCAGGAGATAAACCACACATACCGCCAACGCTGCCGCCCCAGCCAAGGGCCACCGCCGCCACGACCACGCAGCCGCCGCAAAGCAGGCCAGGAACACCGGCGGCCAGCCCACGATGCGCTCGGCCGACCACCCGGTGTGGCCAGAGAACAACAGGGCGTCGGACCAGCCGAACAGCAGGTTCCCCGGCCCGACTCGCGCGGTGTCACGCAGCGTGAGCAGGAACGGGCGCACCGCCACGAATTCATGCATCCCGCTTTCCCGCGCCTTGGGCAGGTAAAGCGCAAGGAATGGCACGGCGGCAACGACGCAGGTCACGGCGATGACGGCGACGGCCGGCCACTCTCGGCGCGCGGTGGCGACGGCACGATGCCGCATCGCCGGGTCCATCACGGCGGCAATCACCGCCAGCAGCAGCCCATAGAACGCCAGCAACCAAGCCATGTAGAACGCCGTCAGCAGCCAGGCCGCCGCCAGGACAGCGAAGGCTGCGCCCCATCCAACCGCAGCCCACGACCCTGCCGCCTCCAGCGCCCGCATCGTGCGGATGGCCAGCAGTGCGGCGACGGGTCCGAACGCCACGCTCAGGATTTGCATGTGGGCAGACTGCTGGTAGGCACCCAGGCTCAGGGTGAACATGGCTGCGCCGAACGCCGCCCACGGGAACGGCAGGTTCAGGACGCCGCGGGCGAACCCATAGGCGCCTGCAAAGCCCACGATGCGCAGGATGACGGCCACCATCTCGGCGGACAGGAAGGGGTCCATACCGATCGCCCGCCAGGCCGAGTAGGCCAGGCCATACAGCAGATAACCGTCATTGTAGGCCAGCGTGCCGCGATACGGGAAGAAATACGCGGTCGTGTCCCAGGACGCCCGTCCGCGCAGGACGTTGAACCAGTGCTCGAAGATGCTGGTTTGGATCAGCCCGTCCAGCCGGTCCCCGGTCACATGGCCAAACCCGGTCAGCAACTGTGTGCTGAACACCGCAGCCATCGAGAGCAGCAACGCCAGGCATAGGATCAGGAGCCGGTAGGGCTTCACCGTTGGCGCGGACAACCTGCCTCCTACCCGGGTGGTCCCGCGCCAGCCTGACAACCGTGGCGCGGGACAGCGCCCCCGTGCGCTCCCTTATGCCTCGCCGCCTACCGCCGCGCTATCCGCCAGATTGTGTCGTTACCGTCCTCCGATACCAGCACCGACCCGTCCCGCAGCACCGTGATCCCCACCGGACGCCCCCACACCGAGTTGTCGTCCCGCACGAAGCCGGTCAGCACGTCCTCATACTCCCCGGTTGGCGCCCCATTCCGCATCGGCACCCGAACCACCTTGTATCCCGTCCGCGTGCCCCGGTTCCACGAGCCGTGCAGCGCTACCAGCGCATCCCCGCTCCACGGGAACATCGCCCCGCTATACAACGTGATCCCCAGGGGCGCCGAGTGCGGCTGGATCAGCACGTCCGGCACAAGCACGTCCCCAGCCAGGTCCGGGCGGCGTCCGGGGCTGCGAGGGTCCTCATGCGCGCCGATGTAATACCAGGGCCAGCCGTAGAACCCACCTGGCCGCACCCGCGTCACGTAGTCCGGCGGCAGGTTGTCGCCCAGGCCGTCCCGCTCGTTCACGGCGCACATCACCGTCCCATCCGGCTGCACCGCCAGCCCGACGCAGTTGCGCAGCCCGTTCGCGAAGTGCCCGGCCGGCCGTCCCTGCGGGTCGAACATCAGCACGTCGGCCCGGTCCTGCTCGTCGCCCCAAGCGGCGCCACGCCCCGACGCAGCCTCCAGCGACGCCAGCCGCGGCGCGGGCAGGGCAGGGGGCGCATTGGCGTTGCTGCCGCTGCCAACCGACACATACATCCGCGTGCCGTCCGGCGAGAACGCGACATCCCGCGTCGAGTGCCCACCCTCCGGCAGCGAGGGTACGATGACCTCCGCCGGGCCAGACGCCCGCAGGTCGCCGGGCCGGTAGGGATAGCGCACGACGCGCCCGGTTTCGCCGACATACACGTAGCGCGGCGCCGGACCCGGCGGCCAGAAGGCGATGCCGAACGGCCCGTCCAGCCCCGATGCGAACACCTCGCTCGCGGCCGGCGCCTTATCGTCCACTGCAGGCCGCAGCACCCGGATGTTTCCACCGCCGGTTTCGGCGACGAATACGTCGCCATCCGGCGCCGTCCGCAGGATGCGCGGACCGGACAACCCATCCGCGAACACCGCGATTTCCGTCCCCGCAGGTCCCTGCGGCACCACCCCGGCCGGGCGCGCGGTCACCGACGGGCTGTTGCTGCGGGACCGCGTTTCATAGGGTGCCCGCAGGTCTGCCGGGCGGATCAGCCGGACCACCCCGGGCGCGTCCTTCCGCCAGTCGCCGAAGGCGTCCGGACCCGTGCGGACCGGCTCCGCATGGGCTGCCGCCAGGACCGCCGTCCCAAGAAGTAGGAATGCTGACGCCGGGATACCCCGCATGGCTTGCTGCTCCATTTCGCGCGGCCGCATTGAGCGCGGCCAGTTGCCATGCGACATTTGGCGCGGCATGGGGCCTGGGTAAGCCGCACCGGAACGCCCTCACGCAGATACGAACGGGAGGAGCGCGGCGTGGACACCAGGGACAGCACCGCCACTCCCAAGCCTGGC
>CAXTCI010000169.1:7879-11769 GCA_964242325.1 uncultured Acetobacteraceae bacterium
ACGGGAGGAGCGCGGCGTGGACACCAGGGACAGCACCGCCACTCCCAAGCCTGGCGCTCCCAAGCCTGGCGCTCCCAAGCCGCCCGTTCCTCCCGTACGGAGCACCCGTCCCGGCTTCACGCCTGAACCGCTGCCCGCCGTGCCCGGCCAGTCTGCCATGCCGGGCACCGCCTTCGACCTGGCCCCACCCAGCCGCGAGGCGCTGTTCCAGGCCATCTCCGGGGCGTTCGACACGGAGTTCTACCTCGATAGGAACCCCGACGTTCGGGCGGCGGGCGTGGACTCGTTGCCGCACTACGCCGTCACCGGCGCCTTCGAGGGCCGGGACCCCAATCGCTGGTTCGACAGCCGGGCCTACATCCTGGCCAACCCGGACGTGGACGCGATGGCGCTCAACCCGCTCTGGCACTACGTGGTCCAGGGCCGCGCCCAGGGCCGGACGCCACGCCGTGTCCACGCCGCGGAGCGAGCCGCCCAGCAGCAGGCCCGCTCCCTCGCCGGAGATCATCCGCCCGCCCAGCCGTGGGCCTGCCTGATGCCGGAAACCCTCCGCTCCGCACTTGAGGCGTGCCTGACCAGCGCCGCCGGGGTCACGCTCGCCGTTAGCCACGACCGCTACACCCACTCGGTCGGCGGCGTGCAGATCCTGGTGTCCGACGAGCAGCTTGCGTTCAACGCCCGCGGCGAATCCTACCTGCACATCGCCCCTAGGACGCCCCGGCTGTCCCTGGCGCCAGGGAACGAAGCGCCAGGGAACGAGGTGCCGTTTTACCTTCATGTCACGCTCGACGGCGCCTACGTCGGCACGACCACGTATGCCGACCTGGCGGCTGTCCTGGCCGGCTTGCGCCCGCGCCTGCCGAAGGGGCGCCGCCTCGTGCTGCATTGCCTCCTGGGGCATCAGGCCGGCGCGATGGCCCTGCTGCACGAGGCGATGCAGCCGCAGGCAGCGGTGTTCTGGGTCAACGACTACGAATCCATCTGTCCCGGCTACAACCTGCTCCGCAACGACGTCGAGTTCTGCGGCGCACCGCCCGTGGGCAGCTTCGCCTGCCGGGTGTGCGTGCACGGGCCGCATCGCGCCGAGCATGTGCGGCAGATCGAGGCGCTGTTCGCCGCGGTGCCGATGCATGTCGTGGCCCCGTCCGCGGCTGCCCTGGCGGTGTGGCAGGCCGGCGCACGCCTGCCGCATCTGTCTGCGGTGATACACGAGTATGCTGCCCTGACGCCCCTTCCAGCCCCAGAGCCGGAGCCGCCCGCCGGCCCGGATGCCGGAGCAGGCCCTCGGCCGTCCCCCGTCGCCCCGCCGCCATTCGCCCTGGTTCGCGTCGCCTATGTCGGGTTCGCGATGGCCCACAAGGGCTGGCCCACCTTCGCAACCCTCGCGGCGCGGCTGCAGGGATCGCCGGAGTATCGCCTGTTCCACTTCGCCGCCTCGCACGCCGAGCCACCCCTGCCCGGCGTGGAAACGGTGCCCGCCCGCGTCACGCCCGATGCGCGCGGCGCGATGACGGAATCGCTGCGGGTCCATGGCATCCAGCTCGTCCTGCTGCTGTCCCCGTGGCCGGAAACCTTCTGCCTCGTCGCCTATGAGGCCCTCGCAGCCGGCGCAGACCTCGTCGTGTTGCAGGATGGCGGCAACCTCCCGGACCTGGTCCTGCGCACCGGCCGCGGCGTGGTGGCCACCGATGCGGAGGCCGTGCTGGACTTCTTCCTGCACGGCGGGGCCGCCCGCTATGCCGCCCTGGCCGCGGCCGGCCGGCCGAGCCGCGGCACGCTGGCCTCACGCGGCATGACCGCAACCCTGCCGCTGTCCGGCGCCCCCGCCTGATGCGGACCTGCTGCTGCACCAGCTTCAGCTACACCTACCTCGCCCGTGCGCGCATCCTGCTGCAAACGCTGCGCGAGGCCGAGCCGGATTGGGACGTGGCGGCCGTGGTCGTGGATGAGCCGCCGCCGGGTCTGGACGCCGCCGCGGCGCTGGCCGGCTTCGACCGGGTGCTGGGCATAGAACACCTGGGCATCCCCCGCGTCCGCTCCTGGCTGTTTCGGCATAGCCTTGTGGAGGCCTGCACCGCCGTGAAGGCCGCTGCCATGCGGCATCTCTTGAACGAGGGATACGACCAGGTGGTGTTCCTCGACCCGGACATCGCGCTGTTCAACCCGCTCGCGCCGGTGCTGGACGCCGCCGCCAGCGCTTCGATCCTGCTCACGCCGCATCAGGCCGAGCCGAACTGGCAGCCGGCCGTCGTGCAGGACAACGAGATGGCGTCGCTGCGCTACGGCGTGTTCAACCTGGGCTTCCTAGCCGTGCGTGCGGCACCCGCTGGCCGGACCTTCCTGGATTGGTGGGCCACGCAACTTCACGCCGCCTGCCGCGACGCGCCGGATGAGGGCCTGTTCACCGACCAGAAATACGCCGACCTCATACCCTGCCTGTTTCCGGGCGTCGCGGTGCTGCGCGACCCCGGCTGCAACGTCGCGTCCTGGAACCTCAGCACCCGCAGGGTCCGCATCGGGCGGGACGGGGGCATCATGGTGAACGGCGCGCCGCTGCGTTTCTGGCACTTCACCAAGGCCGGCGGCGTCGGCGACACCATGCTGCAGCGCCATGCCGGCGACAGCATCGCACCGCTGGAAATCCAGGCCTGGTATCTCCGCGAGCTGGCCCGGCACTCCGCCTTGGCACCGGTGCCCGAGGGCTGGTGGCACTACGGCCGGTTTGCCGACGGCACCCCGGTAACCCCGGCGGTCCGGCAGCTCTACGGCACGCGCTGGGACCTAAAGGCGGCCTTCGAGGACCCGTTCCCGGCCGGCGATGGAAGCTTCCTTGCCTGGCTGCGGGCGCACGAGCCGGAGCTTCTCACGGCTACTCCAGGCGCCACTGCCGCTTCTTGAACACGTCCAGCTTTTCGCGCGTCGGCCGGTCGGCAGGGGGCAGGGCCAGCCAAAGCTGCAAACGCTGCAACACCTCCCGCGTGACCAGCGCCAAGTCGAGCGCTACCGCCTCCGCAACCCGGAGGTAGCCCAGCCCTTCCAGCTCGCCCGATCCCGCCAGCGTTCCGGACACGTAGGAGGCATCCACCACCAGGAATCGGGCATTGAACCGGATCGGGCTGGAGGGTGGGGTGACGGCGCGGCACAAATAATCCACGCCGTCCAGCCGCGGCGGGATGCCCAGGGTCAGCCCGGTTTCTTCCTGCAGCTCGCGCGCCGCGGCGGCAACCAGGGCGCGGGCGAGTCGCGGGCGGGCGCCGCGGCCCAGCATGGCCAGCACCTCCGGACGTGGCTCGGCGGCGGCAGGCAGGGCGGCATCCCCCGGGTCCACGGCGCCGCCGGGGAACACCAGGCGGTTCGGCATGAAGCGGTGCCCGGCGCCCCGCATGCCCATCAGCACCTCGGTACCACCGGGGCCATCGCGCAGGACCAGGAGGCTGGCAGCATGGCGGGCGAAGACCGGGCGGCCAGGGGTGGGGCGGCCAGGGGCGGCCGGGGGGGCTGGATGCTGCATGGCGCCCAGCCTTGCCCCGTGTGCGCCCAGGGTGCAACCCGGCCTGACCGCAAGCAGCCGGGCGAGGCGGCATTGGGCGCCGCCTTCATCTTTCTGTGCGCAACTGCATCCAAGGCGCGGCTTGGCCAGTAATATCTGTGCCGGACCACGGACGGCCATCCCGCCGCCCTGGGGATCAAGGCCCCATGAGGGGAACGCGCATGAATAGGTATGTCCAGGCAGAGGCCATCACTCGGGCGCTCATTGCTGGACCGCTGCTGCTGGGCTTCGCCGCACCTGCCAATGCGGAGGTCAGGGTTGGCGGCGCGCCGATGTACGCCAGCAAGGACATCATGGACAACGCCGTGAACTCGCGGGACCACACCACCCTGGTCACCGC
>CAXTCI010000170.1:0-11275 GCA_964242325.1 uncultured Acetobacteraceae bacterium
CCGTCTGCGCCTCGGCGCAGCGCATGGGGATCGGCCAGGCATTGCTGGACGAAACCCGGCGGCAGATCGGGCCGGGCGTGACCCTGCTGCTGATCTCGGTGGATGACGCGGTTAGCTTCTACGAGCGCGCCGGGATGACCCGGCTCCGCAACGCGTTCTGGCGACGACGGGAGCAGTAGCCGCTGTCCGAGACATCCCTCGGGATGCCGGGCATGAAGGTCAAGGCTGCGTGTCCCAACGTCGCCCTGGCAGCCCCGCCACCAACGGGCCGGGGATCAGGAGGCAAGCCGCTCAGGGCCGTCCAACGGCGGCTACCACTCCATCAGATGGTCAAGGCTGTCGCGGTTGGCACGGCCCTTCTCCCAGGCGGCGGCCATCTGCGGGTGGGCATAGGGACAAACGTGGTCTGCGGACCATTCCCCGGCAAATCGCGCCCCCCGGCGTGCCTTGAACCCGTTCACCCAACTCCGGACTTTGCTCATTTGCTCATCCACTCCACCACAACCGTCATGCCTGGCGATGAGCGTCGGCCATTCTTTTCCAGCAACATAGTCATTTTTTGCAACGAATCGTTCGAGTAGCGCCTGCACAAGGCCGCTTCTCAGAAGTCAGAGGCAAGCCCACGCCTATCTACCCCTTCCGGACTCGCAACAAAGACACCTCGTCCTGTCATGAAATTTGGATCGTGACGTCAAGAGAATTAGACGTTAAAGCAATATTCTTGAAAGCGGACAGACCGACATGGTGGACAGCGTCTTGCACGAGGGCTGGGTTGAACTTCGCGGCTCCGTCAAGGGACCGGGCGTCGGCGCGTGCCGTCCGAAGCCTCTGTCACCGTCCAGTGATGCCAATGGGCTGTGCAGGCTTGCGGCCACGGCCGCCGATCGCGACCTGCTGGCGCGCCTCGATTTCACTTCGTTCCAGCGCCGCGCCACGGGGCTGTACTCCTGTCACCATCCGACTGGCGCTGCCTCTGCCCATTGGTTCCGGAATGCCATTGGCGGCATCGGGATCGGGATTTCCGAGGGCATTATACGAGGCGAGGCAACCGACATCGCCGGTTGGGCACAGGACGTCGCGGCTGCAAACGGCTGCAGCATCCTGCGCCTGGTCACTGCGGCCGAGGGAGAGTTGCCAGACGACGCCGGCAGCCGGGTAGAAAACTTGGGCGGCGCCCGTAGCCCGACGGTAACGCGCGTGCGGATGAAGCTTCGCGAGGTGCTGCAGCTGGCGTCGTCCTGGGACGACACCCTGGCCGGATTGGGCCGCCATACCCGGCGCAACGTCCGCAACGTACGCAAGGCAGCGGCCGCAGCAGGCATCGCCTTTAGCTTCCTGGGGGACGCCGAGGCCATTCCGGATGGGCTCCTCCGCACCCTGGCGAGGAAAACCGAGCCGCATCCCGTCAACGGCCGCCGGCTGCGCGTGTTCGAGGCCTACGCAGATCAGACCGGCCGAGCTTTCCGCTCGATGCTGCGGGAAGCCGATGGCACGGTAATCAGCTATTGCTGCGGCTTTCTCGGCCAATCCACGGCTTACTTGGTATATCAGCTCAACGACCGCGGCCGGAACGACATCACCCCATCCTTGATGCACCGTGCGTTCCTGATCGAGGCCCTGGTCCAGCAGTCCTTCAGCGAGCTTGTCTTCGTGCACGGCTGCTCCGGCGTACTTCGGCATTCCTGCATCCCGATGATCGCCGATCATTACTGGGTCATGCGCCGGACGCCGGCCGCACGGCTGCGGGCCGTGATACTCGCCAACGTCCAGCCGAACCACCTGCTCGGCAAGATCGCGCGCGCAGCCCTGCAAACCACCTGACGCGCTCCCGCCCGCCCAACCCGGCCGGACCGCATCTCAACCGTTCCAAGCCAAGGAGACGTGCCGATGCAGGGACAGCCAGGCCGGGATGTGGCCATCCCATCCAGCGCCGCACTGGTCCGGGTCCGGGGGCTCGTTGTGGCGCTCCGCCGCGCTATGTTCGGTGTCGGACCCGTCGCGACCGCGCGCGCCCTGCTCCGCGGCATACGCCGGAAGGACCCAGCCGTGACGCAGCCCTACGCCGGCCTGCCCCAGGGACCACACCCTTTCGACGAGGAGCACGGGGTCGAGACCGGCGGCTTCCGCAGTTGGCGCGAGTTGCAGACGGGCGGGGCAAACGATCCCTACATCTCCGGCTACATCGGCGTCGGCCCCTCCATTGCCCGGCGGTTGATCGGGATGGTCGAGGACCCCGAGCAATATGCCTTCGTGGATCTCGGCTGCGGCAAGGGCCGGGCGCTCGTCATTGCGAGCGAGCGGCCGTTCCGGCGCGTCATCGGGGTCGAGATCGCGGCGGAGTTGGCGGGCGCCGCGGCAGTGAATGCCCAGGCGATCCGCACCAAATATCCGAGACGGCCGGAGATCGAAGTGCTGCAAGCCGACGCGGCCACGTTCGTCCTGCCGCCCGGTCCCCTGGTGCTGTTCCTTTATCAGCCGTTCGAGATGCCAGTCATGCGCGCCGTAGCCGCGTCCCTGGCCAAATCGCTGGCGGCATCGCCGCGCCCGGCGATTGTCATCTACGTGTTTCCGGTCCTCCGCCGCGCCTTCGACCGCCTGCCCATCCTGGAGCGCGCCGCCGAGGGTACTCTAGAGCCGACGGAGGAGGAACGCCCCTATGGTTATGCCGGCCGGGACTGGACCGACCACTTCATGATTTGGCGGACCCGGGCAACGCGGCCCGGCATCACCGGAGAACGCTCCTCGTAGCCACAGCCGGGATCACGGGCGGTTACTGCAACTCAGGCAGGTCCACCACCAGTGCCTCCAGCGTCGCCTCCGCCGGCTCGGCATCCGCGGTTCCCAGCAGCACGGCGCCAGTCCGTTGCGCAATCGCGCGCAGGCGCCGAAGCGCGGTGTCGGCCGTCAGACCCCCGCCCTCGGCCGCGCGCAGCACGCGCAAGACTGACAGTCCCACCAAGGCGAACATCTCGGCCAGCAGCGTCGGCAACCCCGCCGCCTCGGTTTCCCCCAAGGGGCAGCGTGCGATCACGCTGGCGCCCAACTGCTCCGCGGTGTTCCAGCCGCCGATTGGGGGATGCGCCAGGTCGGCGCCGGCGAAGATGCCGCTCAGGCGGCGCATCTCCTCCTCGCAGGCATCGTGCGGCACCGCACCGCCAGCGCGGGCTATAAGCAGCGCGATGTAGCCGTCCACTAGTCCCTGCACTACGGCGGGACTGCCGAGGTAATTCGGGTGGTCCGCCCGCTCCAGCGCCGGCCCGGCTGGCCCGGCGGCGGTGCGGGCGCGCCACTCCTGACGTAGCGCTTCCCCATACCGCAGCAACGGCCGGCGCCGGTCTGCCAGGGTATACCCACCGGCGAGCACCGCCATGTCGGCATGGAAGCGATGCACCCGGCCGGCGCGCAGCAGCCCAAGCCACCAGGTGGCGCGGCGGGCCATCCAGGCCGGGCGGATCGGCGGCGGCAATGGCCAGCCGTCGCGGGATGTGCGGCGCGTCGGCCTAGGAACGCGGTCGGCAGGCGGGATCGTTTGGCTCATGCTGCGCTGACTCAACTCTGGGCTGGGCATCGGAGGGTAAGACGGCAGAGCGCGGCAGGTTCCATGCGCCTGGCTGCAACCCTTGGCACCCGTTTCGGTTATGCTCCTGGCATGGTGCGGCAAGACGCCGCTTTTGGCAGGAGAATTCGTATGGGTATCCTCGACTCGATCCTAGGCACCGTCATGGGGGGCAGCAACGCCGCATCATCCCCGGTTGGCGGCATCCTCGGCTCCCTGCTAGGCGGCGGCGGCGGGGCCGGTGGAATGCTGGGCAACATGCTCGGCGGTGGACAGCAGCAGCAGGGCGGCGGCCTAGGCGGCCTGCTGCAGAAATTCCAGCAGGCCGGGTTGGGCAACGTCGCGAACTCCTGGGTCGGCGGTGGGCCGAACCAGCAGGTCAGCCCGGACCAGTTGCAGCAGGTGTTCGGCCAGCAGCAGGTCAACCAGTGGGCGCAGCAGTCCAACATGCAACCGCATGACCTGCTCAGCCAGTTGTCGCAATACCTGCCGCACGCCGTGGACCACATGACGCCGAACGGCCAGGTGCCGGAAGGCGATGCCTTCTCCGGCGCCGGTGTGAACCTGGGCGGCGGTGGCGGTTCACAGACGGCGTCGGGTGACGACCCGTTTGGCGGCTCCGGCTCCAACCTCGGCTCCCGCCAGGCTTAATTCCAGCAGGCGGCGGTCCGCACCGGGCCGCCGCTACGGACTGCCAACCTTGAGACCCGCGTTGGCAAAGCGCGGGTAGAATTCGGCCAGGGCTGCAACAGTCGTTTCTAATAGTTGCTCACCGGACGCCACCGTCGCTGCGGCGGGATCACCAGTGTATCCGGGGTCACCTGCCGGAAAGAGTGCGGCATACGCTATGCCGGATCCGGCCAGCACATCTTCTCCATCCACATAGGCCGGCACCAGACGCGGCAGCAGGCCGTCAATCCGTCCAGCAATGCGCTGCCGTTCGTCGGGCCGCAACGCCAACTGCAGGGCGGTCTCGTAGGCGCAGGCATGGCCTACTCCCTTCCTTGCCCCAGGAATTGCTGCCAGCAATTCGGGCCCACCCGCAGCGAAGTAGGTGACAGCGCCGACGCGCCTGCCCCGGCTGACCAACTCCGTGCATGCCGCCGTCAGCGGGCCGATGTTGCCGCCATGGCCGTTCACGATCAGCAGCCGGTCGAAGCCGGTTCGGTGCAGGCTGTCCGCCACGTCCGAGACCAAGCCCATGAAGGTGCCCAGCGACAGCGAGATGGTCCCGGGCCAGGCTAGGTGGTGTGGCGAGAAGCCGAACGACGGCGGCGGCAGCACTAGGACGTGCGGCGCACCGCACCGCTCCGCCGCCAAGATGGCAACGCGGTGGGCGGACAGGGTGTCGGTGTCCACCGGCAGGTGGTCGGAGTGCTACTCGACGCTGCCGACCGTCAATACTGGCAGGGCGCCAGCGTCACGAACGGCAGCGATCTCCTGCCGGGTCAGGGAGCCCCAGTCATGCGTGCGGTGCCAGGTTTCCATGGTTTATTCCTCCAATTCGACGCTGAGGCGGCGCAACTCGGCCGTGTGCGGGTGGGCGATGCGTCCGGCCCGCAAGTCCTCGGTGGTTAGATGCTCCACGATCTCGCCCGCCTGCATGACGCCAAGCGCGCCGCAAAGGTGCGCCACGACGGCCAGGTTGTGGCTGACCAGGATGTAGGTCAGGCCGCGGCGGGCCTGCAGGTCGCGCAACAGGTTCAGCACCTCGGCCTGCACGGACACGTCGAGGGCGCTGGTCGGCTCGTCCAGCAGCAGCACCTCCGGTTCCGCCATCAGCGCCCGTGCAATGGCGACGCGCTGGCGCTGGCCGCCGGATAGCTGGTGCGGGTAGCGGAAGCGGGTTGCGGGCGCGAGCGCCACGTCCTGCATGGCTCGGGCGATGCGGGCGTCGCGGTCGGGCAAGCCGTGCACATCCAGCGGCTCGCTCAGGGCGCGGTCCACGGTCTGCCGGGGATGCAGCGAGCCGTAGGGGTCCTGGAACACCATCTGCACCCGGCGGAAAAACGCGCGGTTCCGCCGGGGCGTCAGCGCCATGCCATCCACCGACATCCGCCCGGTCCAGTCTGGGTTGAGGCCGGATAGAGCGCGCAGGATGGTGCTCTTGCCGGACCCGCTTTCCCCCACTAGCCCGAAGCTGCCGCCGCGCGGCACGGCCAGCGACACGCCGCGTACGACTTCGGTGTCGCCGAAGCGGACGCGCAGGCCGTCTACGGCGATCACCGTGCGGGCCTTGGCTGCCGAGGGAAGGGCTGCCTTCCTATGGGTGAGGGAGGCGACACGGACCAACCTGCTCCTGGCAACGCAAACCGATGCCAGTAATGGCTGGCCGCGGGGTTTGCGGCTTCCCTCACCCCGACCCTCTCCTGGAGGGAGAGGGAGTAGAAAGCTGTCATTATTACGCGTTCAGCCATGCCGGGTCGCGCTGCATGACCGGCAGGCGGTCGCGGGGGTGGGTCAGGCTGGGCATGCACTCCAATAGGCCGCGTGTGTAGGGATGCTTGGCATGGGCCAGCTCGCCCGCTTGCAGCGTTTCGACGACGCGCCCGGCATACATCACGGCGATGCGGTCGCAGAAGTGGCCGACAAGCGGCAGGTCGTGACTGATCAGCAGCAAGCCCATGCCGCGGCGGCTGACCAGGTCCTCCATGAGCCGCAAGATCTCCGCCTGCACCGTGGCGTCGAGCGCGCTGGTGGGTTCGTCGGCGATCAGCAGTACCGGGTCGGGAGCCAGCATCATGGCGATCATCACCCGCTGGCCCATGCCGCCCGAGAGCTCGTGCGGATACAGCCCGGCGACGCGGGCGGGATCGCGGATCAGCACCTGGGCCAATAGGTCCACCGCCGCGGCGGCGGCCAGGCGCTTGCTGCCACCCTTGTGACGGCGCCAGGCCTCGGCGACCTGATCGCCGGCGGTCATCACCGGGTTCAGGGAGTACTTCGGGTCCTGCAGGATCAGCCCGGCGCGCTTGCCGCGTATGGCGCGCATGCCACGCTCGCTGGCGGTCAGTATGTCCGTGCCATCGAAGGCCAGCCGGTCCGCCTGCACCCGGGCGCCGGCCGGCAGCAGCCGCAGCAGGGACCGGGCGGTGAGCGACTTGCCGGAGCCGCTTTCGCCGACGATGCCCAGCTTCTCCTGGCCGAGGGAGAGCGACACGCCACGGACGGCCTCGCTCCAGCCCTGGGGGGTGGGGAAGGCGATGCGGAGATTTTGGATGTCAGCCAGCATGGGGACGGCGACTGGACGCGCGGAAGGCGGCCTGCGTCACCGAAGCACCGAGGGGATCGTTACGGCGATATCCGGTGCGGCGGAAAGCGTTACCTGGTCGCCGCCCCGGTGCGTCGCCGTCTCGGCATACCCGCCACCATCCGGCCGCCAGAAGGCATCCACCAAACGCTGCTGCAAGTCCACGATCCAGTACTCGGGAATGCCTGCGCCCGCATACAACGGCAGCTTCACCTCCCGGTCGTATCGGAGCGAACTGTCTGCCACCTCGACCAGCAGCAGTACGTCGGCCGGGGTGGGCCGCGTCCCTTCAAGATAGAAGTCGGCCCGGTAACGGAACACGGCAAAATCCGGCTGCGGCACGCTCCACCGGTCCAGCCGGATCGAGTTCTGCACCGATACGATGGCTTTACCGTGGCACGCCAGTACCAGCGCCTGGGTGAGCGCGTTCACCGTGCCCTCATGACCCTGCCCAATCGGCGACATGTCGAGGATCTCTCCACGGATCAGCTCCACCCGGTCCTGCTTGCCCAAGATGCCGACAAGGACCATGCGGTCGTAGTCGTGCACATCCAGCTTGTGCCGGGCTGGCATCACGGCAGCTTCGTCCATGGCGCACCTTCTTTTTCGGTCCGATCCTAACACGGCCCGCACCGCCATGCTCACCCGTCCGCCTTAGGGTCCAGCACGTCCCGCAGCCCGTCGCCCAGCAAATTAAAGGCGAGGCTGGCGACGAAGATCGCCACGCCTGGCGCCAGCGCCACCCACCACTGCTCCAGGATGAACCGCCGGGCAGTGGCGATCATGGCGCCCCATTCCGGGGATGGCGGCTGCGCGCCCATGCCCAGGAAGCCCAGCCCGGCGGCGGTCAGGATGATACTGCTCATATCCAGCGTCACCCGCACGACCAGGCTTGGGATGCACAGGGGCGCGATGTGGCGCAAGACGATCCGTCCCGCGCCGGCGCCGGTCAGCCGCACCGCGGCGACGAAGTCCGCGCCGCGGTAGCCCAGCGTTTCCGCCCGAGCCAACCGGGCATAGGGCGGCCAGGCCGTGAGCGCGATGGCGGCGATGGCGCTGGTGACGCCGGGACGCAGCGCGGCGACGAAGGCCAGCGCCAGCACCAGCCGCGGGAAGGCCAGGAACACGTCTGTTACCCGCATCAGCAGCCGGTCCCAGATGCCGCCGGCATAGCCGGCGATGCAGCCGACCAGTAGGCCCAACGGCGCCACCAGCAGGACGACGGCGACGACCATGCCGAGGGTGATCCTGCCGCCGTACAGCAGACGCGAATAGATGTCGCGCCCCAACTCGTCCGTACCCAGCCAGTGCGCGGCGGAGGGCCGGGCCAAGCGGTGGGCCAGGTCCTGCGTGCCGGGGTCGTAAGGCGCCAGCAATGGCGCCGCCAGGGACAGCAGCACCAACGCCAGCACCACCAGAAGCCCGATCATCGCCAGCGGGTTGCGCCGGAATGACAGCCACAGCCGGTAGCGCCGGCCCCAAGCGGCCTGGGAGCGCGACGCCGGGGCGTCGGTCAGCAGCCAATCGCGCGACGCGATCATCCCCTCTCCCTCTCCTTCCGGGAGAGGGTTGGGGTGAGGGGGCGGGCAAGCACTGTCCCTGCCCAGAGAAGGGCGTGTTCCGACAGCACCGACGGTGCCCCGCTCCGCAGCGAGACCCCCTCACCCCGGCCCTCTCCCGGAGGGAGAGGGAGAAGGTAAGCAGCCTCTCTCATCGCATCCGCGGGTCCAGCACCCGGTACATCAGGTCCACCACCAGGTTCAGCGCCACATAGGTCAGCCCGACCACCAGCGTCGCCCCCAGCACGGCGTTCATGTCGGCGTTCAGCAGGCTGCCGGTCAGGTATTGCCCCAGGCCGGGCCAGGAGAAGATCGTCTCCGTCAGCACCGCTCCCTCCAGCAGCCCGGCATAGGTGAGCGCCAGCACCGTCACCAGCCGCACCAGGATGTTGCCGAACGCGTGGCGCCACACGACGGAGGCCGCCGATAGGCCCTTGGCCCGCGCGGTAATCACCCACTCCCCGCGCAGAGCGTCCAGCATGAAGCCGCGCGTCATCCGGGCGATGTAGGCCATGTTGGATAGGCCCAGCACCAGCGCCGGCAGCGTCATCTGCCGCAGCGCGTCCTCGAACGCGTCCCACTGACCCGCCAGCGCCGCATCCACCAGCAGCAGGCCCGTCCGCTGGTCCACCATCCCGTCGAACATGATGCCCTGGCGCCCCGGGCCCGGCGCCCATTGCAGGGTCGCGTAGAACACCAGCAGCGCCAGCAGCGCCAGCACGAACACCGGCAGAGAGTGCCCGGACAGGCACACCACCCGGATCACCATGTCCACCCAGCCGCCCTGCCGCACCGCCGCCCACACCCCCAGCGGCACCCCCACCAGCACCGCCACCAGCAGCGCCGCCGTCGCCAGCTCCAGCGTCGCCGGGAAGAACCGGGCGATATCGGACGTAACCCGGTTGCTGGTCATCACCGACCGCCCGAGGTCGCCCTGGCTGAGCTGCCCGAGGTAGCGCACGAACTGCTCCGGCAGCGAACGGTCGAGGCCCAGCTCCAGCCGGGTGCGTGCCACCACGTCGGCCGGGGCGCGGTCGCCGACGATGGCCAGCACCGGGTCAATCGGCACGACGCGGCCGATCAGGAAGGTGATCAGCACCAGGCCGAACAGGGTGATGGGCACGCTGGCCAGGGTCGCGGCCAAACCCCGGAAGCGGCGCACGCGCGGAGCTTAAGCCTTCTGCAGCCCGTCGTATCGGCTGCGGTCGGACAGCAGCGCCAGGTCCAGGCCGGTCACGCTTTTCTTCATGGCCGCGACCTCGATCTGCTGCTGCAGGATGACGAAGGGGCTGTGTTCCCGGTGGTCCCGCTGCAGCGCCTCATACAGCTCGATCCGCTTCTCCCCGTCCCGCTCCTTTAGGGCGGCGATGGCGCGGGCGGTAAACTCGTCGTCCTTCCAGTTGCTGCGCCAGGCTAGGGTGCGGTTCTTCTGCGCCTCGGAGTTGTCGGTGTTGATGTTGAAGGTTTCGGCGTTGCTGTGCGGGTCGATGTAGTCGGACCCCCAGCGCACCATCGCCATCTGATGCTGCCGGGCGCGGGTCTTTGTAATGACCTGGCGCTGCTCGCCAGCGATCAGCGTCACCTTGATGCCGATCTCCGCCAGGTTGGCCTGGATCGCCTGCGCCACGTCCGGAGCCGGCGAGCTGGTGTCGTGGTCCAGCGTGACCTCGAAGCCGCCGGGGACGCCGGCCTCCGCCAGCAGCGCCTTCGCCTTGACCACATCCTTCTGAAACGGCAGGTCGTTCAGCGCGCCCGGAAATCCCTTGGGCAGGAACGCCTGGTGCGGCTCGTAGGTGCTGGGGGTGATGTTGGCGGAGATGCCCTTGTAGTCCACCGCCCACTTGATCGCCTGCCGCACCCCGGGATGGGACAGCATCGGGTGGTTCTGGTTCAAGGCGATGTAGTTGATATACGACTTCGGCGAGGTCAGCAGCGTATAGGCCGGGTCCTTGCCCAGCGTCACCAACTGGTCCGGGCTGAGCGAGCGGGCAATGTCTATGTCGCCGCGCTGCAAGCCGAGCAACTGCGCCGATGGATCGGGGCGGTGCAGCACCACGACCCGCTTTATCTTTGGCGGATGCGGATGGTTCGGGTTGGCGTCGGCGGTGACGTTCTCGCTCGCACGCCACAGCCGCAACTGGAATGGGCCAGACCCGGCGCCGTTGCCGGCCTTCAGCCAGGCGTTACCCAGGTCGTCGCCGGTCGCGTGGGACATAACGGTCTTCTTGTCCACCACGCTGCCGACCAGTGCGGACAGGCAGTAGAGCAGGAAGGAAGGCGACCCGGCCTCCGCGATTTGCAGCACCAGCGTGTTCTCGTCCGTCGCCCGGATGCGCTCGGCGGCGTTCGCCGGGGTGAAGCCGAACTGGTTGAGGATGAACGCCGGCGACTTGTTCAGGATCACGGCGCGCTGCAGGGAGAACGCCGCGTCCTCCGCCGTCACCGGGTTGCCGGAGGCGAACTTGCGCCCACGCACCAGGTGGAAGGTGGTGGTCAGGCCGTCGGCGCTGGTTTCCCACCGTTCGGCCAGGCCAGGGTTGATGGTGGCCGGGTTGGACAAGTCCGGCAGCACCAGCCGATCGTAGCAGTTGCCTAGCACCTCCTCGCCGCTGAACTCGAAGCTTTCCTGGGGGTCCATGCTGACGATGTCGTCTATGGAGATGCCCATGACGACCAGGTCGCGCGGGGTCTGCGCCCATGCGGCGGCGTTCCAGAGCAGCGGGCTGGCGCCCAGGGCGCCCAGCAAGGTGCGGCGATGCATGGCTGATCTCCTATTCGTGCAGGCCAGCCTATCGCCCGCGCCGCGGACACGGAAGCGGCGATGCGCCGTGTGACGCCGCCGTTTCTGCCGTGCGGCTAATGTCTGCCTTCAATAGGAGCAAGTCCCCACGCGTTTGCATGGGCTCGGAT
>CAXTCI010000170.1:11285-11646 GCA_964242325.1 uncultured Acetobacteraceae bacterium
GCAGGACAAAATGGAGCCGATGACGCTCGCCAAACGCAAGCGCTGTCCTGTGACGGAAGGCGCTGGCGCTTTTCCGCCTTATGACATTTTTACGAGCGAGTGGCTTCAGGTGCCCTTGGGAGCTTGCCGTCCCTGGGGATAGGTTGGCAGACCGTCGCCTATGATGTCCCAGGGCAACCGTGCTGCTGTCCGAGTATGGTCGCGCGGTGGCACCGCGGCGGGATTATCCAGGCTGCACGTCGTCACATCCACTTCGCCCGGAGCGCCCTCAAAGGTCAGCGAGGTGCCGCAAGCGGCACAGAACCGTCGCATCACGCCTGGGCTTGACTGAAAGGCAGCCGGAGTGCCGGCTGTCCACCGG
>CAXTCI010000171.1:0-11577 GCA_964242325.1 uncultured Acetobacteraceae bacterium
CGTCCCTCCGTTTCTCCCAAGCCAATCCCCGGGCCTTACGCCCCCAAAGGTCATGCCATGAAGATCCGCAACAGCCTGAAGTCGGCCAAGACGCGCGACAAGAACTGCCGCGTCGTGCGCCGGCATGGCCGCGTTTACGTGATCAACAAGAAGAACCCCCGCATGAAGGCCCGTCAAGGCTAGCACTGCGGCTCCCTAGCCATGCGCTGAACCAGCACCCCGGAGCCAGGCTTCGGGGTGCTTTTCGTCATAGCCGGTCCGGTGCCGTGCAAGTCTTGTGCGATCCCTGCGCCGGTTCCATGTTCAGGCTAACAAACCTCCGGGAGACGCCGCATCATGATCGCACAGCCGCTGCCGAAGGCCGACGTGATCGCCCGCCGGGACGAGATCGTCGCCGGCCTGTCCAAGCTGGTCACCAAGACCGGCCTCATCAGCGAGCCGTTGCGCCTCAAGCCCTACGAGACCGATGGCTTGCCCGCCTACCGGCAACTCCCGTTGGCCGTGGTCCTGCCGGAAACCACCGAGCAGGTCGCAGCCGTGCTGCGCTTCTGCCACCAGAACGGAGTGCGGGTGATCCCTCGTGGCGCCGGTACCAGCCTCGCAGGCGGTGCGCTGCCCCTGGCCGACAGCGTGGTGGTCGGCCTAATGCGCATGAACCGCATCCTGGACATCGATTACAGCGACCGCTGCGCCACCGTGCAGGCTGGCGTCACCAACATCGGCATTACCCAGGCCGTCGCCGAGGAAGGCTTCTTCTATGCCCCTGATCCCAGTAGCCAGCTCGCCTGCATGATCGGCGGCAACATCGGCATGAACTCGGGTGGCGCGCACTGCCTGAAATACGGCGTGACCGTCAACAACCTGCTCGGCCTCCGCATCGTCACCATGGAGGGCGACGTCGTGGACCTCGGTGGCGGCCACCTCGACGCCGCGGGCTATGACTGGCTTGGTCTCATGACCGGCAGCGAGGGCATGCTGGCGATGGTCACCGAGGTGACTGTCCGTATCCTGCGCGCCCCTGAAGGCGCCCGCGCCATGCTGGTCGCCTTCAACAGCAACGAGGTCGCTGGCCAGGCGGTGGACGCCATCATCTCCTCCGGCATCATCCCCGTTGCGTTGGAATACATGGACCGCCCAGCGATCCATGCCTGTGAGGCCTTCGCCCATGCCGGCTACCCCCTCGACGCCGAGGCCATGCTCATCATCGAGGTCGAGGGCAGCGTCGCCGAGCAGGACGACTTGCTGGGCCGCATCGCCAAGCTGTGCGAGCCATTTGAACCCATCAGCCTACGCGTCAGCCAGTCGGTCGAGGAAAGCCTCGCCATCTGGAAGGGTCGCAAGGGCGCGTTCGGCGCGGTGGGCCGTATCAGTCCGGACTACCTGTGCATGGACGGCACCATCCCCACCGGGCAGCTTCCGTTCGTCCTGCGCCGCATCGGCGAGATGAGCGACAGCTACGGCCTCAAGGTCGCCAACATCTTCCATGCTGGCGACGGCAATCTGCATCCCCTCATCATGTTCGACGCCAACCTGCCCGGCAGCTTCGAATCCGCCGAGCGCTTCGGCGCCGATATTCTCAAGCTGTGCGTCGAGGTCGGCGGCTGCCTGACCGGCGAGCACGGCGTCGGCGTCGAGAAGCGCGACCTGATGCCCGTGCAGTTCACCGCGGTCGAGCTGGACCAGCAGCGCCGCATCAAGTCCGCCTTCGACCCGGATTGGCTGCTGAACCCCAGCAAGGTATTCCCGTTGCTGGACGGCGACGCCCGGCAGTCCCATGAGCAGCCAGCACTCGGCCAGCCCCTTGCCGCTTGACGCCTTGGCGCCCGGCGACGAGGACGGCGTCATCGCCGCCGTCCTTGCTGCCCGGGCCGCGGGGGAACCGCTGCTGGTTGAAGGCCGCGGCACCAAGCAGGGCATGCTGCGCCCGGTGCAGGCCGCCCGCAGCCTGAGCCCCCGCAACCTGACCGGCGTCACCCTGCACGCGCCACAAGAGCTGATTGTCTCCGCCCGCGCCGGCACGCCGCTGCCAGAGCTGGAAGCCAAGCTCGCCGAAGGCGGCCAAGGCATCATCGCCGAGCCTCCGGACCTGTCGGGCCTGCTGGGCACCGAGGGCGTGCAGACCCTGGGCGGTGTGGTCGCCACCAACCTGTCGGGTCCCCGCCGGGTCGCCTGGGGCGCGATGCGCGACCACGTCATGGGCATCCGTGCGGTGAACGGCAGCGGCGAGTTGATACGCTCCGGCGGCCGCGTGCTGAAAAATGTGACCGGGCTGGACCTGTGCAAGCTGCTGACCGGCAGCCACGGCACCCTGGGCATCCTCACCGAGGTGACGCTGAAGGTGCTACCGATGGCGGAACTGACCGGCTCGCTGCTGCTCCCCGGCCTGGATGCGGTCCGTGGCGTGGCGGCTCTGTCCGCCGCGCTCGGCTCGCCTTACGGCGTGTCCGGCGCAGCTTGGCTGCCGGCCGAGGCCGCCGAGCGCGTGCCGGGCCTGGCAGGGCAGGGGCCAGTCTCCTTGGTGCGGATCGAGGACTTTGCTGCCAGCGTGCACTACCGCCTGGGCCGTCTGGTGACGGAGCTGGCCGCATTCGGCGTCGCGCAGACCCTGGATGATGGAGCCAGCCGTGTCGCCTGGCGTGCCGTGCGGGACGCCGTGCCGCTACGGGCGGACGAGGGGGACGCAATCTGGCGCATCTCCGTCCGCCCCTCCGCCGGGCCGGCTGTGGTGGACGCGATCCACGGCGCCGGCGGCCGCTGCTTCCTCGATTGGGGCGGCGGTCTGGCCTGGGTGGCGGGCGCGCCTCCGCTGCACGACGCAGTGTCCGCCGCGGCCCGGGCCGGCGGCGGCACCTGGACCGTGCTGCGCGCCCCGGACGGCATGCGCGCCGCCGTCCATGTCGTTCCGCCTGAGGTCGCGCCGCTGGCCGCCATCACCCGCCGGGTCAAGGCCGCGATGGACCCCGGCGGCATCCTGAACCCTGGGCGCCTCTACGCCGGATTATAGGACACCATGCAAACCAACTTCACCGCCGAGCAAATGCTCGATCCCGCCATCCAGTCCAGCAACGGCGTGCTACGGACCTGCGTCCACTGTGGCATGTGCACCGCGACCTGCCCGACCTTCGTGCTGCTCGGCGACGAACTCGACTCCCCTCGCGGCCGCATCTACCTCATCAAGGACATGCTGGAATCCGGCCGGCCCGCGACCGAAGAGGTCGTACGCCACGTGGACCGCTGCCTGTCCTGTCTGAGCTGCATGAGCACCTGTCCCTCGGGCGTCAACTACATGCACTTGGTGGACCACGCCCGCGAGTATATTGAGAACACTTATACCCGCCCCTGGCACGAGCGGATGCTACGCAACATCCTGACCGTCGTGCTGCCGCGCCCAGCCCTGTTCCGTGCGTCCCTGATCGGCGCCCGCCTGGCTAAGCCGTTCCGCGCCCTCGTTCCACGCACCAGCACGTTGGGCGAGCGTCTCCACGCCATGCTGGACCTGGCACCCGCCGAGTTGCCGCCCATGGGTGCCATGCAATCCCCCCAGGTGCATGCCGCTCAAGGCGAGCGCCGCGGCCGGGTCGCCCTGCTTGCCGGCTGCGCGCAAAAGGTCCTGGACCCCGCCATAAACGAGGCCACCATTCGCCTGCTGACCCGGATGGGGATCGAGGTGGTGATTGCCCGCGGCGCCGGCTGCTGCGGCGCGCTGACCCATCACATGGGCCGCCACGACCCGGCGATGGCCAGTGCCCGCGCCAACATAGACGCCTGGACCCGCGAGATGGATGGCGACGGCCTCGATGCCATCCTAGTCAACACCAGCGGCTGCGGCACGACGGTGAAGGACTACGGCTTCATGTTCCGCACCGAGGCGCCGGACGTGAAGGCGCGCGCCGAGCGGGTGTCAGCGCTGGCAAAAGATATCAGCGAATACCTGGCCGGTCTGGACTACCAGCCGACCCGGCCGGCGCCGGGCCTGCGCGTCGCCTATCACTCCGCATGCAGCCTGCAGCATGGCCAGCGCGTGACCGGCGAGCCGAAGGCGCTGCTGAAGCGTGCCGGCTTCACCGTCGTTGACCCGGCGGAGGGTCACCTTTGCTGCGGTTCGGCTGGGACCTACAACCTGGTGCAGCCGGCGATCGCTGCGCAGTTGCGGGAGCGAAAGCTGGCCAACATCGCGCGCACCAAGCCTGACCTGATCGCCGCGGGCAATATCGGCTGCATCACGCAGTTGCAGGGGGACACGCCAGTGATCCACACGGTCCAACTCCTCGATTGGATGGCCGGCGGCCCAGCGCCCGCACGCCTGCCGGCTGCCAAGCAGCCCGTGCCGGCTTAACCTCGATGCGCCACACGCTGTTGCTGGCCGGGCTGCTGCTGCCAGTGACGGCGCTGGCCCAGGCGCCGGCTTCGCCGCCCGAGCCAGGTGGGCGGATGCCGAACCTAGCCCCGTCGCAGCCGGCCGCGCCGCCACCCGCTCCTGGGGCGCCGGTGCCGAAGGCGACACTGGACACCATGCTTGGCGCCTTGAAGGTTGCGCCGACCGATGAGTTGGCGGAGGCCCTAGAAGGCCAGATCCGGCAGACCTGGTCCAACCAGGCCAGCCCGGCGGTCAAGCTGCTCCTGTCCCGTGGAGCGCGCGAGATGGAGGAAGGCGCCGGTGGCGAGGCAGTGGACAGCTTCGACGCGGCGCTGGACTTGGAGCCGGACCTGCTGGAGGCATGGCGCGGCCGGGCGCAGGCGCGGCTGCGGATCGGCGACTCCGTCGGCGCGGAGCGGGACATCGAGGAGGTGCTGCGGCGCGAGCCTCGGCATTTCGTTGCATGGGAAGACTTGTCGCGGATCGCCGAGAACCGGGGGGACTGGCAGGGCGCGCTGGCGGCCTGGCAAAAGGCGCTGGAGGTGAGCCCGCGGACGCCCGGGGGGCAGGATCGGTTGCACGATTTGGAAAGGCGGGCACTAGGGGAGCGGGCATAGAACGCTCAGCAGAGCCGTTTCCCAGACCGGGGCGGACCTGCTTTGGCCCAGCTCGTTCCGGGCAATTCGTGTTGCGCATCAAAACAAGATTTGGGTTTTGGAGGAAGCAACTCCTGCCGCCCCACCGAACGTCGATTGCGGCGGGCAGAGCGGGATGTCACTGCGAGCGCCCCATTGCAGGCCCGGCACCATGGCGCTGCTTTCGCTCGCCTTGGCTGCTGCTGGCCGCTTGGCGGTCGGGCTGGGCGGGGCGTCGCTGGTCTTCGGCGATGCGATGATCACGCCTGCCATTTCCGTGCTGGGCGAGATCGAAGGGCTGAAAACTGCCCTCCCTCCGGTCGAACCCTAACCTACGTCGTGCCCATCGCGGCGGCGGCGCTGGCGGCGCACTGGGACGTGGTGGGTCGCGACCCGGCGCGGCGTCGTTCTTCCTGGGGCAGGAGGAATCCCGTGCCGTCCCTGCCGCCGGACCTACTGGCCTGGCAGGGGCGTGTCCACGCGTTCCGGGCGCGGAACGCCGTCCGTGCGCCGGGCCGCTTCCTGATCCTGCCGGACCGCCTGGCGAGGTTGGGGACCAAGGTGGAAAGGTAGGGAATGCGGACGGGATGGCTCAAACGTCCTCATCTGTGCGGTGCTGGGCAATGGCATCCTCAGGGGACAGGCCGGCATCGTAGTACCTGCGCCAGTCTTCCGACTCGATGACATATGTGACGATGTGTTGGACCTCAGCGATCCAGGTTTCAAAATCCATCATTCTGCTCCAGTGCTGAAAGCGGTGTTGCCAGGGGACGAGGTGCTTGCCCGCCCGGCTCTCATCCATCTGCAAACCATTGACGAGCCCGCGCTACTGCTGCTGCCGCTTGGCTCCCATCTTCAAAGTGGCGCAGCTTGCAGCGGTTGTTTGCCCTACGTCCGCCGCATCACCGCAATATAATTCACTCCAAAGTCCGCCCCCGTCCGCCACTCCCGCCGCCGCAAGTCGAATATCATCCCGCTGACCTCCTGCATCCTGAAGCCAGCCCTCCCGCCCAACACGCCCAACTCCGCCGGCGTCACGAACCGCCCCCACTCATGCGTGCCCACCGGCAGCAGCCGCAGCACATACTCCGCCCCCAGCTTCGCCACCGCCAGGGACCGCAGCGTCCGGTTGATCGTGGACACGAATAGCAGCCCCCCCGGCTCTACCAGCCGCCCCAGCAGCCGCAAGAACGTCGCCGGGTCCGCCACGTGCTCGATCACCTCCAGCGCCGTCACCACCGGGAACCGCAGCCCCTCCGCCACCAACTCCTCCGCCGTTCCCACCCGGTAGCCCAGCGGCAGCCTCTTTCCCTCCGCATGGACGCGCGCCGCCGCCACGGCCTCCCCGGCCGCATCCAGCCCCAGCACGTCATGCCCCAGCCGGGCCAAGGCCTCCGCCGCTAGCCCGGCCCCGCACCCCACATCCAGCACACTTGCCGTCCCGCCGAACCGCGCCCGCACCCGCCGGTCCACCCACCCCACCCGCAAGGGATTCATCGCATGCAGCGGCGCCATCGGCCCCCGCGGATCCCACCACCGCCCCGCCAACGCATCAAACTTCGCAAGCTCGGCGGGTATCACTGATCCTGCCTCGGCGGGTATCACTGATCCCGCGTCCCCCGGCATCGCTGATCCCGCACCTGCGGGCGTACCCGTGCCCGCGGAAACCGCCGACCCCGCCTCCGCAGGCAAAGCCACCCCCGCCGCCCTGCGTTGCGCATCCGCCATGTTGCCGCCCCCCATGCCCGGCGGTATGTGACCCGGCATGACGCCGCCCGCAACGGGCGGCCATCCCCAGCAGAAGGCAGGCATGGCGCGGATCGTGATGAAGTTCGGCGGCACCTCGGTGGCCGACCTCGACCGCATACGCAGCGCCGCCACCCGGGTAAAGCGCGAGGTGGATGCCGGCCACCAGGTCGCCGTCGTCGTTTCCGCCATGTCCGGCGTTACCAACCAGCTCGTCGGCTGGTGCCAGGCCCTATCGCCCCTGCACGACGCCCGCGAATACGACTCGGTCGTCGCCACCGGCGAGCAGGTGACCGCCGGCCTCATGGCCATCGCCCTGCACAACCTCGGCATCGAATCCCGGTCCTGGTCCGGCTGGCAGGTGGCGCTGCACACGGACGACGCGCACGGCCGGGCACGCATCAAGTCGGTGGAGGGCGAAAACCTGCTCGCCGCCATGGCTGCCGGCGCAGTGCCGGTCGTCGCCGGCTTCCAGGGCATCGGCCCCGCCCAGCGCATCACGACGCTGGGCCGCGGCGGCTCCGACACCTCGGCGGTTGCCTTGGCCGCGGCGCTCAAGGCCGACCGCTGCGACATCTACACCGACGTGGACGGCATCTACACCACCGATCCCCGCATCACATCCCGCGCCCGCAAGCTGGACAAGATAGCCTATGAGGAGATGCTGGAGCTGGCCTCGGTCGGCGCCAAGGTGCTGCAAACCCGCTCGGTCGAGCTGGCGATGAAGGAGCGGGTGCGCGTCCAGGTGCTCTCCAGCTTCGAGGACAAGCCCGGAACCCTGGTGGTGGATGAGGACGAAATCGTGGAAAGCGCAATGGTGTCGGGCATCGCATACTCGCGGGACGAAGCTAAGATCACCCTGCGCCAGGTGCCCGACCGGCCCGGCATGGCGGCGGCGATCTTCGGCCCGCTCAGCGCCGCCAACGTCAACGTGGACATGATCGTGCAGAATATATCCGCGGACGGCACGACGGACATGACCTTCACCGTCGGCCGCAGCGACCTGCCGCGCGCCCAGGCGATCCTTGCCGACGCCAAGGACGCAACCGGGGCAGGGGTGATGCTGACGGATGCCGACGTCGCCAAGATCAGCGTGGTGGGCGTCGGCATGCGCAGCCACGCCGGCGTCGCCAACACCATGTTCGCGACCCTCGCGGCCAAGGGCATCAACATCCAAGTCATCTCCACCAGCGAAATCAAGGTCAGCGTGCTGATTGCCGCCGAATACACCGAGCTTGCGGTCCGCGCCCTGCACACCGCCTACGGCCTCGATGCCTGACATCGCCAGCCCCGACCTGCCGGCTGCGGACCTTCTCGCACGCGCCGAGTTGGACCGCCTGCAGGACCGGGGCGCGCGTTTCCTGGGCAGCCGCGTCGCCATCATGGGCGGCGCGATGAGCTGGGTCAGCGAGCGGCGGCTGGTGTCGGCCATCAGCAACGCCGGCGGCTTCGGCGTGATCGCCGGCGGCGCCATGCCGCCCGACCTGCTGGCAGCCGAGATCGCCGGGACCCAGGCGCTCACCAATCAGCCTTTCGGCGTGAACCTGATCACCCTCCACCCGCGCCTGCCGGACCTGATTGACGTGTGCCGGGACGCCCGGATCGGCCACATCGTCCTAGCCGGCGGCATCCCGTCCAGTGCCGCCGTGCGCCAAGTCAAGGACGGCGGCGCCCGGCTGATCTGCTTCGCCCCGGCGCTCGGCCTGGCGCAGCGTCTCGTGCGCTCCGGCGTGGATGCCCTCATCATCGAGGGATCGGAGGCCGGCGGCCACATCGGCCCAGTGTCCCTGTCCGTGCTGGCGCAGGAAATCCTGCCGTATATCCGCCATGTGCCGGTCTTCGTGGCCGGCGGCATCGGCCGGGGAGAGGCGCTGCTGGCCTACCTGGAGATGGGCGCGGCAGGCGCGCAGATCGGCACCCGCTTCGCGGCGGCGTCCGAGAGCATCGCCCATCCCCGCTTCAAGGACGCCATGATCCACGCCCGCGCCCGCGACGCCCTGCCCAGCGTGCAGTTGGACCCCCGCTTCCCGGTGATCCCCGTCCGCGCCCTGATTAACGCCGGCACCGAGCGCTTCGCCCAACACCAGGCCGAGGCTCGGACGCGGGTCGAATCCGGCGAACAAACGCGGGAGCAGGCGCAGCTCGGCATCGAGCACTTCTGGTCCGGCGCGCTGCGGCGGGCTGTCATTGACGGCGATGTGGAGCATGGCTCGGTGATGGCCGGGCAGTCCGTCGGCATGGTGACCTCGGTCCAGCCCGCGGCCGACATCATCGCGGAATTGCAGACCCAGGCCGCCGCATCCCTGCACGCCCGCCGCATAGGCGTACGATAGGATGACTGCACAACACTCCCAACCCGCTCCAAGCCAACCCAGGTTGCGGACGGAGCGCACTGACTCCCTCTCCCTCCGGGAGAGGGCCGGGGTGAGGGGGTCTTGCCTGCGAAGCGAGGCACTCACCATGCCACCAGCACTCGCCCCTGCCTCGCCAAGCTCGGCGCCGCAAAGACCCCCTCACCCCAACCCTCTCCCAGAGGAAGAGGGAGCAGCAAACAGCCGCACGTCCACAACTCCCCCACCTCTTGGCGGCAGTTCCGCTCAGTCACCCCGGGCCTAATCATGATCCAGGCCCGCCGGCTCTTGTCCCGCCTGCGGACCATGTTGGCCGCCGAGCCATCCAGCGCCGCCCTCGCCGACTTGGCCGGCCTGATCGCCGGCGAGCTGGTCGCCGAGGTCTGCACCATCTACGCCATGCAACCGGGAGACTTGCTGGAACTCTCCGCCACCCACGGCTTGAACCCCGCCGCCATCGGCCGCACCCGCCTGCGCGTTGGGGAGGGCATCGTCGGCATCGTCGCCGCCACCGGGACGCCGCAGAACCTGCCGGATGCGCAGAACCACCCAGCCTTCGCCTATCGCCCGGAAACCGGCGAGGACCCTTATGCCTCCCTGCTCGCCGTCCCCGTCCGCCGGGCCGGGCGCGTGCTGGGCGTGCTGACGGTGCAGAACCGCGCGCCCCGCCGCTACGCCGACGATGAGGTAGAGCTGCTTGAGACCGTCGCCATGCTGCTGGCCGAGGTCCTGGCCGCTGCCGGCGCCACCGATGGGGCGGAGCAGGGCCTCGGCGCCACCTTGCCCCGGCGCTTCCCTGCCGCGCCCTTGGCACCCGGCATCGCCATCGGTCCTGTCGTCGTGCACGGCATGGGCGCCCCGCTGCGCCGCATGGTCGCCACGGACCCTGCCGCAGAAACCGTCCGCCTGAACCAGGCCGTCGCCGCGATGCGCCAAAGCCTCGACGACCTGATCCAAACCAGCCTTCCTCCAGGCGACGCCCCGCGCGAGGTCTTGGAAGCCACCCGCCTGGTCTCCGCCGAGGGCGGCTGGATGCGCCGCGTGCGGGAGGCCGTGGCCAGCGGCCTGTCCGCCGAGGCCGCTGTCCACCGCGTGATGGGCGAGCTGCGGGAGCGTATGCGGCGGATCGCCGACCCCTACCTCCGCGAACGCCTGGCGGATATGGAGGACCTGGCCGGCCGTTTGCTGGCCGCGCTCGACGGCGGCAGCGAGATCCCCGCGATTCCGCAGGGCGCCATCCTGGTCGCCCGCCGCCTCGGCCCGGCGCAACTACTGGAATGGCACGCCCGCGGCATTGGCGGCGTCGCCATCGAGGAGGGCAGCAGCGCCGGCCACGCCGCCATCTTGGCCCGAGCCCTGGGCCTTCCCGCCGTCGGCAGCGTGCGCGGCCTGCTGGACGCCACCCAGCCCGGCGACGACCTGATCCTGGATGCGGAGGAGGGACAGGCGCTGCTGCGTCCCGACGCCGAAATCCGCCAGGCCTATGCCCGCGCCCTGGACACCCGCATCCAGTTGGAGGCCGGCTTCGCCGCCCAGCGCCACCGCCCCGCCCAGACCCTGGACGGCGTTCCGCTGCGCCTGATGCTGAATGTCGGCCTGGCACGTGAGGTCGAGCAGCTTGACTCCACCGGCGCCGCGGGGATCGGCCTGTTCCGGACGGAGATCGCCATGCTCGCCCGCGGCGCCGTGACCGACGTCCCGGAGCAGGCGGCCATGTATGCCCGTGTGCTGGACGCCGCCGGCGACCGCCCCGTGCGCTTCCGCACCCTGGATCTCGGTGGCGACAAGCTGCTCCCCGACGCGCCGCCGCAGCAGGAGGAGAACCCGGCGATGGGCTGGCGCAGCCTTCGCGTCGGCCTGGATCGCCCGGCGCTGATGCGCCGTCAGCTCCGTGCCCTGCTGCTGGCCGCGGGCGGGCGCCCGCTCTCGGTGATGTTCCCGATGGTCGCCACCGTCGCCGAGTTCCAAGCCGCCCGCGCCCTGTTGCTGGCGGAGGCCGACCGTGTCCGCCCGGCGCCGGAGCGGCTGCAGATCGGCAGCATGATCGAAGTGCCCGCCCTGCTATGGCAGTTGCCGGCGCTGGTGGCGGCGGCAGACTTCCTGTCCATCGGCTCCAACGACCTGATGCAGTTCCTGTTCGCCGCCGACCGTGGCACACCCGGCCTGTCCGGCCGCTACGACCTGCTGTCTCCCCCGGTGCTGGACGCGCTGGAGGCCATCCAGGCCGCCGCCGGGCCGGCCGGGGTGGAAGTGTCGGTCTGCGGGGAACATGCGGCGCGCCCGTTGGAGGCGATGGTGCTGTCGGCTCTGGGCATCACGACGCTGTCCATGCCCGCTGCCGGGCTGCTGCGGCTGAAGGCGTTCATGGCCGGTTTGGATCTAGGGGAGCTGCGTGCCGTCCTGGCCGCCGTGCGGCGCAACGCAGCGGGGCAGGCCAGCCTGCGCGGGCCGTTGCAGTCCTGGGCGCGGGAGCACGGGCTGGCCGTCT
>CAXTCI010000172.1:0-11561 GCA_964242325.1 uncultured Acetobacteraceae bacterium
GCGCTGCCGGGATGACAGCCCTGCACGCGGACGTGCTGGTGCTTGGCGGCGGGCGACGGCAACCTGGGCCACATCCGCCGCCGCGCAGGCAGGAGCGCAGGTCGTTCTGGCCGATAAGGGGTTTTGCGGCACCAGCGGAGTTATGGCGACGACCGGGCTGGGCCAATACCGGCGGGACAGCGGCTGGGGTGCCCATCGCGGCGACCCGGCGCACGCCAACGAAAGCTGGCGCATGGACGAGGTGTTCGCCCGCGCCCGCGAGATCACCAAGGAGGCATGACCATGACCGTTGAGTTCATCGGCTACGTCGGGCACTTCAACTCGTCCGAGACGATGCGCCGCACCACCGGCGCGCTTGACCCCAGCTTCATCGAGGCGGCGGCGAAGACGCAGGAGCATGTCGGCTTTGACCGCGTGCTGGTGGCGTTCAACTCGACTTCGGCCGAAAGCATCCTGGTGGCACAGCACGCCGCATCAGTCACGGAGCGGCTGGGCCTGATGATCGCGCACCGGCCGGGCTTTACCGCTCCCACGCTGGCCGCGCGGCAATTGGCCACGCTGGACCAGCTCACGAAGGGCCGGGTCGCGGTCCACATCATCACCGGCGGCAACGACGCCGAGCTGGCGCAGGACGGCGACCACCTGACGAAGGACGAGCGCTACGCGCGCACCAGCGAGTACCTGGACATCATGCGGCAGGAATGGACGTCTGCCGCCCCGTTCGACTACGCCGGGCGTTACTATCGGGTGACCGGCGGGTTCGGCGACGTGAAGCCGCACTCGGGCGCCGGCGTCCCGGTTTACTTCGGCGGCGCGTCCGACGCCGCGATCCCCGTCGCCGGCAGACACGCCGACGTGTATGCGTTGTGGGGCGAAACCCACGACCAGGTCCGCAGTCTGGTGGCACGCGTCCGCGCCGCCGCGGCGCCGCACGGGCGGACGCCGCGCTTCAGCCTGTCGCTGCGCCCGGTGCTGGCCGACACGGAGGATGCGGCCTGGGCCAAGGCCGACGCCATCCTGGCGCGCGCCAAGGCCCTGCGCGACGCCGGAGGCAGCGGGCGGTCGCCGAACAACGCGCGCGAGGGCGTCCGGGCGCCGCCCAACGAGGGGTCACGCCGTCTGCTAGCCGCGGCCGCACAGGGGGCGCGGCTGGACAAGCGGCTTTGGACGGGGATCGCGGCGCTGACCGGAGCACAGGGGAACTCGACGGGGCTGGTCGGCACGCCGGACCAGGTTGCGGAGGCAATGCTGGACTATGTGGACCTTGGCATCTCCACCTTCCTGATCCGCGGCTTCGATCCGTTGGTGGACGCCGTGCAGTACGGCCGCGAGCTGATCCCGCGCGTCCGCGAGCTGGCGGCGGCCCGCCGGGCCATGCCTGCCGCTGCCGCTGCTGCCGAGTGAGCGCCCAGTGAATTCTTGGAGGACAACGTCATGACCTATGTTTCGACACGCGCCGACACGGCGGCCCCCGGGCCGGATTTCGTCAGTCTGCTGAATGATGCAGTGCCCGTCCGGGCGGTCGCCGAGGAGCGGCTGCACCGCAAGCAGCGCCTCGCCGCGGCGTTCCGCTTGTTCGCACGTTATGGCTTTGACCAGGGACTGGCCGGGCACATCACCGCGCGGGACCCGGAGCACACCGACAGCTTTTGGGTGAATCCGCTGGGCCGGCACTTCGGCCAGATCCGGGTGCGCGATCTGATCCGGGTGGACCACACCGGCGAGGTGGTGGAGGGGGACCGGCCGGTGAACCGGGCGGCCTTCGCGATCCACGCGGCTATCCATACGGCGCGCCCGGACGTGGTCGCCGCGGCGCACTCGCACTCCACCTACGGCAAGGCGTGGTCCACCCTGGGCCGGCTGCTGGACCCGCTGACGCAGGACAGTTGCAAGTTCTACCGGGACCACGCCGTGTTCGACGACTTCACCGGGGTCGTGCTGGACACCAGCGAAGGCGAGCGCATCGCGCAGGCGCTGGGGCCGCACAAGGCGGTCATCCTGCGCAGCCACGGAATCCTGACCGTGGGCGAGACGGTGGAGGCGGCGGCATGGTGGTTCATCTCGATGGACAACGCCGCCCAAACGCAACTGCTGGCAGAGGCCGCGGGCACGCCGGTGCAGATCGACGCCGAAACCGCGGCGCTGACCGCGGGCCAGGTAGCCCGGCCCCGCTCCGGCCTGCTCAGCTTCCAGCCCTTGTGGGAATTGGTGGTGGCGCAGGAGCCGGACCTGCTGGAATGACTCCCATGCTCCTTGGCCGCCGCACCCTGCTGGCCGCGGCGGCGGTGCCGCTGGCCCGAGCCGCCCCTTTTGGCCACTTGTTCCGGCTGGCCCTTGTGCCCGGCCGCGACGTATAGACCTTGTCGATCTCCACTTTGTCTTGCAGTTCCACCGCCGGGGCTTTGGCGACCAACCCGGCGCGCAGTCGCTCCATCATGGCCTGCACGTCCGAGGCGGCTAGGCCCAGGTCACCCGCGACCTGCCGGTTGGAGAGGTTCAGGCCCATGAAATACAGGCACAGCATCCAGACCCGCAGCGGCTAGTAATGGCCGGCCAGCACGATGCCGGTGAGATCGGGAAGTGGGACGCGCACGCCTTGCACCGGTAACGCTGACGGTGTGCCTGCGTGTCGTCGCACCCTTCCCGGACAACCGAGGAACTGACGCATCCAGGGCAGCGTACACCTTCCGGCCAGCGGTGCTGGCGCATAAGCGCGAAGCACTTGGCGTCGTCCATCAGCCCAGAAAGGTTGACCAAGTCAGATGCAGGCATAATGGCAAAGGCTCCTCCGCGCTTCAGCCATCACACGAGATCCTCACCAGCGGCACCACCCGGATCACCACCCTGGAACCCGATAAGAGCCTCCAGTTCGCAGCGTAAGCCCCAGGTTTATGACACCCCCGTTCGCGTCCTGTCGCAGGCAGCCCGATGCTGCCCAGCGGTCAGCCCGGGAACAGTGTGTGGCCGCCGTCCACGCGAAGCACCTGGCCGTTGACGAAACGTCCGGCGTGGCCTGCGAGGAAGCCCACGGCGTCCGCGATCTCCGCAGGCTCGGCGTAGCGGTTCAGCGTACGGCTGTTGGAGTTCATCTTCGCCGGGTCAACGGTGCGGGTCGCCTGGAATCGGGCTGTCTTAGTCGGGCCGGGGCTGAGCGCGTTCACCCGCACGCCGTCCTCCATCACCTCCGCCGCGAGGCACCGGGTGTAGTGAACCACGGCCGCCTTCAGCGTGGCGTAGATCGCGCCGTTGCTGCCGCCCTTGTGCGCCGCGGAGGAGGCGATGTTCACCACCGACCCCCGCCCCGCCCGCACCATCGGCGGCACGAACGCCTGGCACATCAGCATGGTGCCAATCAGGTTGTTGGTCGTGAGCGCCTGTATGTCGGCCAACGGGATGCCGAGCACGTTGTTCGGCACCGGCTTGCCGCCGGCAGCGCCGATGTCGCCGCCGGCGCAGTTGACCAGGATCTCCACCTCGCCCAGTTCCGCCTCGATGTCCGCCTTCATGGCGTGAACGGCGTCTTGGTCACCGATGTTGCCGACGACGCAGGCCGTACGGACTCCGAGCGCGGCCACTTGTGCCGCGGCGTCCTGCAGGCTTGGGGCCTCGCCGTACTTCGCCGGGGCGTCCCAGTCCAGGTCGTGCACGGCGACGTTCGCGCCCATGCCGGCCAGCCGCAGCGCGATGAAATGGCCGAGGCCCCGCCCCGATCCCGTGACGAAGGCGGTCTTGCCTTCAAGCTCCCTGGTCATGTCTTGGCTCCCATGATGCCGAGTGCCCGCATGTTCGCCGCGCTGCGCCGGATCATGCCGAGTTCGTAGTCTTGCAGCGCCCCGTCGTCGCCGCGCTCCCACGGGGTGCGATAATCGGCGTCCACCGGCAGGCTGTTGCGCCGTGCAGCAAAGAGACAGGCGGCCAGGCCGGGCTCCCCCGTCGGCAGGTAGCCCTGCCACCAGCCCGGCGTGAGCAGCCGGACGTGCCGCGCTTCCAGCGCCGCCAGCTCCAGCGCGGCCGGCAGGACTGGATGGTGCCCGGCCAGCATCGCCGCGATCTCCGCGAACGGCACGGCCCCGTCGCCCAGCGCGCAGCGGACCAGGCGGAACCCTTCGTCCGTCGGCTGCACCTGATAGTCCTTGAGGTGGAGATAGCCGACGAACGGCGCGACCACGCGAGTGAAGTCCAGCGGCGCTTCCGCCACCGGAAAGGCATTGCCCGTGTCGAACACGATGCGGACCGCCGGCCCGAACCGTTCGCAGAAGCTCACCAGCTCGCGGCTGGTGAAGTCCTGGTGGTTCTCGATCACGATCGTCAGGCCAGCCGCCGCGGCCTGCGGCGCGAACGCGGCCAGCCGGTCCGACACCCCGGCCACCAGCGCGTCCCACCCGCCCGGTGTCACCGCACGGTCGCCGCAGAGGACGGAGGTCAGCGCCATGCGGACCAGCCCGGCGCCCAGATGCCGGGCGACGCGGACGCACTCCGGGAAGTCGGACCGCTGCAGACCCGTGCTGAGCACGGGCACCAGCCGATGGGCGCGCAACGTATCGCGCAAGGCGTCCAGCGCCGGGAGGTCGAGTGGCGTCACCCAGTCTTCGGGAATTTCCAGCAGCGTCGCGCCGAGTTCCACGGCCAGGTCCATGTAGCCGGACATGCCGCGCGGGTTCGGGTTGGCCCTGGGCGTGCCAACGCCCTGGCGGCCCAGCGTGTAGCCGATGCCGTAAGGGTTGAGCCCAACCTGCAGCACGGCGCTACCGCGTGCCGACCGGCACTGGTTCCAGGCCGCGGGTCGTTGCGTTCTTGCGGCGCATAGCGTTGCCTCCCTGCGCGCCGTTCTGCGGCCGGCCGCGTCGTGTTGCCGCCATTGAAACGTCGGAGTGTAGGCGCCGTCAAGGCGGGCGCCGAACGTTGTTGACAGCCGCGGCTGGTTGCAACCAGACTCCGTGCATCACGGGAAATGACTGGAAAACCGCCGGCTAACGGAACGGTTCATTATCCGGGACAAAGATAAGGCGAAAATCGCCGACGGAGGAAGCGTGATGCGGACCATAAGGCGGCGGACCGTCTTGGCTGGGACGGCGGGGTTGTTGGCTGCCCCGGCGGCCATGTCCGGTCCCGCGCGGGCGGACGTCAAGCCGCGCGTCACCTTCATCTCGCAATGGGCCGCCGGGAGCGACGGCGCCGCCATCACCGCGCTCGGCCGCCTGGTCGAGGAGCATGGCGGCACCTGGCAGCACAGCCCCGTGCCGGGCTTCACCACGGAGATGATGAACAAGCTGCGGGCGCAGATCCTGGCCGGGGACCCGCCCGCCGCATCCCAGCTCAAAGGGCCGGAGATCGCGGCCTGGTCGCAGATCGCGCCCACTCGGGACGTGAGCGATCTGGTGGCGGCGTCCGGCTACGAGGCAGTTGTGCCGGCGGATCTGGCGAAGCTCCACAAGCCCGCGGGCAAGTGGATCGCGCTGCCGCTGCAAATCTATCGCATCAACACCCTGTTCGCGTCCCGCCGGGCAATGGACAAGGTGGGCGCCACCGCTCTGCCCAAGACTTGGGCGGAGTTCAACGACCTCGCCTCCCGCATGAAGGCTGCCGGCATCGCCAGCCCTGTCGCTAACGGCGGCATACGCTGGGACGATGGCATGAAGTTCGAGATCGCCCTGGCCGGGATCAGCCCCGCCACCTACCGCAAGGCGATCATGGAACTGGACCCGGATGCGCTGCGCTCGAAGGAGGTGCTCGCCGCCTTCGTGCAGCTCCGCAAGCTGGCGAGTTGGATGGACCCGAACATCGCCGCGCAAAGCTACAGCGTCCTGACCCCGCGCTTCATCGGCGGCGACATGGGCCTGCTGTTGATGGGCGGATGGGCGCAGGGCGTGATGCTGAACCTCGGCAACAAGCTGGAGGACTTCATCATCGGCCCGGCGCCCCAGGACGGCGGCAAGCCCACCTTCATCCTGAACGCCGACGCCTTCATCTTCTGGCAGCGCAAAGAGCCTGACCTGCAGGCCGGGCAGACCTTGCTGGCCAACCTGACGATGGTCCCGGCCACGCAGGCGATGTACTCGCAGATCACCGGCTCCATCCCGGTGCGCACCGACATGGACCTGTCCGGGCCAGGCTGGTCGAACGGGCAGCGGGACGCGGCGGCAGGGCTGCGCGCGGCGACGGCGTCGGGTGGGACCCTGCTCAGCCTGGCGCACAACATGGCCCAGCCCAACCAGGTCACCGCGGCGATGATCGATGTGCTGACGGAGTACGTCCACAACGCATCGGTCACGCCCCAGCAGGGCATGGACCAGTTGTCCGACGCCGTGGATAGTGCCCGCTAATCCGGCCTGGCCCGCTGCCGCCGCGCCCGCGGGCGCCGTCCGCCCGCACGGCGTGCGCCGTCCGGGGTGGCGCGCCCCGGCGTTGATGGGGCTGCAATGGCTGGTGATCTGGGTGCCGCTGCTGCTGAACGCCGCCCACGTGGTGGTGTTCACGCTATGGACGACCTGGGTGTCGTTCACACCCTCCACGCTGCTGCCGGCAGCCGGCTGGGTCGGGCTACGGAACTACGAGGCGATGCTCGGAACCCGGAACTGGAAGATCGCCTACGGCAACCTCATGGTGTTCGGGATCGGCTTCGTCCTGCTGACCACCGTCATCGGGCTGCTGCTGGCCGTGCTGCTGGACCAGCGGGTGCGGGGCGAAGGCGTGCTGCGCACGATCTTCCTGTATCCCATGGCGGTCAGCTTCGTCGTCACCGGCACGGTGTGGGGATGGCTGCTCAACCCCGGATTGGGCATCGAGCATCTGGTGCACGGATGGGGTTTCCTCGGCTTTCGCTTCGACTGGTTGGTGGACCGGGACCGCGCCATCTACACGGTGGTGATTGCCGGGGTCTGGCAGGCTTCGGGCTTCGCCATGGCGCTGTTCCTGGCGGGGCTGCGGTCGGTGGATGCCGACCTGATCAAGGCGGCGCAGATTGATGGCGCCGGGCCGCTGCGCATTTACGGCCGCGTGGTGCTGCCAACGCTGGGACCGATCTTCGTGGCGGTGCTCGTCATCCTGCTGCAGTTCGCCATCAAGACCTTCGACCTGGTGCGGGCACTGACGGGCGGCGGCCCTGGCCTCGCCACCACCCTGCCGGCGCTGGTGGTGTATGACTTCATGTTCCAACGGGGGCTGCTGGGTCGCGGGTCGGCCGCAGCGGTGATGCTGCTGCTGACGCTGCTGGCCGTGCTGCTGCCCTACGCGGCCTACACCTATCGCCAGCGTCGCCGGGCCGCCCGGCATGTCTGACGCGCTGGCGTGGCGGCGTCCGGGCCGCCGCCCGCTGCATCCCCGGGCGGTGCGGCTGGCGATCTATGCAACCCTGGTCCTGCTAGCAGCCGCCTACTTGCTGCCGCTCCTGGTGGTTGTGCTCAATTCCGTCCGCACGGAGCAGGACATCGACCAGAACTCGCTGATCGGATGGCCGCAGAGCGTGACGTTCGGCAACTTCGCCCAGGCCTGGGGCGGCTACTGCATCGCCCAGACCTGCGCCGGCATACGGCCCTACATGGTCAACTCGCTGGCGATCACGCTGCCTGCGACGGCCGTGTCAACGCTGCTGGGCGCGGTGGCGGGCTACTCGGTCGCCCTGTGGCGGTTCCGCGGCGACACCGTCATCTACGGCCTGGTCCTGCTTGGCGTGTTCCTGCCGGAGCAGATGAAGCTGATCCCGTGGGTGGTGGTGCTGCGCGACCTCGGGCTGAACAACACGATCGCCGGGCTGGTGCTGATCCACGTGGTCCAAGGCATCAGCTTCACCACGCTGTTCTGCCGCAACTACTACGTCAGCATTCCCCAGGACTTGCTGAAGGCGGCGAAGATGGACGGCGCCGGGTTCTTCCGCACGTTCTGGCGCATTGTGCTGCCGCTGTCGCCGCCGATCTTGATCGTCACCGTGATCTGGCAGTTCACGGGAATCTGGAACGAGTTCCTATACGGCGTAACATTCACCTCCGGCACGCAACAGCCCGTCACCGCCGCGCTGATCGCACTGAGCATGAACCTGTCGGACGCGCCGCAGCATGGGGTGCAAAGCGCCGCCGTGCTGATTGCGGCGCTGCCGCCGCTGCTGGTTTACCTGTTTGGGGGCAAGTACTTCATGCGCGGCCTCACGGCCGGTGCGGTCAAGTAGGAGGGCTGGGTGTCGGCGTTGCGGGTGCAAGGGGTTAGCAAGCGTTACGGGCCGCTGGCGGTGCTGACCGACATCAACCTGGAGATCGAGAGCGGTGAGTTCTGCGTGCTGGTCGGCCCGTCTGGCTGCGGCAAGTCCACGTTGCTGAGCATTATCGCCGGTCTGGACCGGCCTAGCGAGGGCGACATCGCCATCGGTGGCCGGCTGGTGACGGACGTCCTGCCCAAGGATCGCGATATCGCCATGGTGTTCCAGTCCTATGCCCTGTATCCGTCCATGACTGTACGGCAGAACATCTGCTTCGGCATGCAGTGCCGCGGCGTCAGTCGCGCCCAGCAGGCGGAGGCGGTGGCCCGCGTCGCCCGGCTATTGCAGATCGAGCCGCTGCTGGACCGCCGCCCCGCCCAGTTGTCCGGCGGCCAGCGACAGCGCGTGGCGATGGGCCGGGCGCTAGTGCGCGATCCGCTGCTGTTCCTATTCGACGAGCCGCTGTCCAACCTCGATGCCAAGCTGCGGGTCGAGATGCGGATGGAGATCAAGCAGCTGCACCAGAAGATCGGCGCAACCATGGTCTATGTCACTCACGACCAGGTGGAAGCGATGACCATGGCGACGCGCATCGCCGTCATGCGCGGCGGCGTCATACAGCAGTTCGATACGCCGGATGCCATCTATAACCAGCCGGCGAACCTGTTCGTCGCGCAGTTCATGGGCTCGCCGCCGATGAACACGCTGCCGGCGCGGCTGGAAGGGGGCGGCACCCTGTCCGCCGTGGTGGGTCAAGGCCGGCCTGACGCCGTGCGCCTGCCCCTGCCCATGGCCGGACCCGGCGCGCGCGCCTTTCTGGACCGGGAGGTGGTGTTGGGTTTGCGTCCGGAATGCGTGGCCGACGTGGGCCGCCGCTTCGGCGGCGACCCACGCATGTCCCTGCTGGTGGACGCTGCCGTGGAGATGTCCGAGCCCATGGGCGCGGAAACAATCGTGCTGCTGCGCATGGGCGGCGAGCGCCTGCTAGGCCGCGTGTCCCCCGACGAGCGCCTGCCGCCGGGCCAGGTGGCGCGCTTCGCCCTGGACATGCGAAAGGCCTGCCTGTTCGACCCGGGTTCGGGTGCGCTGATCGCATGACGCGCTACGACGAGCTGCGCGGACGGGTTGCCGTGGTAACCGGCGGCGCAAGCGGCATCGGCGAGGCCATCGCGCGGGCGTTCGCCGGGCAGGGCTGCCGAGTTGGCATCCTGGACATCCAGGCGGAGGCGGGCGCTGCGCTGGCCGCGGAGCTGGGGCCGGAGTGCTGCTTCGTTCCGTGCGACCTGCTCGACATCGCCGCCCTGCGCGGTGCGATTGAAACCCTCTGCGGCCGGATCGGCCCGGCCTCGGTGCTGGTCAACAACGCGGCCAATGATCAGCGCCAAGCCTTCGCCGACGTGACGCCCGAGCAGTTCGATTGGATGATGGGTGTCAACCTGCGCCACGTTTACTTCGCCTCGCAGGCGGTGGTGCCGCAGATGCGGGAGCTGGGCGGCGGCTCCATCGTCAACATGAGCTCGGTCGCCTGGATGGGGGGCGGGCGGGACCTGCAGGCCTACAGCGCCGCCAAGGCGGCCATCGTCGGTTTCACCAACTCGCTGGCCCGCGACGTGGGCCAGTTCCGCATCCGCGTGAACGCCATAGCGCCCGGCATGGTCATCACCGAACGGCAGCGGCGGCTGTGGTATCCGGACGAAACGCAGATTGAGGCGATGCGGACCCGGCAATCCCTGCCCGACGCGATCACCCCGGACGACATTGCTGCCGTGGCGCTGTTCCTGGCCTCGGACGCGAGCCGGATGATTACCAAGGAGTGCATCTCCGTGAACGGCGGCTCGCGCTAGGGCGCCAGCGCCTCGCCGCCTCGACCGGAAACGTTGCCACACCCGAGGGTGCAGCCTAGCATCACCGTCAACGCGGCGAACACAGCCGTGAGTGGGAGGGGCACATGGTCCATATCATCACCCGCCGCGGCGCGATCGCGGCCGGCGCGGGCTTGGCGGCATCCGGCTTGATCGGCTTCAACGCCTCGGCCATCCCAATCGCCGATGTATCCCCGCCGAAGCTGCCGCTCGAACCTGGCGCCAGCTTACGGGTGCTGCGTCCGACCAAGTTCGTGGACACCGACGAGACGATCTTCCGCGAGAACATCAGCCGGTTCAGCGAGGAGATGAAGGTTCCCGTGCGCGTTGACTTCGCGGGCTGGGAGGACCTGCGTCCGCAAACTGCGGTGGCGGCGAACACGGGCGCCGGGCCGGATATCGTCCTCGGCTGGCCGGACGATCCGCACATCTACGCCGACAAGCTGATCGAGGTGAGCGACGTCGCCGAGTATCTTGGGAAAAAGTACGGCGGCTGGTACTACCTGGCCGAGAGATACGGCAAGAAGTGGGGCACCAATAACTGGATATCCATACCGATGGGCGGCACGGGCGCTCCCGTCGTTTATCGCCAGTCCTGGGTCAAGGAGGCCGGGTTCGACCACATCCCAACCGACTTCGCGCAGTTCCTGACGCTTTGCAGGAACCTCAAGAAGAACGGCCATCCCGTCGGCTTCGCGCTCGGCAACTCGGTCGGCGACGCCAACGGCTACGCTAATTGGATGCTCTGGGGCTATAATGGCTATCTGGTGGATGAGGATGGCAAAGTCGCCATCAACAGCCGCGAAACGCTGGAAGCGCTGCGCTACGCCAGGGACATGTACCCCACGATGATTGAGGGCGTGATCTCCTGGCAGGATCCCAGCAACAACAAGGCCTACATCAACGGCGACATCAGCCTGACCGCAAACGGGGTGTCCATCTACTACTCGCTAAAGAACGACCCGGAGAAAGCGGATATCGCGGCCGACACCTACCACGAGCCGCTACCTACGGGAGCGTTCGGCAAGCCTCCTGAATCGGCGCTGATCCTGAACGCGATGGTGCTGAAGCACACCAAGTACCCGAATGCGGCCAAGGAGTTCCTGCGCTTCATGATGGAGCAGCCGCAGTACGAGAAGTGGCTGACCGGCACCGCCGGCTACTGGGCGCAGCCGTTGAAGGCCTATGCCGAATGCGACGTTTGGAAGGGCGACCCGAAGATCGCCGCCTACCGCGACACCTGCGGCCACCCCTGCTGGAACGGCTACAAGGGGCCGATCGGCCCGGCCTCCGCCGCGGTGACGGCGGACTACGTCGTCGTGCAGATGTTCGCCTCCGTTGCCTCGGGCGTGGCGACGCCGGAAGCCGCGGCAGCGGAGGCCGAGCGCCGCGCCAAGCGATACTACAGGGCCTGATCCAATAGGGATCACGGCCATCGAAACCGAGAGCATGTAAACTATCACCTGCCCGCGAGCGAGAAGCGCCTGGCGCCCCTGGGCACGGCCCTGCCG
>CAXTCI010000173.1:0-11503 GCA_964242325.1 uncultured Acetobacteraceae bacterium
TGTCGGCGCTGCTGGGCCGTATCCCGTCCGCGGTGGGCTACCAGCCGACGCTGGCGACCGACATGGGCGCATTGCAGGAGCGGATCACCAGCACGAAGAAGGGGTCCATTACCTCGGTGCAGGCGATCTACGTCCCCGCCGACGACTTGACCGACCCGGCGCCGGCCACCAGTTTCGCCCACCTTGACGCGACGACGGTGCTGAACCGGGCGATCGCCGAGAAGGGCATCTACCCGGCCGTGGACCCGCTGGACTCCACCAGCCGCTCGCTCGACCCGCGGATCGTCGGCGAGGAGCACTACCTGGTGGCGCGCGAGGTGCAGCGCGTGCTGCAGACCTACAAGAGCCTGCAGGACATCATCGCCATCCTGGGCATGGACGAGCTGAGCGAGGACGACAAGCTGGTGGTGGGCCGCGCGCGCCGCATCGAGCGGTTCCTGTCCCAGCCGTTCCACGTCGCCGAGGTGTTCACCGGCAGCCCCGGCATCTTCGTGTCGGTTGCCGACACCGTGCGGTCGTTCAAGGACATCGTGGACGGCAAGTACGACCACCTGCCCGAAGCCGCGTTCTACATGGTCGGCACGATTGACGACGCCGTGAAGAAGGCCGAGGGCATGAAGGTCGCCGCCTGATGCCGACGCTGCTGGAGATCGTCAGCCCCGACCGGCTGCTGCTGTCGCAGCCGGTGGACATGGCCGTCATCCCGGCGGCCGAGGGCGAGATGGGCGTGTTGCCGGGCCACAGCCCGATGATCGTGCTGCTGCAGGGTGGCACGATTACCATCCATGAGGGCGGGCGGCCCACGAGCCAGCTTTACGTGAGCGGTGGTTTCGCCGAAGTCACGCCGGAGCGATGCACGGTGCTGGCCGACGAGGCCATCCCCGTGGCGGAGGTGTCGCGGGCGCAGGCCGAGACGCGACTGCAAGCGGCGCAAGCCCAGGTGACTGCAGCTGGGACTGATGTGGTGGCGTATGACCTGGCAGCGGCCAAGTTGCAGTCGGCGCGGGCTATGCTGGCGGCTGCTGGAGCGCCCTGATCGCTTGCTGGACTGAGCTATAGCGCAACCAAACATTCTAGTGCATGGCTGACGGCTTCGGTACTCTGAGGCTGTAGAGCGTGCCGTCGCGATCCTTAGGCTACGGCATTTCCTCTTCCCGCAGTTGTGGATCAAAGCTGGGAATCATTTGCGCAAGTGCTCGCTTCGCTGTCACCAAACTGCAACATAGGCGTTCACAGACGCTTTAGGCCGGTTCGCGCAGGGGGTGGGCCAGATTATGTTTGGGGCGCAACAGGATCGGTCGTCCGCCTTTATGAAGCGACTCTGATGAAACATTGGCGTTTAGAAGATGTGGCCTGGGACCGTTTTGACCCGGCGCAGGTTGACATTAGCATCGTGCCGCTGGTGAAGGCCGCTGCGATGGTCGAGCGAAACGGCGTGGACTACGCGGTGTATCTCGGCCGGGTGTTCGTGGACGATCCCGACTTCCGCCGGGCCAGCGACAATTGGGCCGTCGAAGAGGTGCAGCATGGCGATGCGTTGGGCCGCTGGGCGATGCTGGCCGATCCCGGCTGGGATTTCGAGGCGGCGTTCCAGCGCTACCGCGATGGCTACAAGTTGCCACTGGATGCTGACGCTTCAGTGCGTGGGTCACGGACCGGTGAGCTGATTGCGCGCTGCATGGTGGAGACGGGGACCAGCAGCTATTACACCGCGCTGGCCGAGGCGACTGGAGAGCCGGTGTTACAGCAAATCTGCAAGCTGATCGCAGCGGACGAGTATAGGCACTTCAAGCTGTTCTACGATCACATGCGCCGCTACTTGGCGCGGGAGCGGCTGGGAATGCTGAACCGGTTGAAGATTGCCGCTGGGCGGATCACCGAAAGTGAAGACGACGAGCTGGCCTTCGCCTACCACTGTGGTAACGAATCAGAAGCGACAGCGTACGAGCATAAGCGGTGCATCGCGGCCTATATGGGCCGTGCTATTAGCTTCTATCGCTTTCGCCATATCGAGCGGGCGATGGGCATGATCCTGAAGTCAGTCGGCCTGCCGCCGCGCGGGCGCCTATCTGCGGCAGGGGCCCGGCTGACCTGGACACTGCTGCAGCGGCGGCGGCGGAAGTTCGAGGGCGTGGGCGTCGCGAGCGGAACTGGGACGAGCCAGCGAGCGGCATGACGCGGTCCATTGCTGCTTGCGCAACGAATGCAGGCTGCCCAACCTGTAGCACTTCAACTTTGTAAATCGGGGCGCTTATGGCAGGTCATATTCCCCTTGCCAGAGACGCTACACTTCGCGACGTGGTTCCGACCTTGGACGACCCGGTCGATTTCGTCGCGAAGGCCTATGCGGTGATCCATCATCACGAGCGCCTTTATGGCCCAGTCGTCTTACGGCTTGGCGTGTCGCGGATCAGCAAGGGCAGACGTCCGAATTATCGTATCGACGTAGCGCAGACAAATGAGCCTATCAAGGTAATCGACGGTAATAATCATAAACCCTGGCCTGACAGAACCGGCAATCTGACCAACGATTGGAGTACGGCGTCAATAGCATACGCTGAAGTTCAGGCTCTGTTGGCTGAACTTCGGCATCGGACTGGCGTCAAGGGCGGCAGCTGACGGCTGGGTTACTCCACAGCAGCCACATGGATTGCGGGAACTCCGTCTTCCACCGATGCACGAAGGATGACGTTCATTGTGGCCCTCCCAGGCTCCAGGTCAGTCCGCCACCTTCAGCATGATCTTGCCGACATGCGTGCTGCTCTCCATCAATCGGTGCGCGTCCGCCGCCCGCTCCAGCGGGAAGACCTCATGCACCAACGGCCCGCAGCGTCCGGCGTCCAGCACCGGCCAGACCTTCGCCCGTAGTGCGTCGGCGATGGCCGCCTTCTGCGCCGCGGTGCGAGGGCGCATGGTGCTGCCGGTGACGGTCAGGCGCCGGGTCATGATGGTGGTCAGGTCCACGTTCTCCGCCTTGGCGCCACCCAGGAAGGCGATCAGCACCAGGCGGCCATCCATGGCCAAACAGCGGAGATTGCGGGCCAGGTAGGAGGCGCCAACCATGTCCAGCACCACGTTCACCCCGGCGCCTCCGGTCAGTTCCTTGACCCGGGCGGCAAAGTCCTCATCGCGGTAGTTGATCGCGGCATCGGCGCCCAGGCGCAGGATGGCGTCGCACTTCTCGGCGCTGCCGGCGGTGGCATAGACCGTGCTGCCGAACTCGTGCGCCAACTGGATGGCGGTGACGCCGATGCCGCTGGTTCCGCCATGCACCAGCATGCGCTCGCCGGGCTGTAGGCGGCCGATGTCGAACAGGTTGGCCCAAACGGTGAAGTAGGTTTCCGGCACCGCCCCGGCGCGTATGGCGTCGTAGCCGGTGGGCCAGGGCAGGCATTGGCCAGTAGGTGCCGTGCAATACTCGGCATAGCCGCCGCCATTGGCCAGGGCGCAGACGCGGTCGCCGACGGCATAGGTGCTGGTCCCGTTCACGGCGACGATCTCTCCCGCGACCTCCAGGCCCAACAGCGGGCTGGCACCGGGCGGCGGCGGGTAGGCTCCCTTGCGCTGCTGCACGTCCGGGCGGTTCACCCCGGCGGCCTGCACGCGGATCAGCACCTCGCCGGGGGCGGGCTGGGGAACGGGGCCGGTGGCGATCGTCATCCCCTCCGGTCCCCCGGGAACATAGGCGATGTGGCGCATTTCGGTGGGAAAAGTCATTGATGCCTCGGCATAGGGTGGCGGAACCTCAGCGCCGCGTGGCAGGTTGTCAACCGGATGCGCCGGGTGTCGGACCGCCTGGGCCAGTAGAAATACAGGCCAGCCCGAATTGAGTAACCGCCCATGTTGCAAGATGTTGCCCGCCTGCTTTCCGCCATCACCAGCAATGCCGCCGGGGCCGCTGTCGCCTTGGGGCTGCTGGTCGGCAGCGCCCGTCCGGCAACTGCCGCGGACGCGGTGACGGAATGGTCGTTGCTGGCCGACAGCGTCGCGCATGGGTCGGCGAACTGGCACACCTTGGTCATCATGCATCAGGCCATGCACGACGCACGGAATGCGGCGGAGCCGGTCTATGCCCGCTGGTTCCCGCCCACCTCGGATGAGCCTGCCGGGGCTGGGGCCGACCCGGACGCCGCGATGGCCGCCGCGGCCCGGCGCGTGCTGGCTACCGAGCACCCCACCGACTTGGCCGTGATTGAGCAAACCTACCAGACCGCTCTGGCCCGTACCCCGGCGGGACCAGCACGCGCAGCCGGGATAGCATTGGGAGAAGCGGTTGGCGCTGCGGCCCTGACCCGGCGGCAGGACGACGGTTTCCGCCGGGTGCGCCCGTTCCTGGAGGACAAGTCGCCCGGCCGCTGGCGCCGGACACCGCCGGAGTTCCGCACCAGCTACACGACAGACTCGCGGCCCTTCCTGTTCACTGACGAGGACGACGTGGACCCGCAGCCGCCGCCGTCTGCCGGCACGCCACGATTCCAAGTGGCTGTGGCGGAGGTGCGGCGGCTGGGCGCTCTGGACTCTACGGATCGTACCCAGGCGCAGTCTGATGCCGCGATGTATTGGGCCTATCAAAGCTCGCAACGCGGCTACCTGCATCTCGCGGTGGCGCTGCTGGATATGCACCCACGGCCCGGTGGCGCTGCGGCCCATGCGCGGATCATGTCGCAGCTTGCGTCGGCGCTGGCGGACAGCGCGGTGCTGGTCTGGAAAGAAAAGGAGCGTTTCGGTTTCTGGCGCCCCGTGACCGCCATCCGTGAGGGCGCGCTGGGCGTGATGCAGGATCCGGCCTGGCTGTCCTTCATTGAAACCCCGGCGCATCCGGAACACCCATCCGGCCATGCAAGCGACTGCTTCACTGGATCAGACGTGCTGCAGGGGACGTTTCCAGACCTACAGGGACCAGTGGCTTATGTCGCTCAGGCGGGCCGTCCGCCAGAAGGACCCGACGCCAACAGCATGGGTCAGCACGCGCAATATTCCGACAGCGGCCTGCCAGCCCGGCGGGAGTTTCCCGGCTTGGCGGAAATGGCACGGGAGTGCAGCGACAGCCGCATCTGGGCGGGAGCGCACTTCAGGACGGCGAACGAGGAATCGGAGCGGGTGGCGGCGTGGATCAGTGAACGGGCACTGGCGGCGGTGCCGGTGCGGTAAAGGCCGATCCAACCGCGCCGGGGATGTTGTGCGCCGCGCCAGAGGAAATCATGGTGAATGCGGCTGATGTCTCGCCATTGGATGGAGTAACCCATCCAACGGCATTGCGGGCGTAAAGCCGTTTCTGGCCAGCGACGACGTAGACTGAGTGATGGGGTTAGCACATCCTGGCCACTGGCAAGGCAGTGACCCAGTGGCAAATGGGCCGCGTCACAGGCTCGGGTGCTGCGGCGCCTCGTGGACCGGGTGAACCTCAAAGCCCTCGTTGGCCAAGTGGATCAGCACTAAGTGCTCATCGGCATCGCCGCTCACGATCAACTCGCCCTGCTCCGCGTCCACTGTGACGCCCTCCACGTCGGCGACGAGGCCCAACGACCGCTTGAGGGCGGCGACCCGGTTCTCGTCGTGTAGGCCGGCAACTTTCAGGCGCAGGCTATTGGGCATCAGCCAACTCCGGCAGGGTAACTGCCAGGTAATGTGACGGCGGGCCGGCGTCCCGGCAACCCGCCTTGGCCGGACCTGCCCCGGCGGTTAGCCGGGGCAGTGCACAGGTCAGCGTATGGCGCGCAGCACCCCACGCTTCTCCGCGGCGAGCGAGCGGTAGATGGACAGGTAGTCCTCCGCCATGCGCTTGGCGGTGAAGCGGGCGTCGAAGCGCGCCCGGACGGTGTCGCGCGACAGCTCGCCCAAACGGCTGACGGCCGACATGGCGCCGGTCTCGTCCTCGACGATAAAGCCGCTCACGCCGTCTTCGACGATCTCCGGCACCGAGCCTCGGTTGAAGGCGATCACCGGGGTGCCGCAGGCCATTGCCTCAATCATCACCAGGCCAAACGGCTCCGGCCAGTCAATCGGCATCAGCAGGGCGCGGGCGCCGCCGAGAAATTCCGGCTTCTGCGCGTCATTGATCTCGCCGATCATCTCCACTCCGCCCCCCGACAGCATCGGGCGGACGACGCTGTCGAAGTATACCTGGTCCGTTTTGTCCACCTTGGCAGCGATCTTCAACGGGATGCCGCAGGCGCGGGCGATGCGTATGGCGCGGTCCGGACCCTTCTCCGGCGCGATGCGGCCGAGGAACGCCAGGTAGTCCTTGGGGCCGGGCTGCGGCGTCAGCAGGTTCGCCGGCAGGCCATGCAGGACCGTGCGGACGTAGTTCGCCTGCGGCAGCGGACGGCGCTGGGCGTCGGAGATCGAGACGATGGGGACGTGCGGAAACATGTTGAACACCGGCTGCAGCTCGGCGAGATCCAGGCGCCCGTGCATGGTGGTGACAAACGGTGTGCGCTGGCGCCCGAACAGGCTGAACGACCAGTAGTCCATGTGGAAATGGAGCACGTCGAACTCGTCCGCCTTGGCGCGTGCAGCCTCCATCAACAGCATGTGCGGGGCGATGGGATCACGGATCGCCGGGTCGAGGCGGAGGGCACGGGGCCAGATCGCTTCCAGCTTCGCCGATGTCACGCTGTCGCCGCTGGCAAACAGCGTGACATCATGGCCCAAGGCCACCAGCTCCTCCGTGAGAAAGGAAACGACACGCTCGGTGCCGCCATAAAGCTTGGGCGGCACAGCTTCGTGCAGGGGGGCAATCTGGGCAATGCGCATGGGCCTGACGTCCTGTTGCTGTGGCATCAGCCATTCAACAAGGCAATCAGGGCAATTGTGCGGCAGTGCAGCAATTCGTGATCAGCATCCAGCTGCCATGTGGCCAGCCCATACTGCACAGCAGGCCTCGTACCGGCTCCGTTCGGGGTCCCGCAGGAACGCTGGAGAGTGCGGCGAACCTTCGGCACTAACTCCGGCAAGCCATGGTCATGGCCGCCAGAGATGATGATCGAGGCCGGGTTGAGCGCACCGACGCACCAGGAGCGATAATTTGGAACAAGGGCGCTGATGCTGGCTCACACCATCCGCCGCACGCCACCCATCACCTCCTAGGCGCGTGCGCAGGCCGTGATCCACCATGGTAAGCACACAGACCACGCCCAGACATCTGGGCCTAATCATCGGCGCACTCCACCACGGGAATACCCAGCAGAGTCAGCAGCTATGCCGGAAACGTGATCTGACGTCGCTCAGCAGCCGTCAAAACACCAAGCATAGCCTGCGGGGCAGACACCCCGGGCCACACTGCATTCTTTGTCCGGCGAGGCTGGTTAGAAGCCTTCGCGCTCCAAACGCTTGCGCTCCATCTTGCGGGCGCGGCGCACGGCCTCAGCAGCCTCACGCGCACGGCGCTCGGACGGCTTTTCGAAGTGCCGACGGAGCTTCATCTCCCGGAACACGCCTTCGCGCTGCATCTTCTTCTTGAGCGCCTTCAGCGCCTGGTCAACATTGTTGTCACGAACGAGAACCTGCACTTGGCTGTCGCCTCCTCTGGTTGCGGTAGGGCATGGCCGGGGTAGGTCCCAGAGCCATGCATAATGGCTTCCAACCGGCGCCTGGCCGGGGAGGCGGTGGCATAGCACCGTTGCGCCGCCTCGCCAAAGGATTTCGCCGCCCCACATTCCCCACTGTCGAACGGAGAGCGCATGGCCATTCTGAAAATCGCCCGCATGGGCCACCCCGTGCTGCTGCAACCTGCGGAGCCAGTGACGGACCCTACCTCGCCCGAGATACGGCGCCTGGTTGCCGACATGATCGAGACGATGGAGGACGCGTCCGGCGCCGGGCTGGCCGCGCCGCAGGTCCATGTGCCCCTACGCTTGTTCGTGTTCCGGGTGCCCGCGGCCCGCATTGGCCCGGAGGAGGGCAACCCCGTGCCCAATACCGTCGTCATCAACCCTGAGGTCGAGCTGCTGGGCGACGAAATGGTAATGCGATGGGAAGGCTGCCTATCCATTCCCGGGCTGCGTGCTGCCGTGCCGCGCCATGCCCGAGTGCGGTATTCCGGCGTTGACACGGATGGGCAGCCGGTAGGCGCGGAGGCGGGCGGCTTCCATGCTGGCGTGGTGCAGCATGAGAACGATCACCTCGACGGCATCCTGTATCCCATGCGGATGCATGACTTCCGCCACTTCGGCTTCACAGAGGAGCTGGCCCGCGCGGCGGCTCCGAACACCTGAGGGCACACGCGATGTTCGACCCCCCCGAGCGCAGCCCGGAGCGTGATGCCGCCATCCTGGCGCTGCTGCCCAACGTCGGCCTCGACGGCTGGACCATCCCGGCCCTGCGCGCCGCCGCCGGGCCGGATGCGGACATGCTGTTCCCCGGCGGGGTCACCGACATGATCGACGCCTATGTGGACCTGGGCGACCGGCAGATGGTCGAAGGCGCGGCGGCGATGGACCTGCAGGGGATGCGGGTGCCGGCGCGGGTGCGGGCGGTGATCGCGTTGCGTTTCCGCCAGCAACGTGAGCACAAGGAGCCAATCCGCCGGGCGCTGTCTATCCTGGCTTTGCCGGGCAACGCCGGGCTGGCAGTTGCGATCACCGCGCGGACGGTGGACAGCGTCTGGTTCGCGGCCGGGGACACCAGCGCGGATTTCAGTTGGTATAGCAAGCGCGCGATCCTCGCCGGGGTGTATGGCGCGACGCTGCTGTATTGGCTGCAGGATTACAGCGACGAGGACGAGGACACTTTGGGGTTCCTGGACCGCCGGTTGGCCGGGGTCGGACGGATCGGGCGTTTGCGGCGGCGGACTGACGCGTTCGTGCAACGGATGCGGCGTAACCGGGCGGCGTAGGGGGCAACCGGGCCGGGGCGGCGGACGTTGGCCAAACGTCACCCCATGTTCCGGAAGTCGTCATGAAAAGCATCGTGCTGTGGCTGCTTGGCGTGCCTATTTCCGTCATCATCCTGCTGAAGCTCTTCGGAGTTTATTAGGCGCCCCGTGACCCACGTCCGCATCACCCATACGACCGAGTATACTTACCATCAGCCGGTACGTCCGACGACGCATCGGCTGATGTTGCGGCCACGTGATTCGCATGACCTCCGGCTACGCAGTGCGACCCTGACGGTGACGCCGCCGCCGGCGCGGACGCGGTGGGCACATGACGTGTTCGGCAACTCGGTTTGTTATCTGGATTGGGACCGGGCGCTGACGCAGGTGATCCGCATCGTGTCTACGCTGGACCTCGACCATTATCCGACCGCCCGCGACCTGCCGATTGACCCGGCGGCGGAAACCTACCCGTTCAGCTACTCGACGGAGGAAGCGCCGGACCTCGCCCGGTTACTGGAGCGGCAGTATCCCGACCCGAACCGGGTCGTGGAGGGATGGGCGCGCAGTTTTCTGCATCCGCACGGCGCGACCCGCACCATGGACATGCTGGTCGCGATGACCCGCTCGGTCCGCGAACGCTTTACTTACGCCGCCCGCGACGCCGAGGGGACCAATCCGCCGCTGCACACGTTGGCCACCCGCAGTGGGACCTGCCGGGACTTCGCCCTGCTGATGATGGAGGCTTGCCGTTCCCTCGGGATCGCAGCGCGGTTCGTCAGTGGCTATTTATATGATGATGCGCGAGCGGGCACGCCGCAGGTAGTGGGCGGCGGCGCCAGCCACGCCTGGTGCGCGGCCTACCTGCCCGGCGCCGGCTGGGTGGAGTTCGATCCGACCAACGGCCTGGTTGCCGGGCGTAACCTGGTGAGAGTGTGTGCAACCAGGACCGCAGAGCAGGCAAGGCCGGTGTCTGGAGCCTACATTGGTGAGGCCGGGGACTTTGACCAACTGCATGTGTCTGTGGATGTGCAGGTCGGCGACATGGGAAGTGGCGGCGGAAAGGCTGGGATCGCGGCTTAACGCAGGTCCTGGCAACATCGTGGTTAGCCACTGAGGTGCTTTGCCGTGCGGCCCGTAGGTTGTTCCGTGAGCTTCGTGCCGTAAAGCGTGGTTCTCCCGTAGTGGGCAAAACTTCCTTCAACCCTTTGGCCTAGCAAGCGGAAGTTAGCTCAGCGTTCTGAGCAGAGCCGCCATCCCAGTCCCATGGGATTGACATCTCGCAATCCGCTTGAGTCCGGTGGTGGGTATGACCACTTCATCAATCGTAAAGCCTGACGTTGCTGCCTAATCCAGGGGCAATGCCGGGCCTGTCGCCTGATTGAAAGGGACACCTGATGGACATTGAGAAACTTACCGAACGCGCACGCGGCTTCCTGCAAGCGGCGCAAACCATTGCTATACGCGAGTTCAACCAGCGGATCACGCCGGAGCACCTGCTCAAGGCGTTGCTGGACGATCCGGAGGGTGCAGCTTCCGGACTGATCCGCGTTGCCGGCGGCAACCCCGAGGCCGCCAAAACGGGCGTGGATGCCGAGGTCGCTCGCATTCCCAAGGTGCAGGGCAGCGGCGCCGGGCAGCCGCAGGTGGCGCCGGAACTGGTGCGCGTGCTGGATGCTGCGCAACAGGCCGCGACCAAGGCTGGTGACGAATATGTCGCGCAGGACCGTCTGCTGCTCGCCGTTGTCGGCAGCGACACGCCGTCCGCCCGTGTTCTGCGCGCTGCCGGGGTAACGGCGCAGGCGCTGGACAAGGCCATTGCCGACATGCGCAAGGGCCGCAAGGTGGAAAGCCCCAACGCCGAGGCTGGGTTCGAAGCGCTCAAGAAGTATGCGCGCGACGTGACACAGCTTGCCCGCGACGGCAAGCTCGATCCGGTGATCGGTCGCGACGAGGAAATCCGCCGCACCATCCAGATCCTGGCCCGGCGCACCAAGAACAACCCTGTGCTGATCGGTGAACCCGGCGTTGGCAAGACCGCCATCGTCGAGGGCCTGGCCCTGCGCATCGTCAACGGCGACGTGCCGGAAAGCCTCCGCAACAAGCGGGTGATGGCGCTGGACCTCGGCGCGCTGGTGGCCGGGGCAAAGTTCCGCGGCGAGTTCGAGGAGCGGCTGAAGGCCGTGCTGAAGGAGATCGAGTCCGCCCAGGGCGAGATCGTCCTGTTCATTGACGAGATGCACACCCTGGTCGGCGCCGGCAAGGCGGACGGGGCAATGGACGCCAGCAACCTGCTGAAGCCCGAGCTGGCCCGCGGCGCGCTGCACTGCGTCGGCGCAACCACCCTGGACGAGTATCGCAAGCACATCGAGAAGGACGCGGCGCTGGCCCGGCGCTTCCAGTCGGTGTTCGTCGGCGAGCCCTCCGTCGAGGATACGGTCAGCATCCTGCGCGGGATCAAGGAGAAGTACGAGCTGCATCACGGCGTCCGTATCACCGACGGTGCACTGGTTGCCGCGGCGACACTGAGCAACCGCTACATCACCGACCGTTTCCTGCCGGATAAGGCAATCGATCTGATTGACGAGGCAGGAAGCCGTTTGCGCATGGCAGTGGACAGCAAGCCCGAGGCACTGGACGAGCTGGACCGGCGGCTGATGCAGCTCCGCATCGAGCGGGAAGCGCTGC
>CAXTCI010000174.1:0-11457 GCA_964242325.1 uncultured Acetobacteraceae bacterium
CAGGCCTTTTGGAAAACTAACGTCTGCTGTGGCGTGCGCACGGCTGAAAAAAACTGAAGCCCAATCACCAACTCTGGCATCTTAAACCACGACTGAAAATCAGCACGCGAAGCGCGCCACCCGCAAGGCAAATCCGGACAGTTAACCGGAGATGCCATGCGATAGCGTCAGTCGCGCAGTTACCGGGCTGCGAAAGCCGGAACGCCGCGGCCGGAGTGCGCCAACATCCAGGCGTGAACGCTACGTGCCTGGGCATAGGCAACCGTGCCTTCCTCGGCCCCACGCGGCAGCGAGTTCGCCGTCTGGATCGCGCCCTGGCCGTTGCCGTTCGGCGGCAGTACCTCGGCTTGCAGGCTAGGAAGGTCCGAACCCGGGCGTCCCGTGACATCGGGGTAAGCCGCGGAGCCAGTGTCGGCGACCTGAGGCAGCGTCTGAGTGGTGGTCAGGGTGCCGAAGTTGCCGGGGAAGGGGTCGCCGTTGCCCTCGCCTGCCAGTGCCGGGGCCAGCGACAGGCCAAACAGCGCCACTGCGGCCAAAAGGGTAGTCCTCATAACATATCTCCTGAAGGCGGTCGCCGATGTGGTGGCCTGCCGGTTTATGGCGGCAACGTCCGTCAAGGGCGCGTCGTCAGGCATTGAGATGGAGCGTGGCACCGGCCATCAGAACCCCACTGCCGGTTACTGATCTTATGCCTGGCGGTATGAAGCCAACGCGTTGCCTAGTACCTGATAAGCCTGTTCAGTTCAGTGCCTGCAAGAACAAGGTGACGCTGTCCCGGCACCAGGCGTCGGCGGCGTCGCCATCCATCGGCGGGCCGAGGCCGATGGCACGCGCCTGGGGACCAGCCAGAACCAAATGCTGGAACTGTTCCGCCAGGAATGCCAGCCGGGCCGGCGGCAAATCCGGGCGATGGGTATGCAGGACACGGCACAACCGTTCGATCCCCGACCGCGTGCCGCCGGCCTGCAGCGCCGCGACGATTTCCGGACGCCCGGCCTCCGCCACCACCAGGCGGTATAGCGCCAGCGCTTGCGGCATCAACGCCACCGTCAGCATGCTGCGCCCGGCCGCCAGCAGGGCGTCGTGCAGGGTCGGCGCACGCTCCAACGCTGCGTCGAAGCCGATGAGCCAGGTGGCGACCAGGCGTTGCACCACGGCGAAGAACGCCGCCTGCTTGTCCGGGAACCGGGCGTAGAAAGTACGCTTGGACACCCCGGCGGCTGCGGCAATCCCCTCGATGCTGACCGTGGAGAAGCCATCGCGCATGAACAGCGCGGTGGCAGCGTCCAAGATGCGCCCATCGCGCTCGGCCGAGCCGGCAGCAGTGGGACGCCCACCGCTGCGCCGCCGGGCCGGTGTGGCGTCAGTAGTAATAATGCGGATGCGGCCGGTAGTACCCCCCGGCTGGGACGACGATGCAGCCTCCGAGGGTGGCAGCTAGGCCCAAGGCTACCAACAGGCGGACCAGGCGGCGGTGTTTGGTGTGGCGAGCGGTCATAAGACGGCCTCCTTGCGATGCAGCGATACCACCTTAACGGAAACGCACCGGGAGCGTTGCATTACAAAGTGTAAGCACGGTTGTTTGATCTCTCGATCCCAGGCCGGCTGCCAAAGGAGTGCGGCTCCCGGACAGTCCAGGAGCCGCAAGCCACTCATTGTCCCCGATTAGGGCGTCACAGGCGGCTCGCGCCGATGATGGGCTGCCGGACGAGAAGAAGCGAAGGGTGGCCGACCCAGCCCGGCATCACCGCCCCACGGCATACCCCTGCATCCCCCGCGGGTTCGCCCCGGCATACATGATCCCGCCTTCCAGCCGCGCCCCGGACAGGCGCCCTTCCGACCAGTCCTCCCCATGCTCGGCCAAGTGGCCGCGCGCGCGCAGGTCCTCCACGACGGCAGCGGGATACCGGCCCTCCAACACCAGCTTGCCCGGCCGGGCAATGCGCGGCCAGAAGCTGCTGGGCCAGTGCTCCGTATGGAAGCTGGGCATGTCGATCGCCTGCTGGATGCCCAGGTTGCCGTGCACCATGCGCAGGAAGAACGTGAGGGACCACTGGTCCTGCTGCTCGCCGCCCGGCGTGCCGAACGCCATCCACGGCTTATTGTCCCGCAGCGCGAAGCTGGGGGACAAGGTGGTGCGCGGGCGCTTGCGCGGCGCCAGGCTGTTCGGCAATCCCTCGCGCAGCCAGAACATCTGCCCGCGAGTACCGATGGGAAAGCCCAGTCCGGGAACCACCGGGGAGGATTGCAGCCAGCCGCCCGAGGGTGTGGCGCTGACCATGTTGCCCCAGCGGTCGATCACGTCCACGTGGACGGTATCGGCGCCAATCACCCCCAGCCGGGCCACGGTCGGCTCCCCGGCGCCCGGCGCCTCCGTCAGCATCCCAGCGCGCAGGTGCGCGTCATGGTCCACCACGGGATGATAGCCGGGCAACACGCCCGGGTTCAGCACCAGCGACGCCCGCGCGCCAATTTCGGTGCTGCGGGCCAGGTTGTAGTTGTCCGACAGCAGGTGGTTGAGCGGGACCTCGACGAAGTTGGGGTCGCCATAATAAGCCTCCCGGTCGGCATAGGCGAGCTTGGCGCACTCTACGACCGTATGCACGAAGTCCGGGCCGAGCGGGTCCATTGCCCCCACATCCCGGTGGCGCAGCAGGGCAAGCTGCTGCAGGAACACCGGGCCTTGGCTCCAGGGGCCGCACTTCAGCACGGTATGGCCGTGGTACTCGTAGGACACCGGGTCCTCGACCGTTGCGCCCCACCCATGGAAATCCTGCGCGGTCAGCAGCCCGCGGTGCCGCCGGCCGGAGGAGTCCAGGATCTCGTTCTCCGCAAAGAAGTCTCCAACCGCCTCGGCGACGAAGCCCTTGTACCACGCGTCCCGAGCCGCCTCGATCCGTGCCTCGCGGGTAGTCCCGGCGGCGGCCTCGCGCAGCAGGCGCTCCCAGAAGTCGGCCAGGGCGGGGCGGGCGAACAGCTCGTCCACGCGGGGGACGTTGCCGCCGGGCAGGAACACGGCGGCGCTGCTGTGCCACTCCGCCTCGAATAACGGCCGCACCCCCTCGATGGTGGCGGGGACGCGCGGCACCAGCGGCACGCCGCCGCGGGCGTAGCCGATGGCGAAGGCCAGCACGTCGGCCAGTTCCCAGGTGCCCCAGTCCCGCAGCATCGTGCACCAGGCATCGAAGGAACCGGGAACCACGGCGGGGAGCAGGCCGGTCGCCGGAATGAGGTCCACGCCAAGTGCTGCAAAGGCCGGCAGAGTGGCCGCAGCCGGCGATGTGCCCTGGCCGCAGATGACGTGCTGGGTGCCGGTGCGGGCGCTGTGGACGATGATGGGGGCATCGCCGCCGGGGCCGTTCAGGTGCGGCTCGGCCACCTGCAGCACGAACCCGGCGGCGGTGGCGGCGTCAAAGGCATTACCCCCTCGTTCCAGCACCGCCATCCCCGCCGCGGAAGCCAGCCAATGCGTTGTGGCGACCACGCCAAAGGTGCCGGCGATCTCAGGGCGGGTGGTGAACATGGGTCAATGCGTCCAGTGCTACGGCGGGTTGCGCTGGAACAATCCTAGCGCCAAGGTCCCGCCGCGCAAAACAGGGCCGGCCCATGCTGACTTCACCATGCTGATACTGGTCGTCGGAGCCTCGGGCGCCGGCAAGGACACGCTGCTGAACGGCGTGCGGGAGCGTCTGGGGGGAAACTCGCGCTACCGCTTCGTCCGCCGGATCATCACCCGGCCGGAGCAGATCGGCGAGGAAGCCCATGACAGCGCCGGTGAGCAGGAGTTCGAGCTGCGCCGCAAGGCCGGCGAGTTTGCCCTCACCTGGCGGGCGCACGGCCTGCACTACGGCATTCCTGCCGACATCGGGCTGGACCTGGCGGAGGGCCGCGTCGTGGTCGCCAACGTATCCCGCGCCGTGGTGTCGGAGGCGGCGGAGCGCTACCCGGTGTCGGTGATCGAGGTTTCCGCCCCATCCGACGTGCTGGCCCGGCGCCTGGCGGCCCGCGGGCGGGAAGACGCCGTGGACGTGGCCCGGCGCCTGTCCCGCGCCATCGAGTTGCCGTTGCCGGTGGACCGGCAGTCGGTGGTGAACGACGGCACGGTAGAACAGGGCGTACGCCGGATGCTGGCCGCGATCAGCCGCGCAGCGGAAGACGCTCCGCCAGCATGAACGGCTGGCCTTCGCCGGGCTGGGTGAAGATGCAGATGTCCGCGACCCGACGAGGATGGGGCAGGGCAGGGGCCAAGTGGGCCTCGGCGGCCGGCATGAACACGGCGCGCTCATCCGGCGCCAGGCGCCGGGTGAGGGTCATGTGGAAACGCCACTCGTCGAACACGAGGGGATAGCCCCAGCGCTGCAGGTAGGCTTCCCGCGCCGGCGAAAGGGTGGCCGAGCGGCGCCGGGCCAGCTCGGCCTCCGTGGGTGGGGCGCGGTGGCGGTCCAACCCGGCCACGCAGGCGTCGGCCAGGGCACGCAGCGGCGCGCAGGGTGCGGCCTCGCGCACCGCCAGGAAGCCGGACAGGTCGGCAACATGCAGCGGCGGCAGGTCGAAGGCGGCCAGCTCCGCGGCCAGTCTGTCGGCGTCGTCCACAAACGCGTTGTAGTGCGTCAGCAGGCGCATCGGCGGCTTCAGGGTGCAGTGGAAGCCATAGAGCCGGGCGTCTGCCGTGATCGCGTGGATGCCGGGCACGTCCGGCTGCGCCAGGGTGGCCGCGGTCTCGGGGTCGCGGCCCAGCCAGGCGCAGGCGGCGGGCCAGAGCGGGTCCGATAGGGCAGGGGCGTAATACACGGCGAAGCGGGGGATCATGCAGCGGGGTGTGGCGTGCCGGTCCCTCTGAGGTCAAGCGGTGCTGCCCGGGCCGTCTCGCGTGTTACCGGCTGCGGGGGCCGGTGCGGCGGTCGCTGCTGTTGTAGCTGTTCACTCTGCCGTTGGAACGCTCGTTGGGACTTAGACTCCGGTCGCCGTTGTGCTCGTCATAGCCGAACATGCGGTTGCTGCTGTCATAGATCGTCATCCGCTCCGCTTTCGCGGCGATTGGGGTCAGGATGACGAGAAGAAAAGCAAGCCGGCGCATGGGTTGCTCCTGTTGCGGTACCGTGGCGCATGGTGGCGCGCTGTGTGGCGGAAGAAGGGTAAGCTGCCCTTGTCCGGTCCCAGGGCCGAATACATCCGGTGCTGCCAGCCAGGATGGGTGGTCTTGTCCGCTACGCCACAGGACTGGGCCGCCCTCCACAACGGGAAGGGCCATAACTGACAATCTCTGATATTTAGCAACTAGGCCAAAATGTTGCGGTCTGGCATCTTCCCTGTGCAAGGGAAGGTAGCCAATGCGGGTCTGGGTTATGGCGTCGGTTGGATTGCTGGGCGGGTGTGCACAAGGCGTTTGGGTGCGGCCCGGCGCGACTCAGTTGGATTTTGCACAGGAGCAAGCGGGGTGTCAGCTTACTGCGGAGCTTGGTAGCCCTGACCACCATACGAATACAGCCTACATGAAGCCCGGCGCGGCGCTTGGGGCGGGACTGCTGGACGGCGTCGGTAATGCGCTGCGTCAAAAGCGTGTTATGGATTTGTGTATGACTGCGCATGGCTGGAGCTTTTTGCAGCAACCGACTGCGCCTGCGATGGCCTCAGTTCAGAGTGTACGGGCGCCTCTGCTACAGTCGCCCGTGCAGCAACCGGATGCGCCTGCGATGGCATCAGTTCAGAGTGTGCAGGCGCTTCTGCCACAGTCGCCCATGCAGCAACCGGCTGCGCTTGCGATGGCATCAGTTCAGAGTGTGCGGGCGCCTCTGCCACAATCGCCCGTGCAGACTGAGGCAACACACTCCGTATCAAAAGACGCGTTCACTGTGACGGGAGTGCCCGCAGCGGGAGTGCTGCCAGACACGGTTGCGGCGCACGCCGCCTCATACTGATGGGCTGAGGGCGCAGCCGGGGCGGCACCCGGCTGCACGCCCCGTCACGGATGCGGGCGGCGGGCGCGGTCAGCCCGATACCAGCTTCCGATACAGGTGCCAAGTGGCGTGCCCGAGCACGGGCAGTACGACCACAAGCCCGACGAAGCAAGGCAGCGACCCGAGCACCAGCCCCGCCGTGACGATCAACCCCCACGCTACCATCGGCCGCGGATTCAACGCCACGGCGCGGAACGACGTCCTGATCGCCGTTTCGACCCCGACCTGGTGGTCGAGCAGCAGGGGGAACGACACGGCGCTGACCGCCAGGACCAGCACCGCGAAGGCGGCGCCGACGATGACGCCGATGGCGATCATCCCCCAGCCCCTGCCGGTCAGGAACACGTCATGCACGAAGGCGCTGGCCGATGCCGGCATCTCCGGCCCGAGCGTGACCGCATAGATCACCGACGCCGCCAGCAGCCACAGGAGGTAGATCCCCGTCAGCATCAGCCCGAGCGCCAGGATCGAGCCAAACGATGGCGAGGAAAACACGCCGAACGGGGTCGCCCAGTTGGCGGGGGCCCGCTGCTCGCGCTGCCGGCTGATCTCGTAAAGTCCCACGCCCACAAGGGGTCCGATCAGCGCGAAGCCGGACGCGATCGGGAACAGCAGGGGAAGCAGGTCATCGCCCGCCGCCACCCATGCCAGCATAAGTCCAACAATAGGGTAAATAGCGCAGATAAAAAGCACGTCGCTGCGGCAGGCGCCAAAGTCGCTCCAGCCTTTTGCCAAGACGTCCCGGAGGTCCGCCATGCCGATCCGGCCCACACTGAGCCCAGATAACGGCAAAACCCTGTCTCGCAGAGGAACCGCCGGCTTAGCCGCTGCTCCCGGCCTGAACTGGTCTGTTCCCCACAGCAACGGGTTCCTGATCATGATAACGGCTCCTCCCGAACTTTGGGTCCGAGGGCGATAGCCATTCGTGGCAGGACGTCCCAGCTTGGCCGGCCTCGAACAGCGATGGCCCCAGCGCGGTGACGATAGCGGCTGCACCCCCAATTCTGTCAAGAAAATTGACGATTGAAACCGTCCAGCCTTGGAATTCCCGAGGCAGTCCATAATAAAAATGCCCTGAGGATTATAATATTTACAAAACGAGATTTCAGGTATGTCCACGAGTGAACCGAGCAGGCCAGCAACCGGCCAAGATCGTCCGCAGCCACGCAGCTATTCCAAAAACCTAAATAACCCAACCGTCTTTCAATGGCTTCCGGTTTTCGTGAGGCCGAACCAGCGGAAACCCGTGCATCCCCGCGCCGTTCGTGCGCCAGACCTGGAGTGCCAGACATGCCCCCACCATCCGACATGACCGTGAACCGGCGCAGCCTGCTGACCGGCACGGCGACCGTTGCCGCCCTGGCGCCGCTCGGCGCCGCGGCGCAGCCACAGCCAGCCGCCGCCCCGCCGGCCGACCCCCGCCGTGCCGCACAGGCCGAACTTACGGTGAACGGCCAGCGCCACACCCTGCCGATCGATAACCGCACGACCCTGCTCGACACGCTGCGCATCCACCTGGGCCTGACCGGGTCCAAGAAGGGCTGCGACCACGGCCAATGCGGCGCCTGCACCGTGCAGGTCGGCGGCCATCCCGTGCTGGCCTGCCTGACGCTCGCCGTCATGGTGCGTGAACCCGTCACCACCATCGAGGGCCTGGTAAAGTCGGACGGCACCCTGCATCCGATGCAGCAGGCTTTCATTGACCAGGACGCCTTCCAGTGCGGCTACTGTACGCCGGGCCAGATCGTCTCGGCGGTCGGCTGCGTGCAGTCCGGCCACGCCGGCAACGCCGCCGACATACGCGAATACATGAGCGGCAACCTTTGTCGCTGCGCCGCCTACCCGCACATCGTCGCTGCCATCGAGCAGGCGAAGCCCGGCATGGAGGCCTGAATCATGCGCCCCTTCGTATACGAGCGTGCCGCCGACGACCGTGCCGCGCTCCTGGCCGCCGCCAGCAAGGACACCATCCCGTCCAACGCCGCCCCGGCGCAGTTCATCGCCGGCGGCACCCAGCTTCTGGACCTGATGAAGCTGGACACGATGCAGCCGGCGACGCTGGTGGACATCAACGGCTTGCCGGGCCACTCCGCCATCACCCTGTCACCCAAAGGCCTGCAGCTCGGCGCATTGGTGAAGATGAGTGACGCCGCGGCCCACCCGGACATCAAGCGCGACTACCCGGTGATCGCCCAAACCCTGGCGATGGCCGCCAGCGCGCAAATCCGCAACATGGCGTCCCTGGCCGGCAACGTGCTGCAACGGACGCGGTGCCAGTATTTCCGCGACCCAAGCTGGGCCTCCTGCAACAAGCGCGACCCCGGCACCGGCTGCGCCGCATTGGAGGGCGTAAACCGCAAGCACGCCGTGCTGGGCATCAGCGACAAGTGCATCGCCAGCTACTCCGGCGACTTCGCGCAGGCGATGGTGGCGCTGGGCGCCCAGGTGCAGACCGTGCGCGCCACCGGCGGCGGGCGCACCATCCCGTTCGAGCAGCTGCACACCGGCTCCGACGACCCGCACCGGGAAACCATCCTGGCGCCCGGCGAGCTGATCACCGGCTTCACCGTGCCGGCGGGGCCGTGGACGCGCCGGTCCGCCTACGTGAAGGTGCGCGACCGCGAAAGCTACGCCTATGGCCTGGCAACCGCGGCCGTCGCGCTGCAACTGGATGGCGGCGTGGTGCGGGAAGCCCGCATCGGCCTGGGCGCCGTCTCCTACAAGCCCTGGCGCGTCAAGGAGGCGGAGGACGCCCTGCGCGGCAAGCGCCTGGATGAGGCAACCGCCACCACGGCGGCGCAGGTGGCCTTCAAGGGCGCCCGCACCCATGGCGAGAACGCATACTTGCCCGACCTTGGCCGCCGCACCCTGGTGCGTGCGCTGATGCAGGCCCAGGCGATGGAGATCTAACGATGGCCGGCGAAATCACGACCATGCCGCAGGGCGCTCCGCCCAGCGCGGCAACCCCGGGCTTCGGCAAGTCCACGTCCCGCGTGGATGGGCGTCTCAAGGTGACCGGCGCCGCCCGCTACGGCTCTGACTTCCCCGGCCAGGCCCATGCCTTCCTGGTGACCAGCCCGATTGCCCGCGGACGCATCACCGGCATTGACGACGCCGACACCCGCCGCGTGCCCGGCGTGCTGGACATCCTGACCTATCAGAACGTCGGCGACCGCGTGAAGCCCGGCAAGATCTTCGAGCAGAAGGGCTACATGGGCACCACCATCGCCCCGCTGGCGTCCGACCGGGTGCAGCACGATGGGCAAACCGTGGCGATGGTCGTCGCTGACACCTTCGAGGCCGCGCGTGAGGGCGCGCACCGGCTCAAGGTCGCCTACACCGCCGAAACCCCCTCCGCCACCTTCGACAGCCCGGGCACCACGACGCAAACCAAGGAAGCCGCCTCCCGCGAGGGCGACGAACCCGGCGAGGAAAAGCCCAAGGTGGGCGACGCCGCCGCGGCCCTCGCCAGCGCGCCCGTCGTGGTGGACGCGCAATACGAAACGCCCGTCCAGCACCACAACCCCATCGAGTTATACACCACCGTAGCGTCCTGGGATGGCCCAAAACTGACCGTCTGGGAGTCGTCCCAGAACATGGTCGGTTTCCAGAATGGCCTGGCCGAGCAACTCGGCCTCGACCCGGCGGACGTCCGCATCATCTCGCCCTTCGTCGGCGGGGCGTTCGGCTCCCGAGGGTCGCTGACCCAGCGTACCGCACTGGTGGCGCTGGCGGCCCAGCGGGTAGGCAGGTCGGTCCGGCTGGAGGCGACACGCGACCAGGGCTTCACCATCGCCACCTACCGCGCCGAGACCCGGCACCGCATCCGCCTGGGTGCCGGTCCCGACGGCAAGCTGCAGGCGCTGATCCACGAAGGCTGGGAAGTCACCTCCCGTCCCGATAACTACAGCGTCGCCGGCACCGACGCGACGACCCGGCTGTATGCCTGTCCGAACGTGGACTCCGAGGTGTCCATCGTCCACGCCGACCGCAACACGCCGGGCTTCATGCGGTCGCCGCCGGAAATCCCGTATATGTTCGCGCTGGAATCGGCGATGGACGAGCTGGCGGTGGCGCTCAAGATGGACCCGCTGGAGCTGCGCCGGGTCAACGACACCATGCATGAGCCGATCAAGGGCCTGCCCTATACCTCGCGCCAACTGATGCCGTGCTTCGACGCGGCGGCGGCGGCGTTCGGCTGGTCCCGGCGCGATCCGCGGCCAGGGTCCATGCGGGACGGCGACTGGCTAGTGGGCATGGGCTGCGCCACGTCGATGTATCCGACCAACATGGGAGCGGCAACTGCGCGCGTGCGGATCGCACCGGGAGGCGCCGTCCGCGTCCAAACGGCGACGCACGAGATCGGCACCGGCGTCATGACCGTGCTGGCGCTGATGGTGTCCGAGGGTCTGGGCGTGCCGGTGGACCGGATCACCGTCGAGCTTGGTGACTCCACCCTGCCACCGTCCCCGGTGGCCGGAGGCTCCAACAGCACGGCCAGCCTGTGCGCCGTGGTGGCCAAGGCCTGCGAGGACATACGCAGCCGGATCGCCGGCGCCGCCGTCGCCGCGGAGGACGGGCCATTCCACGGCGCCGACCCGGCTTCCCTGCAGCTTGCGGGCGATGCGCTGCACGGCCCGGACGGCACCAGCGAGCCGTTGGCCAAGGCGCTGTCCCGCGCCGCGCCAGGTGCCATCGAGGCCTATGCCGAGAACATCCCGCACGGGGTAGGGTCGGACGGCTTGCAGGGCCTGTACAAGGGTCAGGGCAAGCTGGTCGGCGGCGCCAAGCTGAAGGACCGGATGCAGTTTGCCTTCGGCGCGCAGTTCGTCGAGGTCCGGGTCAACGCCCGCACCCGGGAAATCCGGGCGCCGCGGATTGTCGGAGCCTATGCCGCCGGCATCATCGTCAACCCGAAGGCTGCCAAGAGCCAACTGATGGGCGGGCAAATCTGGGGCATCAGCGCCGCGCTGCACGAGGCGACGGAGTTGGACCAGCGCTCTGCACGCTACTACAACGACGACCTGGCGGAGTATTACATCCCGGTCAATGCCGACATCGGCGAGGTCACGACGATCATGGTCTCCGAGGACGACAGCGAAGTGAATAAGCTGGGGATCAAGGGGTTGGGTGAGCTGGGCAACGTCGGCCTGAACGCAGCCGTGGCGAACGCCGTTTATCACGCGACGGGCGCGCGCGTGCGGAAGCTGCCGATCCGGCTGGAGCATCTGCTGGACGCGCCGGCACTTCAAACCTGACGAAGGCAAGGTAGGGCTGGCTGCCGACGCCAGCCGCTTTCCTCGTGCACGACCACCTCGGGCTTGCCGCATTATCTTCAGGTAGACCGCATCGCAGCAGCCGAACGTCGCGGGCCAAGCAAGGACCCGCCAAAGCCCGCACACGCCCCCGTTGCCGCACGGAGCCACGCCCCGCGGCTGCAATGGCCGGGCTGGCTGCATAACCAGGCAACGAAAGGAAACGCGATGGCATGGGTCATGCT
>CAXTCI010000175.1:0-11446 GCA_964242325.1 uncultured Acetobacteraceae bacterium
TCCGTGCAGTCCGTTCGCGACGTGACGCAGCCATCCCGGAGCCAGGTCCGGAGCAAGCCAGGTGATTGCGAGCATGTAGGCAGCCGCCACGGCCAGGGTGGCGCGAAGGAACCACCGCACGTGCCGGGCCGCGGTCTCGGCCTCCGTCAGGAAAGCCCGTTCGGCAGCACGCTCCCAAAATGGATCATTCCGGTATCCGAGATAGTGGTCAGGCATGGTCAGTGTCTCCTCCTTCCCCAAGGCCGCGGCGCAGCGGTGAAGCCTTGGCACGAAGCAGGATCTCTACTCTGATATCGTCCTCCTTCCCGGCCCATGTGAAACCATTCCGTGACCCAGACCTGGTTCGGCGATAGGCTCCACAGGCCATGTTCCGCGTCATCGACACCCGCCTCACCGGTTTGCGCGCCCGCTATGCCGAGCCGCATCGCGACTACCATGGCTAGGCGCATATCGATACGATGCTGGCAGGCTTGCGAGCGTTGGGGGGCGCCGTCGTCCACACCGCGGCGGTCGAACTGGCGGTTTGGTATCACGATGCGATCTATGATCCGGCGGCAACCGACAACGAGGCCCGCAGTGCGGTGCTGCTCCGCGCCGATATGGACGGGCTCGCCGATCCCGCCCTGCTCGAACAGGCCGAACTCCTGGTGCACGCCACGGCGGACCATGCGCTGCCCGCCGACGTGCCGGCGGCGCTGGGACTCGATGCGGCGCTGTTCCTCGACCTCGACATGGCGGTGCTCGGCGCGGACCGCATGACGTTCGCAGCCTACGAGCGGGGCATTGCCGCCGAATATGTGCCCGTGTACGGCCTGCTGCCTTACCGCACCGGACGTGCACGCTTCCTGCGCGGCATGCTGAAGCGTCGGCGCCTGTTCCTGACCGACCGTTTCCATCTGACCTCCGACGCTGCTGCCCGCCGCAACATGGAGGAGGCGCTGTCCGGGCTGGAAGCGGAGCCGGCACCGCGGTGACCACCCAGGCAAAGCGGAAGCCCGACCGTGCAGTGCAACCGGTCGGGCAGCGATGCGTGACACCGGTGGCCTTTCTTCTGATCGGTCTTTGGGGGGTGACCTGGATGGCGCAGCCCGGTCACGTGCCGGGCAACGTCGAGCAGGTCAACGCGGCGCTGCAGCAGCTGCATCCCACAGGCGGCCACGCCGGCGCGTTCGCCGAGGGGCCGCCGCTGACGCCGGCCGAGCGATCGCTCCAGGTCGCGGGCAAGTTCGCGGGGGTTGGATATGTCTCGATCGTGTTCAGCCTGCTGGCGCTCCTGTTCGGCGTGCTGGCCGGCTCGGCGCCCCGGCGCTGGCTGTTCTGCCTGCACCGTGGGACACGCTTCGTGGCGCTCTGCACCACAGGGGCGCTCGCAGTGGGCACGCTGGTGGAACTGGGGCCGAACCTGGTAATCGTCGTGGCGAGCGCCATACCCCTCGGCCTGCTGATCTCGATCGCCACAGGCCTCGTCCGGCCCTTCGGGCGTCGCCGGCCAACCACAGGCGCAGCGCCGCGAAAGTCCGGGACAGGCGGGGTCCGGCGATGACGCATGACTTGCTGCGCTCTCTGCTGCGGGGGGGCCTGCGCGGACGTCGACGCCGGACTGTGCCAGCAGGGCCAGCCTGGCCGGAGGATGGGGTCTGGGTCGCATCGGCCCGGCCCTGTCCCGGCATCGAGATCGATGCCGGCTTCGCCGTCGCTTCGCACGTGCCGGGCTGGATGCTTTTGGTTGACGCCCCGGACGATGCCCCGCAAGCCTTGCCGGACCTGCCGCAGGTGCTTGGCCACGTGCTGACAGCCGACGCCGTCGGCCACGAGGCCGAGTTGATCCGCCACTTCGCCCGGCTCCCGCCACTGCCTGACCGGGCACAGCGCCGGGAGACGGCGACGTTCTGCAGTTTGGGCGTCAACCTGCTGCTGTGCCTTTCCGGAGAGGCGCCGGTGCTGGTCGACATGTTCGCGGGAAGCTGGAAGGCGGCGAGTGCGCTGCTGGACGCGCTGGCCGACCTGCAGTTTCCGTCGGGCGAGCTTTACGACAACCTGGATCAAGGCTGGGCCCTTCGCATCCTGGCCGAACGGGACGCGGTGCTGGTGCTGGAATGGGATTGGGAGGCAGCCGACCCGTGGCAGGAGGCGCGTGCCTTGCGGCTGCCGCGCCGCGACCTGGCCGTGCAGGCAGCGGCGGCGCGGCGGCGGCTCGATCACCTGCACGGCGCTCTGGCCGCGGCGCTGGGCTGCGACCTCTGGTTCTACCCTGCCCGCGACTGATGCTCCACCGCCGGTCCGGCGGGGCGGACGAGCCGGATCCGTCCTGCCTCGAACGCTGCGGCCGAGGGAACGAACCGCGCCACCTCGATGACCAGCGGACGGCTGCTCAACCGCACCCGGACGGACAGGCCGGTTGTCGTTCCGGGGATGCCGTTGATCCGCTCGGCCGCGGCGACCCGGTGCAGCCCGAGGTTGAACGATACCGCACACAGCTGTTGCGGCAATTGGATCAGCACGGCCTGGCCAGGCTGCAGCTGGGCCGCCAGCCTGCCATCCAGCGACACGTCAAGCCGGTGTCGGCGCAGCCAGTCGGCTTCGAACTGGACGAGCACCGTTGCCTCACCCTCCGTACGAGCGGCGAGCATGCGGACTGCCTCCGCGACGGGAACGGGATGAATGGCGATGTCCGCCGACAGGCTGCGTCGCCCCACGACCACGCCGGTGGCCGCCATGACCCCGGCGGTCGCGGCGAGGGCTACGCGCCAGTGCGGGCCGGGCCAGCCGCCGGGCCAGCCCCACACGGCGGCCGCGGCCAGCAGGCCGAGGCCGATCGCCATGGCCCGGGTGTCGCGGCGCCTGAACATCGGCCTGCCCGTCAGGATCGCCGGGCTAGTGACGCCGCCGCATCGCGGTTCAGCAGCAGCGGCGCCCGCCAGGCGGCCCAGGCCGCGAGCAGGGCCATGGGCAGCGTGAACGCACTCAGCGCGAGCCGCAGCACCGCCGGCACGCCCGGCAGCAGCCACAGCCCGGTCAGGAACCCCCAGGCCGCCACCGCACCGGCGACCCAGGCGCGCCGCAGCCTTGGCTCGGCGCCGGGCTCGTTCCGGATCAGCGCCCTCGTGCTTCTGACCACGCTGGTCCCGATCGCCCCGGCGATGACGGCCGGGATCAGCATGGGCCAGAACATCATGAGAGAGAACAGCGCGTCATCATCGATGCGCACCATCATCAGGATGATCGCGAACATCATGCCGTTGACCACGGCCCCGCTCAGCGTCAGTGAACCGATGCGCAGCGCGCCGGTCGTCGCCGGCGGCACGTCGATCAGACCCGGCGGCCTCGTGCCCGGCGTCCGGTAGCTCGGCGGCCGGGAACCGCCCGGCAGGCTGGACCGCCGCAGCGCCACGAACCCTCCCAAGGTGAAGAGCAGGGTCACGGCCAGGATGACCGACATGGCAAGGGGGGTGGCCAGGTCCATCCCCAGATCGCGCAGCGGGCTGCGATAGCCAGCCGCCACCAGGGCCGCCAGCGACAGGCACGGCGCGGCTGCCAGCGCAAGCCAGGTGGACAGCACCACCGGGCGCACCATCCGCGTCCAGGCGCCCACCCACCCCACCAACGGCAAGGCCAGCAGCCAGAACACCGGGTTGGCCCGCAGGTCCCCCGGGTTCGGGATCAGGATCGCGAGCCATCCCATGAGGCTGGCCATCAGCCCCCCGAGCGCCCCCAAACAGGCCCACATCGCAGGCTTCTCATACTCCAGCGCGGCGGCTCGGGCCGCCCAGCTGTGGTCAATCGGCAGGGACACCGTGGCGTGCGGCTTGGGGTGCTTCATCGCAGGGACGGTCGAACCTGGGGAGGGCCCGAGATCGGCGCCGCCGCTCGCACTTCAGGCTCCATTGCGTCGGGGTCCTCATACCGTGGTGGCGCGAGCGTGGTGGAGCAATCGGCTTTTGCCAAGCGGCCCGGCGGCAGCTCGACTCCGGCGACACCAGACGTTGCCTTGTGAACCAAGCCGCGACATGCTCGCTTCAACCATGGAGGATCGCTGAATGAAACGTGCTTGCCTTGCCGCCATCCTCGCAATGGCCAGCTCGCCGGTCTGGGCGCAGTCGAACAACATACAGGTCTATGGGCCAGGCAGCGTCAGTTGTGCGACCTACCTGCAGGACCGCTCGCTGCGCATCAACGCCGATGGCTGGATTCTCGGGTTCTGGACGGGCAACAACAATGCCGGCGAGGCGCATACGGTGGGACACTCCACCGACAGCCGCGGCATCGTGGGCGAGGTCGGCCGGGTCTGCCGCCTTCAGCCGTCCGTGTCGCTGTTCGAAACCGAGAAGCAGGTCTTCGAGAAGATGAAAAGCGACGGTCGGTAGTCATGCGGACCTCTCTCATTCTGACTGCGGGGCTTCTTGTGTCACCGTGGCTCGGGACCGTGCAGGCACAGACCCTGCACCAGCAACAGATCATGTCCGAGCAGCAGCAGAAGCTCGAGATGTCCGTCAACGGACCACAAACGGCCAACGGCAGCTGCGGCACGAGCATGACGGCCAAGTACGACTGGCCAAGCTTCGTGGGCGCCGATGCGCTGGAAAAGAGCGTGCCGGGAACCGAGGGGCCGGCAGCATGGTGCGCCCGGCCCTTGGATGCCATCGCACAGATGTGCGGCCCGAATGCCGGCAAGGCTGCCGCGGCTAACAAGGCGGCGATCGTTGCCAAAATCAAGGGCTATGTGTGTTCCTACACACCAGGCAAGCCGCAAAGCCTTGACCTCGATCCGGCTGGCATCCTCACCTACCGCGGTGATTATGCCGCCAAGGGGGCCGAGGCCTTCGTCACCACCTGGCTCGGCGATCACCTGTAAACGATTGGCGGCGGCTGCGCGCCAGCAGCCGCCGCCATGCTGTGGTTTCCGAGGCAAGGACGCCTAGCGCCACGAGGCCCATGACGGCCGATGCCAGCATCGCGCCCTCGCTACCATGGGCGGTGCCCTCGGCCAACGTCACCAGGCACAGCCCGACCGCGCCTGATCCAAGCAGCGCGGCGGCGATCAGGAGCCCGGTCGGCCTGCGGGCGGGCCATTTCTGGCCTGACGCTGGTCCCAGGCGAACGCGCCCATGACCGCGGCGATGAACCCTGCTGCAACCGCCATCCCCACCTGGACGGCATGTTCGAGCAACGGCGCGGGCGTGTTGACGGCCACCACGGCGAAGGCGCCGGACATCAGCAACGCGACCGGGATGAAGGGCATCAGCAGGAGCAACCGTGCCCGCACCAAGTCGCCGTCTACGGGCGGCAAGGCATCGGCCGGTCGCTCCCGGTCGCCCATGAAGGTCGCGCGACCGGTGCCGCCCGGCAGGCTGGACCGGCGCAGGCAGACCAGCCCTGCTGCCGATAGCGCGGTCGTCGCACCAGCGCGCCGGTGAGCCGAGGTAGGCTGGCATGCTCCGGAAAGGTGCCGGGCGGGCTGATCCACAGCGCGACGGACGCCAGCCCCACCCAGGCCGACCAGAGGAACAGCGCCAGCCAGAGCGTCAGCATTGTCCAGCGCGCATAGACGCGCGTCGGGGTCGTGTCCCTGGACGTGATGTAGGAGGCGGTCACCGCGATGAACCTGGGTAGGGTTGAGTTGCGACACGCAACACTGACCCAAGGACCCCACGATGACCGACCACGAGACTGCCTTGCGCGACCTGCTGGCGAAAGGCTCGGATGCGACCTTCCTGCGGGAGATGATCGGCTTTGCGGCGCAGAGGCTGATGGAGCTGGAAACCGAGACGCAGACCGGCGTTGCGCATGGCGAGCGCAGCCCGGACCGGCAGGTGCAGCGCAACGGCTACCACGAGCGCGACTGACACACGCGGGCGGGCACGGTGGAGCTGCGCATTCCGCGGCTGCGCAAAGGCTCCTACTTTCCGGGTTTCCTGGAACCGCGCCGAACGGCGGAGAAGGCGCTGACGGCGGTGATCCAGGAAGCCTACTTCCAAGGTGTCTCCACCCGCAGCTTGGACGACCTGGTGCGGGCCATGGGGATGGGTGGTATCAGCAAGAGCCAGGTGTCGCGGCTGTGCGGCGAGATCGACGAGCCGGTGCAGGCGTTCCTGACCCGCCCCTTCGAGGGGGACTGGCCCTATGTGTGGCTGGACGCCACCTATGTGAAAGCCCGGCATGACCATCGGCAACAGCGAGGCAGAACCCTTCAGGACAGACTTCCTGCGTATGCTGACCCGCCGTCGCCTGCGCGGCGTCAAGTTGGTGATCTCGGATGCGCACGAGGGTCTCAAGGCCGCCATTGCCAAGGTGCTGAGCGCCACGTGGCAGCGCTGCCGGGTACACTTCATGCGCAACGCCATGGCGCACGCGGGCAAGACCCAGTGTCGCATCGTCTCGGCCTGGATCGGCACCGCGTTCGCCGAGGCCGACGCGCCCCGGGCCAAGGAGCAGTGGCGCAGCGTCGCCGACCAGCTCCGTTCCCGGGTGCCCCGCCTGGCCGCCCTGATGGACGAGGCAGAGGCCGACGTGCTGGCCTACATGGGGTTTCCGGCACCGCACCGGGCCAAGATCCATTCCAACAACCCGCTCGAGCGGCTCAACGGCGAGATCAAGCGGCGCACCGACACCGTCGGCATATTTCCCAATGAAGCAGCCGTCGTGAGGCTCGTCGGCGCCCTGCTGCTCGAGCAGCACGACGAATGGTCCATCCAACGCCGCTACATGAGCCTGGAGACGCTCGCGCCGTTGAGCGATACTCCTCCCGTCAGCCTGCCGCCCGTGGCAGTTTGACACGCGGCCCAACCCCGCCCAGGAGAACCGGAACCGGCACTCCTACACCACGCGTTGAGACACGATCCGCGTCGGTGTGCCCCACAGGCCGACAAGCAGCGCCATGATCCAGAACGTTCCGTTGCCGCGCGAATCTCCCCGTCGACCAGAAGCAGGGTCCAGGCGAACAGCGTCCCCAGCGAGGCCAGCACCGCCAGCGTCATCGCTGCCTGGGCCGGCTTCTCGCAGGCCAGGGCGGCCCGGCGCTGCGTCCATCTCGCCTTGCCGTTCGGGTCTGCTTCGGCTGATGCGCTGCCGGTCACGATCGGGCATCCTCGTCGCCGGTCGTGACAAGACCGGCTCTCACGGCCAACGCAGACGTCATCGCCTGGACCCGTGGAAAGCGGCGGCTCAGGCGAGCCACGCCTTAAGGTTCGTCAGTAGACCGTCTGCCCGTTGATCTCGAGGTGCTCCGCCTCGATGCTGAGCGTCTGCTGTCCGCCCCCGCCGCTGCTGTAGCCCAGGGCCAGCCCCATGAGATGGGCATTGCCGAGATTGTAGACCGAGACATCCTTGCTGCCGTCCTGGTCCTTGATGCGCAGGGTCACGGCATGGTTGACCTCGGGATGTGTGAGCCAGGCGATCAATACGGGATCGGGGGCCTGAGCGTGGGCCGTCATGGTGAATGTATGGGCCGGAGCGACGTCTTCGCCGGGCTGTTTGGGGGAAGGCGGCGGAGCCGGTGATCCGGCCGCCGTGGGGGCCTGAGGCGGCTGCAGCGAGAAGAACATGCTGTTGATGTTGACCGTATGGGCTGCAGCCTCGTTGGCGGTCGTGACCGACAGGACGCCGGCCGTATCGTCATCGGCATAGGCCGGCGCGCCACCCGCGAACAGAAATGACGACAGTATCGACTGTGCAAGGAAGCGTTTCACAAAGGAACTCCTGTTGAATGTTCAGTAGACCGTTTGCCCGTTGATGCTCAGGTGACCGAGATCGAGGATCAGCGTCCGGTTGCCGCTCGATTGCGTCGCCGTGCCAGAGAACGAGGCGTGAAGCATCTCCATCTCGTAACGGGATGATGCGGCAGATCCATCGTGCAGAACCAGGGACACGCCCCGCGCTCCACCGCCATTGTGCAGGCGGCCAGTGAGCGCGAGATCAGGCGTTGCCTCCCCGTCCAGCACCACTGTCACGCTGTAGGCATCCACCCCGGCCGACGGCATCCATGCCGGAGGTCGCAGCGCGAGCTATCGTGGATAGAAGGTCCGGTGCACCGTGTCGCCGCCTCCGCGATCTGACTGCTGGGGACATGATCGTCGGGCCGCCTTGTTGCGGCGGTGGCCTGCTCGCCTTGTTCGCCCAGGAGGTGTGGCCTTCCCAGGCGCTTGCAAGATAACGTGCCAGACTACGACAACTCCGTCCAAGGAACATCTCTTGTCTTTCAATATCCGGCTCGTCCTCGCTCTTGTGGTGGCACTCGTCGTGGGTTTTGGCTATCGCGCCTACGATACCGCTCACGGCGCCGAGTGGGTCGTGTCGCCCGAGCAGGTTGCCGCGGCCAAGGCCGCCGGCAAGCCCGGCTTCGAGACCAGCCCCGGCACCGTCGCCGTGCTGCCGATCCGCAGCGAGCTCGCGGGTGTGCTGACCTTCAAGTGGACGTTCGCCGGCGTGGTCGCGGGTGCCCTGGTCATGTTCGCGACCCGGCGCCCGACCGTGAAGAGCTGATCGGGTTCGGCCGTCACATCAATCCCCCTCATGACGTCTAGGCCGCCGTCGTGGATGGCGCTGCCGGTTTGCTGTTTGAGGCAGTTTCGGCACCTCCGTCGTCGTGGGAAAATGAGCCCAGAGCCTATTTCATCGGCGAAGGTATCTGGCGCAGCCCACGGATGGAGTGCCGAGCTCCTGGCGGGTGTGAGGGCATTCGATCCAGCCAATAAATCCAGCCATTGCCGAACATCTCGACCATGTGGTTCCGTCCGATCAGGACGGCGCTCGCACAACCGGACGCGTCCTGGAACACGGGCGTGTCTTCTGCTCCGAAACCGCGCGCAATCTCCGCTTTGGACAGGCTGAGGTCATTGAGCTGTTGCCCGAGCCAGAGTCTCGTTTCCAGAACACGGTTGGGCAGCAGCGTCACGGCGGGCTGCCGCAAACGGCAGGTGCCTTCAGGGAACTGAATATCCGTGGCTGTCCAGCGCGCAACCTTGCCGACAACGACCTTGGGATCCTCGCCAGTCAGGCCACCTCGCGATGCACCGACGATACGTTTGATCTTCCACGTGCCCGCGAAGTCCGACATCGCTAGAATGGGCCTCGGTGAGGCCGACCGAGCAGCCGGACAGGCGAACCCCGACGTTGCCAGCAAGCCGGCTGCAAGCAGCGCCCTTGTCGCCAACAACCTTGCGGCAGGCAGGTGCAGGCGTTCAGCCAGCGTTGTTGTGGCAGTCTTGGGCAGGTCAATCATACGCTTAGGCCAGCTCCAGAGCTGCCGCATTCGGCGGCACGGCCGCAGTTGGCTTTGGCTTCGGTCATGGTGGCCCTCATCAAGATGGCTGATCAAGGGGCGGCACATGCCTCACCGGCTACGTGAGAACTGGATGATCGCGGCAGTCAGCGGGCGTAACCCAGCTGGCAGCCGTACATCCAGCAATGTCACGCTATCCTGCGTGGTTAGCCGGGCCAAGCCGCTGACCGGCATCTCGCTCGGGCTGATGCGGTCCATCGCGGTTCATATGCCCAAACGTCCGGGCGGCATGGTGAACTCGACTTCGGACCGACCATGCCGGGTTAGCTTGTCGGCGGGGTAGGGTTCAACCGGGAAGGTCCGAGCCGGCTCCAACCCTTCCTGGATTACCCTCTGGACGAAGGCACGGCGCCACGGGAACAGGCGCGCCATCACGCGGGCCACGTCGAACCGGCTGGATGTCCAGCCATTCAGATAAGATAACTCGACAACCGGGCCACGCAGGGGCCGAACCTCCCGCAACTCGTCCAGGGCATGCAGTTCGGGGGTGACCAGCAGGATGGCTCCGGCCGATCCGTACACCTCGATGCAGTGCCAGCCACGCGGGGCGAGCACGTCCATACCGTCCGCGGCGTAGTGTGCGAGCCGGGTTGCGAGCGCAACCGGCAGGCTGATCGGCATGCCGACGCCGGCTGGCGCCGCAACCGGGCCCGACATGCCCTCCGCCGGACAGCCGACGAATGGGATGATCTGGTTCGGCGTGGCGCTCCGGGCGGTCGGGCCGCCAAGGCAGGGCAGGGTGGACAGAGCAAGGAGGAAGACCCGGTTCATCATCCGAAAGCTACCATGCCGGTTTCAGCATGCCAGGGCCTGCTTGCGGGGAAACGGTTGGGCTGCGAGCCTTTGGGGGCATGAGGTTGCCGCAAACTTGGCACAGGCGATGGTGCTCGGGCGCTCGTTCAGGGACACTTCACCGGTATAATCCTGGTCCGAGATTTTGCGTGTTGGATTAGGGTCGGCCGGCGTCCGTCGCCGCCTCACGCGCGACGTGCCATGGGTGACCGGAAGGAGAGCTGTTGAGTATAAGCGTCATGCACCGCATCCGCGTCGTTTGCCTGCTGGGCGTCGCTGCAGTCGCCACGTATCTGGGTGCGCTTGCGGCGGTCGGCCTGCTTCAGCAACCGCGTCCGGCGGAACTCGCAGTGGTGTTGGGCAATACCGTCACACCTAATGGCCAACCCTCTTTCCGGCTGCAGGCCCGGCTGGACTCGGCAGTGCGGCTGTACCGGTCCGGAACCGTGCAACGGGTTCTGGTCAGCAGCGGCGTGGAGGAGCCCGGGCACCGTGACGAAGCCTCCGCCATGGCGGCATATCTGCGCACCACGGGCGTGCCCTCCAAAGCAATCCTGGAGGACCACGCCGGCACGGACACGTTGGAGACCGCCCGGCACACCGCCACGTTGGCAAAACCGGGCACGGGCGTTGTCGTGGTGAGCCAATGGTTTCACCTACCGCGCGCCATGCTGGCCATGCGGCGATTCGGGCTGCGCGAGGTATCCGGTGATTGGCCGCACTGGTTCGAAGCCAGGGATGTCTACTCTTTTCTACGCGAAGCGGTGGCGCTGCCGTTTTATGCGACGAGGTCTCTCCATCGGGATCAAACCAAAGCGAGGTCCGTTAACGACAAGGCCGGGTCGGATCGGACCTCCCCCTATCTTCCATGGTCAACAAGTTCGGCCGCGGTTGCCAGACGCAAGTCACTCTCGGACACGACAAACAGGGCAGCGGTGAGTGGATGCGGCTGTCTGTGGATGTCCCTTGCGACCAAGGCGGCGAATGCCACGCGCTTGGAGAAATTGTTGGTCCAGGCGACCAGGAAGTCGCGATTGGGAATGGCTGCAAACACAACCGAGCTTCCCAACGCGTCACGCACGCGTTTCATGAAGCGGGGCAACAGCAATCGAGCCGCATCGTATCTGTCCCCAACATCGATCGTGACGTACGCGCCCGCGCCAGCATGCCGTTCCCGCTGGACGGGAACCTGATCCGACTGTGCTTCAAGGTTGGCGATCGCCACCTGCTCGACCGCCTCATGGGGACGTCACGAGTCCAGCTGCAGCTGCAGCAGCGTGGCATAGCGGTAGGCCTGATCGACGGCACAAACCCGCATCAGTCCAGCCATGAAATCCTGGTGGACGATGGTTGGAACCTTTGCGAGGTAATCGGTCG
>CAXTCI010000176.1:0-11384 GCA_964242325.1 uncultured Acetobacteraceae bacterium
CTCCCGGACCGGACCAACGCGAACCCGGCCAGCCTGAACCCGGCCAATCCGAACCTGTCCACCCCGCCGCAGCCGCCCGACCCCCCGTCCGCCCCGGCCATACCCTGCCAGAAGACCCGGCCGAAGCCGTAGCATTCATCCTGCACCACAACGTCCGATGGCGTCCGCCACCCGAAGATTAACCAAACCCCCAAAATCCCGGCGCACGGCCAAGAGCGAAGCAAATCCAAGCCTCGCCAACCAGGCATCCGCCTCCTCGAAAGTCAGGTGCAGTCCCGCTGCTCGATAACCCCCAGCCAAGCCAGGTACTCGCCGTCCATCGCCGGCTCAAGCGCAACATGCTGCTGGACGGCCTCTTGCATCAGCCCCTCTGCTGACCGGTGCCGGGCTTCCGCCAGCCGCCGCACACGCGCCGAGGTGTCGGGATCAAGCTGCAACATCATCACTGTAGCAACCGACCTATCCGATTCGCTCCAAGCTGAACGGCGCCGCACCTCCACCAAGCCCACCCCTCAATCCTCCAAGAACTCCGCCACCCCCATCTCCCCTCCAGCCCGCCGACCCGCTTCCAGCCGCCGCAGCTCCACCCGCCTGATCTTCCCCGAAATCGTCTTCGGCAGCTCAAAGAATTCAATCCGCTTCACGCGCTTATACGGCGCCAGCCGCTCCCGCAGATGCGCAAAGATCGCCTGAGCCGTCACCGCATCCGCCGCCGCCCCCTCCACCAGCGCAACGAACGCTTTTGGAAGTGCCGTCCGAGTAGCATCCGGCGAAGGCACCACCGCCGCCTCAGCCACCAAGGGATGCTCGATCAGCACGCTTTCCAGCTCAAAAGGGCTGATCCGATACCCGCTGCTTTTGAACACGTCATCCGCCCGCCCCACATAGGTCAGCGTCCCGTCCGAGTTCCGCATCGCCACATCCCCGGTGCGATACCACCCCCCCTCCGGAGCCCGAACGCTCCCATCCGCCTGCAGATACCCCTGCATCAGCCCCAGCGGCGCCGGGTCAAGACGAAGGGCAATCTCACCCTCCTCCGCCTCAACCCCCTCAACATCCAGCAAACCCACCTCATACCCCGGCAAAGGCCGCCCCATGCTCCCCGCTTCCACCACCTGACCCGGCGTATTGGCAATCTGCAGCGTAGTCTCCGTCTGCCCATACCCGTCGCGTATCCCCACCCCCCAAGCCGCCCGCACCCGCGCGATCACCTCGGGGTTCAGCGGCTCCCCAGCCGCCACCGCCTCCCGCAAATGCACGGGAAACCCAGCCAGATCCTCCTGCACCAGCATCCGCCAAACCGTAGGCGGCGCGCAGAACGTAGTCACCCGCTCCTGCTCCAGCACCCGCAGCACCCCCCGAGCATCAAACCGCCCCTGGTTCAAAATCAAGATAGTCGCCCCGGCATTCCAAGGCGCAAACACGCTGCTCCAAGCATGCTTCGCCCACCCAGGCGAAGAAATATTCAGATGCACATCCCCCGGCATCAACCCAATCCAAAACATCGTAGTCAAATGCCCGACCGGGTAACTCTGATGGCTATGCAGCACCAGCTTCGGCTTGGACGTAGTCCCGGACGTAAAATACAGCAGCAACGGATCGCTAGCCCGCGTTTCCCCCTCCGCCGCAAATTCCCCCGAAGCGCCGTAAGCGTCCTCAAACCCCACCCACCCCGGCGCCCCGCCCACCGCAATCCTGCTATAACCCCCGGGGATCAAAGCAAACCGCCCCGCCAGCTCCCCAGCCGCGATCACATGCTGCACCCCGCCCCGGTCGAACCGGTCGCGCAGGTCGTCCTCCGTCAGCATGGTGGTCGCCGGGATCACCACTGCCCCCAGCTTCATCGCCGCCAGCATCGCCTCCCACAACGCCTGCACGTTGCCCAGCAGCAGCAGCACCCGGTCCCCCCGCCGCACCCCCAACCCGCGCAGAAAATTCGCAACCTGGTTCGACCGCCGCCCCATCTCGGCAAAGCTCACCGAGCTATCCGCATCCCCCGGCCCAACGAACCGCAGGGCAGGGGCCTCATTCCCCACCGCCATCCGGTCAAAATAATCCAGCGCCCAGTTGAACCGGTCCAGCACCGGCCACCGGAACTCCCGCCGCGCCGCCTCCAGGTCGCCCCGATGGCGCAACAACAGGTCGCGGGCAGCCAGGAACTGGTCGGGCATGGCGGGCGGTCCTCCGTTTCACAATACGTTACCGCATTGTCCCCCGCCCGTCTGCGCCGCTACTCTGCCCCCATGCAGCCGACCCTGACCGACCTTTTCCGCGGCTTCCTGGGCATCGGCATGTTGGGCTTCGGCGGCGTGCTCCCCTGGGCCCGCCGCATGGTGGTCGAGCAGCGCCAATGGCTCACCGCCACCGAGTTCCTGGACCTTCTGGCCCTCTGCCAGTTCCTCCCCGGCCCAAACATCGTCAACCTGGCCGTAGCCCTCGGCACCCGCTTCCGCGGCGTCCCCGGCGCCGCCGCCGCCCTGGGCGGCCTGCTCACCGCGCCGGTGATGATCGTAATCGGCCTAGGCACGCTATACGGCCGCTACGGCGGCCTGCCCATCGTGCGCCACGCCTTCGCCGGCCTGGCCGCCGCGGCTTCCGGCCTGGTGGTGGCAATGGCCTGCCGCATTGCCTGGCCCATCCGCCAGCAACCCCTCGGCATCGCCACCGCCGTAGCCACCTTCATCGCCATAGCCCTGGTCCGCCTGCCGCTCCTCCCCACCATGCTGGTGATGGCATCCCTGAGCGTCCTGCTGCACTGGCGCACACGATGACCAACACCGCCTGGCTCGCCCTGATCTACGCGCAACTGTCCCTGGTCGCCGTCGGCGGCATAGCGCCCGTCCTGCCCGAAATGCAGCGCCAGGTCGTCGAGGTCCACGGCTGGGTCACCGCCTCCGAGTTCGCCGCCCTCTACGCCCTGGCCCAGGCCGCACCCGGCCCAAACATGCTCGTCTCGACCCTGATCGGCTGGCACGTCGCCGGCTGGCCCGGCGCCCTGGCAGCCACCGGCGGCATGATCGGCCCCAGCAGTGTCCTGACCTGGGCGGTTTCCGGCGCCTGGCACCGCTTCCGCGACCGCCCCTGGCGCATCCTGCTGCAGGCCGGACTAGGCCCAGTGACGGTCGGCCTGGTCGCAGCCGGCGCAGCGCTCCTAGCCGCCTCCACCTCCCACGGCTGGGCCACCACCGCCATCACCCTAGCCGTAACCGCGGCCCTGCTGCTGACCCGGCTGCATCCGCTCTGGCTGCTAGGGGCAGGTGCAGTGCTGGGAATGCTAGGTGCGACCTAGACCAAGCTTTCCATCCCCGTCCCGTCCCGCAAGCCGCCTGCGGCCTATTCCGCCCGCGCCCACCCACGCGATCTCCGGCCCCGCATCGCCCGTCAAATCAAAGTCCAAACACCCCGGCAAGTCTCCTCAAGCAAAACTACATAGACAAAGCGGGGTGTGCAGAGCGGACCGGCCCCGCCCGATCCGGGTTCAGCCACCCGCGCCCACGCCCCACCTTCCGGCCTCGCTTATGGTCGATCAACCACCAAAGGCAGCGTGCCCGGCAAGAGGCTTTCCTGCCGGGCACGCTATACTGGAACGGAAAAGTCGGACGGCGCCGCCCGCGGCGCCGTCGCCGGCCTAGCTGCGGCCAGGCTGGCCCGTCTTGGCATGCGGCTGGCCGGCGCGCTGGTGGGTCACCACCTGCCGGACCGTGCCTGGGTAGCTCCGTCCCTTGCCGGCAGACGCAATGTCCCGCCCACCATGGGGGGCGAGATGCCCCATGAACAAGACCTGGCTACCCATCATGCGCCCGCTCGTCAGTCGGTCTGCACGACGGCCGAGCTGTGCCAGCATCATCTCGCCGCTCCGGTTGCCACGGCTGCCAGCATAGCCATAGCGGGCCATCTGCATCGCGGACCGGCCATAATGCACGGAGGCAAAGGAGCGGCCGCCGCCCCGCCGCGTGCGGTAGGTCCCGGAATCATCCCCAGCCTCCGCCACCTCGTCGTCGGGCTGCGGCGCCAATACAATGGGCACGCCGCCAGTCACCGGCCGGAAATCCAACGGCGTCGGATTCGATGCGGAGGTGGTCACGGCCGATCCCGAAATGGTGCCGGTGCGGTTGATCCCGGCATTGGCCAGCATCGTGCCCTTATCCGGACGGTCGTAGATGAAGCCGTAAGTCGGATAAACGTTGCCAAACTCGCCGTTCCCCATCGCAACCCGCACAGCCGACCAATCGTTGGATGGCGACACATCCACCACGGTCACGTTGCGGGTTATGACGCCCCGGCCGGACCAGTTCGCATGGTCAATCTGCACGGTGTGGCTGTCCAGCACATTGGACACCACGGCAACATGGCCCAGGTGCATCCTGCGGGTCCCGCGGAAGTTCAGGACGCTGCCAACCTCCGGTCGGGCGCCGCGCTCATAAACGCCGGCGGCGTTGTCCCACCAGTTGGCCGCGTTCCCGGTCAACTCGATTCCGGTATTCTCCCGCGCAAACGGCACGCATTGCAGGGTGCCTCCGGCAAACCCGCTGCGGAACGAAGAGTGGTAGCGGCCGTAGTGGCTGACCCCGGCGTAGATGACCCGCGCCGCATCACGGCCGGACATCTGGTGATTCGCATGACGGTTATGCTGGTGGGCCTGAGCTGGCTGGACGGAGAAGGGGGCTGCCAGGGCGAACGCCGCACCCAGCAACGTCAACTGTCCTTGTATCCGTCCACTCATGCCAGTTATCCCTCATTCTTCACGCCCGCGTGAGCAAGCTAGGAAACATTGGGTAACGTCGGCGTGTGTAGGCTGGCAACCCAGGACGAGGAACTTGCCCGTTACCGCACGCGATTTGGCGATATCTGCATGTGCATAACCATTCGGATTGGGACAGAAGTCACAATCACCAAGCCGCGATACGTTGCCGCAACAGTTATGTCTAGGTATGGCCGAAGTAGCGCCGTGCGCCTGATCAGCAATGCAACGTTGCCTCAAGCGAGCGCAGACGGGCGAAAAGAAAACGGCTGGTCGAGAACCAGCCACTTTCGCGATTCGCGTGATCTATAGCCGCGATGCCAAGCATACCTCTGAAGGTTCGCGCACATATCAAATGCTAAGCAGGCTCTCGTGGGCTGACACGGCGGCCTGCCACCTATACGACAGGCCGCGCAAGCCTTCTTAGGGCGCGTACGGCCGCTACTTACATGTGGTGACCATGATCTCTATGAGGTGGCGCGAGTCGGCCATATTGGCCTGCACGCAGGCCCGGGCCGGTGCTCCCCCCTCCGGCAGCCACGCTGACCAGACCTGGTTCATCGCGTCGCGGTCGCGGATGTCCTTCAGCCAAATCTGCGCCTGAAGCAGGCGGGTCTTATCGGTTCCGTGAGTTTCCAGGATTTCGTCCAGCCCGGCGAGCACCTCCTGGGTTTGTCCAGTGATGTCCTTGCTCAGGTCCGTCGCCGTCACCCCCTGGGTGAAGACGAAGCCGTGATACTCGACGGCCTTGGCCAGCACCTTGCTCGGTTCAGTCCGGATGATCTTGCTCATGGTCGGGTTTTCCTGGGTCAACGTGCGGTGGGGCTGAATGTGGGGCCGGTGCCGATCGCGCCGGAAACGGCGCCGGGCCGGCTTTGACTGGTGCAGGACTGGATGTCGTTGTCCCGCCCGAACAGGGCGCCCAGCCCGGCGCTGGTCACGCCCGAGTTGTAGGACGTCGCGAATGGCGTGTCGCGCTGGTCCCGGTAGGTCAGGTCCCGCCGGTTCTGCGCGGCATAAACCCTGTCAACCTCCTGCCGGCACGCCGTTGCCGCGGCACGGTCGGCATTGGATTGGGGAGGCCGTCCCGTGCAGGCCCCCACGATCAAGGGCAGAGCCAGGAGGCAACGTGGGATCATAGAGCAGCTCCAATGGAGGAGGCGGCTAGGCCGGTCACGGCACAGCCCAGGCGGGCACGGAACCGTGCCTCGTCGAAGCGGGCGTCGGCATCCAGCGGCGCTTCGGCCGCCGTGGCCAACAGTGCCGGATGCAACGTCGCCCCGTTGCGCCCGATGCGGAACATTTGCGAAAGCCAAGATGCGCGGCCGAGCAAATCCACCAGCGCCAGCAGGCGAAGACAGAGTGACAGCCCATGCGACGTGCCGATGCCGACGCTCGCATCAACTGCGGCCGCCCAGCAGCAGGCGTCCTCATCCGACAGCGCCAGGTCCGTCGTGCCGCCATCCGGGCGGCGGAAGCGGAACAGCCGCGCTGTGCCCCAGGCGGCGCCGCACGCCGCCTCGCGCGCTTGTTCCCAGGCTTCGGCCAGGTCGCGTCCACGCACGGGCGGCAACGCCTCCGGCGGGAGATCAACCAGGTAGGTCAAGGTGCCGTCTTGCAGCCGGGCAGTCCGGATCGGGAGCGGAGCGTGGTTCATCCTGCCTGGGAAGATGGACCCGGAAGTTCTCCTGCGCCAGCCTGCACCGGGATCGGACCTGAACAAAACAGCCAGCGGTGTTCGCCATGCCATAACTGCGATCTACTTGAGCGACAGTGCCCGACGATTCGGCGCGGCGCTCCCGAGACATCCAGCCAGCCCTGCCGACCCCGAATGGCCCCGCCGCAACCGGCTGGCGGCGACCTGCGAGCGCCAGATGGGTTGCTTGAAGGCGAAGGCTGCCGCATCACCCTCATGCCTTCAGAAGATCAGCTCCGTTCGTGGTGGCAAGCAGAACGTCAACCCCAAACCACTTGTCCCTACAGGGCTGTCACGACCGTACTTCAAGAAGGAATTTCACGGCCAGCCACCGCTGCCGAAATCCCGGACTCAGAGGCTCAACAAGGTCCGCCTTCATCCGCCGGGATCGCTCCTACGGGCATGGGTGGTCACGATATCGGCGCATCACACCCGCCCGCCGCAGAAGCTATGCCGCCAGCAGGCGCCACGACCTCGAAAGACTTCTCCGCCAATACTTTGCCGCCCGACAGCAATGCGAAGGTCCAGGTTCCCGGCACCATCTCCCAATCATAGGTGAAGCTGAAGCCGGACAGGACCGGATCGCCATCGAGCAGCCCGTCATCAGCCTCGACCGTGCCAGAGATGCCGTCCGGCCGGATCATGCGCGGATGAGTCAGGCGTTGGGTGATCGGCAGCAATCCACCATCGCCCGGCGGCTGCAACTGGAACCAGACCCCGAACCGCCGACAGGGCGCGGCCTCGATCCGGTCGGTGTGGCGAAGCAGCCGGGCTCCCTCGCTGCTGACCCGTTCGGTGACGCCGCTAGAGCCGATACGCAGGCCGTTAAGCGGCACCTCACGCCGAACCGTGTATTCGCCAAACTCCACAACCGCGACTTTCGGCGCATCCTGGGCCTGGGCTGGCCGTGCGAAAGCGGCGGCAAGGCATACCAGCGCCGTCGCCGCCATGAACGTCCTGCTGCGTGCGTTCGACGTCGCCTGCATCCTGTGCCTCGGTCTGAAAATCCGCTAGGGTATGTTGCCGCCCTGAGCCCAGGTTCCCTGGCCCCACCTTTATACTATGCTGAGTGCTGTGCCTGGAAACGCTTCGTCGGGCAACGACTCCAGCGAGTCCACTGTGTCGAAGTCGCGCAGCACCGCATCGTCGCCCAGCTCGACAAGCGCCACGTGCTCCTGGTGCCGTTCCAGCAAGGGCCGCGCGCCCATATCACCCGTCAGCCCTGCAATGTCAGGGAAAAAGCGGCGCCCCCAAAGCACAGGGTTGCCAATCTTCCCCAGGCAGGTCGGCGCCACGATGCCCCGGCCCTCGCCGGGATCGTAGGCGGCGATCACCTGCTGCATCATGCCTCCGGTGACCAGCGGCATGTCGCCCAGGCACACCAAGGCGGCACCGGCGCCGGGCGGCACCGCGGCGATGCCGGCGCGCAGGCTGGCCGACAGGCCCGCGGCATAGTCGGGCGCCGGCACGAACCGCACGTCCCGGCCCGCCAATGCCGCCCGCACGTCATCGGCACGGTGGCCCAGCACGACCAAGACCGGCCGCGCCGTGCTGGCAAGCAGGTTGTCCACCACCCGCGCCACCATCGCCCGGCCTTCCCGGTCCATCACCAGAAGCTTGTTATGCGGCGCCATCCGGCTGCTGCGCCCGGCGGCGAGCACGATGCCTGCAACCCCGCCGCGGTCCGGGGTACCGGCCACCTTTGCCCGGGGCAGCGGCCGTTGCCCCGGATCCTGCAGCAGCCCGCCCGCGCCCATGCCCGCGATCACACGGCCGTCCACCGGCAGACCGGCGAACAACCGCGCCAGCACCCAATCAATCCCGTTCAACCGCGGGCTGCGCGCACAGCCTGGCAGAACCAGGGCCGGGCGGTCGCCAATGGCACACAGGCAAATCAGGTTGCCGGGGTCCACCGGCATCCCGAAATACAGCACGCGCCCACCAGCCGCGACGATTCCGGCCGGCCCGACGTCTCGCCGGTCCACCACGGCGCTGGCGCCTGCCACCAGCAACAGGTCCGCTCCGTCCGCCATCAAGGTTTGCAGAGCCGTGGCGATCTCTGCCTCATCATGGTTGCAGGTCAGCGGCGGCAGCATCGTGCCGGTCAGCCCGGCGACGCGAGCGGCCGTGGCCGCCGCCGTCCCATCCAGGATGCTCGCCTTCAGGCCCGGCAGCGTCGTCATCACCAGACCCACCCGCAACGCGTGGAATGGGTGCAGGCGCAAGGGAAGCTGCTCCTGCGCGGCAGCTTCAGCCCTACGCAGGGCCGTCTCCGGGGCGGCAAAGGGAATGACCTTGATGGTCGCAACCATGTCGCGTGCCGCGACCGGCGCGGCGTCGGGCAGAGTGCCGACCGTCAGGCTTTCGTCCAGGCCGTTGATGCGGTCCAGCGCCGCCCGGTCCACCTGGACCAGGCCGGGCGAAGTCGCAACCAGATTCACCCGGCCGGTGCTGGCTGGCGACGCCTGCAACCCCGGGCTGACCAGCGCTGCCGCAAGACGCCGGGCAGCCTCGTCCTCTGGCACGTCACCCTCGTCGAGCTGCGCGGCGATGACGTCAGCCACCCCATCTGCAGCAAGCGCCGCAACGGCGCCGGCATCCAGGACCGCTCCCTTTTTCAGCACACGCCCTGGCAAGCGCCTGGTGTGAGCCAGGATAGCACCCTGCGCCGAAACAAGCGGAACCCGGCCGAACCTCATGCGCGGGTGCGCCGCACCGCCACGACCTGGGCCAAGATGGACAGCGCGATCTCCGGCGCCGTTATGGCGCCGATGTCCAAACCGACCGGCCCCTGGATGCGCGCCAGCGCCTCGTCGCCGTGGCCTAGGGCGCGCAGCCGCTCCAGCCGCGCCGCATGGGTGCGGCGGGAGCCGAGCGCGCCGATGTAGAACGCCGGGGACTTGAGCGCCCGGTCCAGCGCCGGGTCATCCAGCTTGGGGTCATGCGTCAGGGTGACGATCGCGGTGCGCCCGTCGGGCCGCAATTCATCCAGCGCCTCGTCCGGCCAGTCCGTGCTGACTGCCACGCCGGGGAAGCGCTCCTCGGAGGCAAACGACCGGCGCGGGTCAGCGACCGTCACGCCAAAGCCAAGACCCGCAGCCATCGGCGCCAGCGCCTGGGCAATGTGCACGGCGCCGACGACGACCAGCCGGAGCGGCGGGTTGTAGGCGTGAAGGAACCAGGCGACGCCATCGGCCTGCACCGTCCCGCTGCGGTCGGTACGCAGGGCATCGTCCGCCGGGCCGCGCAGGGCAGGGGGCGCATCGGCGTCGGGCAGCAGCCACTGCTCCCCATCCGGCAACCGGGTGGCAAGGACCGCCGGCCGGCCCTCCGACCGTGCCGCCTGCAAGCGGGTCAGCAGGTCCGCATTCATCCTAGCCGCTCGACGAACACCTTCAGCTTGCCGCCGCAGGCCAGGCCAACCTCCCAGGCCCGTTCATCCGTCACGCCGAAGTCCAGCAGTTGCGGCACACCGTCCCGCATGGTCTGCGCCGCCGCATCCGCCACGGCACCCTCGATGCAGCCGCCGCTGACGGAGCCGGCCATGCGCCCGCTCGCCGTCACTGCAAGCTGGCTGCCCGGCGGGCGAGGGCTGCTGCCCCAGGTTTCCGTGACCGTCGCAAGCGCAACCTGCTCGCCCTCGCGCAGCCATCCCGCTGCGGTCTCAATCACATCCAGAACGTCGCTCATCTTTTGCTCCAAACCGCGCCGGCTCCACGCGGAGGCGCCGGACGGGACAGCAGGTCCACCAGGGCGCGCAAACTGTCGAGGCTGTGGACGGTGCGGAACTCGTCCACGTACGGCAGCATGGCCCGGATGCCACCGGACTTGGGTTGGAACCCGTCCCAGCGCAACAGCGGGTTGAGCCAGATCAGCCGGCGGCAAGAGCGGTGCAGCCGATCCATCTCCTCCGCCAGCCCGGCGGCCCCGTCCCGGTCCAGCCCATCCGTCACCAGCAGCACGACCGCGCCCTGCGCCAGCACGCGGCGGGACCAGCGGCGGTTGAACTCGGCCAGGGCCTCGCCGATGCGTGTGCCGCCGGACCAGTCGGGCACGGCGTGGGACACCATCTGGAACGACACTTCGGGGTCGCGGAAGCGGAGCTGCCGGGTGATGTTCGACAGCCGGGTGCCGAACAGGAAGACGTGGACCCGGTCCCGGTCGTTGGCGACGGCATGCAGGAAATGCAGCAAGACCTGGGCGTAACGCGCCATGCTGCCCGAGATGTCGCACAGCACGACCAGCGGCGGCGGGCGTACGGTGCGGGCGCTGCGGGACAGGTCCACGATCTCCCCACCGCGGCGCAAGCTGCGGCGCAGGGTGGCGGCCAGGTCCATACGCTGACCGCGGGCGTCGGGGCGCAGCCGCCGGGTGCGGCGCAGGTCGAGCGGCAACCGCAATCGGCGGATTTCAGCCTTGGCGCTGCCGACCTGCTCGGCGCTCATCTGCTCGAAGTCCATGGATTGCAGGCGCTCGCGCTCGCTGACCGTCATCACGGCGTCCAACTCAGGCGGGGTGTCGTCCAGTTGGCGCTGCTGCGGTCGGGGCGGAGCCAGGGCTTCGGCCAGGCGGCGGCTGCCGGGGGTGGGGCGCTGCTCTTCGGCCGGCGGCGTGCCGTCCAGCAGGGCCAGCGCCATCGCTTGCTGCGCGGCGTTCGGGTCGCGCCAGAACAGGTCGAAGGCGCGGTCGAACAACTCCAAATGCTCGTGCCGATGCACCATCAGGCCGCGCAGGGCGGCGCGCACCTGTGTCCGCTCGCCGATATCCACCTGGCCCAGGGCCTGCCCGGTCGCCACGACCTCCGCCGGCCCGACCGGCAGCCCGGCCCGGCGCAGCAGCCGGGCGAATTGGACGATGTTGGCGGGAAGAGTGCTCACGTCCTGCTCCCTCTCCCTCCGGGAGAGGGTTGGGGTGAGGGGGTCTTGGCTGCGGAGCGGGGCGCAAACT
>CAXTCI010000177.1:0-11217 GCA_964242325.1 uncultured Acetobacteraceae bacterium
GCCGGGCGGATGAAGGCGTCCATCGCCGGCGCCGGGTCGAAGCCCGGCACCGGGGAGATCGCGCCCATGCCGCCCGTGTTCGGCCCGGTGTCGCCGTCGCCCACCCGCTTGCGGTCTTGCGCCGCGCCCAGGAACACCGCGTCCGTGCCGTCGCACAGCGCGAACAGGCTGCACTCCCAGCCCTCCAGGAACTCCTCGATGACCACGGAGCGCCCGGAGTCGCCGAAGGCATGGCCCTCCATGATCAGGCCGATGGCGGCTTCGGCTTCCTCCTCGGTGGCGGCGACCACGACGCCTTTGCCAGCCGCCAGGCCGTCCGCCTTCACCACGATGGGCGCGCCGCGGCGGCGGACGAAGTCGCGTGCGGCGTTCGGGTCGTCGAACCGCTCCCACCGGGCCGTCGGGATGCCGGCGGCGTCGCACAGCTCCTTGGTGAAGGCCTTGCTGCCCTCCAACTGCGCGGCGGCGCGGCTGGGGCCGCAGCAGCGTATGCCGGCTGCCGCCATGGCGTCGGCCAGGCCGGCGACCAGGGGGGCTTCCGGGCCGGGAACAACCAGGTCCACGGCGTTGCCGCGGGCAAACAGCACCAGGCCCTGCACATCCATCGCTTGCAGGCTGACGTTCTCGGCGATGGCTGCGGTGCCGGGGTTGCCCGGCGCGACCCACAGCTTGGTCAGCAGCGGAGACGCCGACAGCGCCCAGGCCAGCGCATGTTCCCGCCCGCCCGATCCCACAATCAACACCCGCATCACGCCGCTCCGCTTCAACTCGGCGCCGCCTTAGCATAGCCTGGCGCCATGAACGACTTGCTGACCCCGGCGCCCGCCACCAACGTTCCCGAATACACCGTCTCCGAGATCAGCGGTGCGGTGAAGCGCACGCTGGAGGGCGCATTCGGCCGCGTCCGGGTGCGGGGGGAGGTCACGGAGTTCAAGCGCTACCCGTCCGGGCACCTGTATTTCTCGCTGAAGGACGAGGGCGGCAAAATCAGCGGCGTCGTGTGGAAGGGCGCGGTGTCCAAGCTGGGACTGGTGCCGGAGAACGGGGTGGAGGTGATCGCCACGGGGCGTGTGTCCTCCTACGGGGAGCGCAGCAACTACCAGCTCATCGTCGAGCGGATGGAGTATGCCGGCGCCGGCGCGCTGCTGGCGCGGATCGAGCTGCTGCGGGTGCGGCTGGCGGCGGAGGGCCTGTTCGGGGAGGACCGCAAGCGGCGCCTGCCGGTGCTGCCTGGGGTCGTGGGGGTGGTCACCTCGGCACAGGGCGCAGTGCTGCAGGACATCAAGACGACGATCCTGCGGCGCTTCCCCCGGCCAATCCTGCTGTGGCCGGTGCCGGTGCAGGGCGAGGGGGCGGCAGCGAAGATTGCGGCGGCCATCGCCGGGTTCGACCGGATCGTTGCGGGCGGCCCGGTGCCGCGTCCGGACGTGCTGATCGTCGCGCGCGGCGGCGGCAGCCTGGAAGACCTGATGGCCTTCAACGACGAGGCCGTGGTGCGCGCCGCCGCGGCCTGCCGCATCCCGCTGATCTCGGCAGTGGGGCACGAGACCGACCATACCCTAATTGATTTGGCCAGCGACCGGCGGGCGCCGACTCCGACCGCTGCCGCCGAGCTGGCGGTGCCGTCCCGGACCGAGCTTGCCGCCAACCTGGCGCAGGAGGCCGCCCGCCTGGCCGCCGGTCTGCATCGCATGGTGCAGGAACGGCAGTTGCGGCTGGAGCGGGCGGTGCGCGGCTTGCCGGACCTGGCGGCCCTGGCCGGGAGCGCCCGGCAGCGGTTGGACGACCGGGCCGGACGCTTGGCGCTGGCGGTGCCAAATCTGCTGGCCGCCCGGCAGGCGCAACTGGACCGGGCCGCCCGTGGCCTGCCGGACCTGCCGGGGCGGGTATCGGCAGCCCGGCTGGCGGCGGACGGGCTGCACGGCCGGCTGCGCCTGGCGCTGCCCAACTTGGTGGTCGCCCGCCGTGCCGGGCTGGTCCGGGCCGAACGTGGAATGCCGGACCCCCGCCTGCGGATACGGGCGGCGCAGGACGCGGTGCGGGACAGCGCTGCACGGCTGACGCTGGCGCTGCCGGGCCTGGTCGCGGGACAGCGGGCTGCGCTGTCGCGGGCGGAGCGGGCGATGCCCGACCTACGCGGGCGCCTGCGGGCGTCGCAGGACCAGGTAAGGGACCGCAGCCTGCGGGTGTCGCTGGCTCTGCCGAACCTGGTGCGTGACCGCCGGGCCGAACTGGTGCGGGTCGGGCTACGCTTGCCGCCGCCGCGCAGCCTGCTGCCGCCGGCGCGCGGGGCCTTGACGCTGGCGTCATCCCAGCTGGCCGCGGCGCAGCGCCAGACGGTTGCCCGGCAGCGCGTCGTGGCCGACCGGACGCTGGACCGGTTGTCCCCTGCCCCGTTGCGTGCCGCCTTGCGGGAGGGCGCGGCGCGGCTTGACGGCCTTGCGGCCCGGCTGGCGTCGGTGTCGCACGAGGCGGTGCTGGCGCGCGGCTATGCCCTGGTGTTCCGGGGCGCCGATCCCGTGACCGATGCGTCCGCTGTCCGCCCCGGCGCGAAGCTGCGGCTGCGGTTCAGGGACGGCGAGGTTGCGGTGACGGCGGGTAAGGCCGGGCAGGCAGTGCTGCCGATTTAGGCAACTCCCTTTACATCTGGACCCCACAAGCCCATGTAGAGAGCGGCGCTTTTCGCGTTGGGTTCACGTGCTTTTGGAACGACGTCTTTCGACCCCCGGCCTTGCCGGGGTGACCTGACTGCTCCGGTGCTCCCCATTGTTAAAAGTAATACGGCCTGCACCGCGCGGGCCGCCGTGTCTAAATGGAGCATACTATGGCAGTCGGAACGGTTAAGTGGTTCAATGCACAGAAGGGCTTTGGCTTCATCCAGCCGGATGACGGCAGCAAGGACGTGTTCGTGCACATCTCTGCAGTCGAGCGCGCCGGCATGGGGTCACTCAACGAGGGCCAGAAGCTGAGCTTCGAACTGGAGCGCGGCCAGCAGGGCAAGACCTCGGCGGTCAACCTGCAGGCGGCCTAAACCCCTAGAGCCACCCGCGTGGTGGCGGCCGGAGCTGACTGCTATGTCACTTCATAAGTTCGGGTCCGGCCAAAAGGTGGATTTCTCCCCCAGCGCGTTCGATGGCAACGCGCCGCGGGGAAGCTATATCGTGGTGAAGCAGATGCCCAGCGAAACCCGGGACCTGCAATATCGCATCAAGAACGCCCGCGACGGGCACGAGCGCGTCGTGCGGGAAAGCCAGCTCGGCCAAAGCTGAGCTGGCACCCCAGGACGGGAGTCCGGGGACCGACCAACAGGCTTCCGGCCCGGGGCAGTGCGTTGTGCGCTGCCCTGGGCCGTGCCGTATCTGCCGTAGGGACATACGATGGTCTTCAAGCCCAACTATAACCTGCAGCGGGCCGAGCGGAACCGCGCCAAGCAGGCCAAGAAAGACGAGAAGCTGCGCGAGAAGGAAGAAGCCGCCGCCAAGCGCAAGGCGATCATAGATGCCGGCGGCATTCCGGACGACCCGATGGTCGCGCCCAACCCGGCAATGGATGGCCTGCCCGAGGCCGAGAGCTGACATGGCAGTCAGGAAGCGGGTTGAGAGCAGCTTCGTCGCCTTCGACGTGACCTATGTCGACGGAACCCGCACCAGCAACCGCCGGGTGCCGAGCACTGCGCTGGGCGGCCTGGACGGAGACGAGCCGGCGAAGGAAATCATCCGGGAGCAGGACGCCGCCATTGGTGCTGCATCGGGCAAGCCGCGCCCGGAGATCGCCGCGGTGGAACGCTCGCCGTTGCCCGAGGTCGTGAAGCTGCCGGCCAAGAAGAAGTTCTAGATCCCTGCTGCTGCTCCCTTTGGGAGAGGGTCGGGGTGAGGGAAACGGCAGGCACCGCCGTCTCCTAGGAGCGGGCAGTCCTGCCAGGATCGAAGGGCGTGAGGGTGGCTTCCCTCACCCCGACCCTCTCCCGGAGGGAGAGGGAGAAGAAGGCGTTGCTTCCCTCGGCCAGCGGCGGTGCAGCCAGAGCCATGCTTCCGGCTTGTACCTGATCCAGGCTTCCAGCCGGTCATTCATCGTCTGGGTCAACGCGGCGATATCGGCATCGCGGTCGCCGCTGTCCGGCAGGGTCATCGGTGGTTCGCACGTCACGCGGAAGCGCGCCGGGCCGATCCGCTCGACCCATCCGGGGATCACCGGGCAGCGTAGCCGCAGAGCCAGGACGGCAAGGGCTGGGGCAGTCATTGCGGGCAGGCCGAAGAAGCGGGCGGGGATGCCATCATTCATCTTCTGGTCCATCAGCATCCCTAGACGGCCGCCTCCCCGCAGGTGCTTCATCGCCAGCATGGCTCCGGCTGCGCCTTTTGGGAACATCCCGACGTCGTAGCGCATGGCGCGGCGGCGCAGGTCCAGCAGCAGCGCGTCAATCTCTGGGTTCTCGATGGTGCGATACATGCTGTGGAACGGCACGCCGGCGGCAGCGGCGGCCACCGGAAGCGCTTCCCAGTTGCCGATATGGCCGCTGAATAGGATCGCCGGGCCGGTGCCGGCCAGCAACGGCTGCAGCGTCTCCACACCGGCGAGTTCCCACCCCGGGCCGGCAGCCGCCGGGCCGAGGTCGGCGAGGTGCGGCAGTTCGCCGACGGTACGGCCCAGGTTTTCCCATACGCCGCGCACAATCCGGCTCCGGGCGGCGGCGTCTAGCTCCGGCATGGCCGCGCGCAGGTTGGCGTGGGCGACGCGCGACACCGGCAGCAGCGGGCCGACAGTCCGGGCCACGACGCCACATAGGTTGCTGGCGCGGACCGGACCAAGCCTGAGCAGGAGCCGCAGCGCGCCGCGGGCCAGCGCGCCCTCGATCCGGTGCAGCGACTTCATTGCAGGGTGTCCAGCAGCGCCTGGATGCCAGTTGGGTCATCCCACGCCAGGGACACGCCCACGACCAGCACGCGCGCGCGCGGGCCGGGCGACAGGCGCACCGCGTCCTTTGGCGTGGTGGCCGGCTCGGCGCCTAGGGCCGTGGCCCGGTGGAACAGCCCGTCCAGTTCCGGCGCCGTGAAACGGTGGTGATCGGGGAAACCGATGGTGGCCGCAACCTCGGCCCCGGTGTCGTGCAGCATTTGAAAGAACTTGGACGGCCGGGCGATGCCGGCGAAGGCCAGCACGCGGCGGCCTCGCAGCGATTGGTCCGGCTTCAACTGTGCCGTCAGCACGGGCATGTCCCGGGGCAGCGCGGCTCGTGCGCCCGCGGCGTCGGGACCGACCAGCACGGCCGCCTGGCAGCGCGCCGCCGCCGCTGCTACCGGCTCCCGCAGCGGCCCGGCCGGCAGCACGCGTCCGTTGCCGAACCCGGATGCTCCGTCCACCACCAGCAGCGCCAGGTCCTGCACCAGGCCGGGGTTCTGCAAACCGTCATCCATCACCAGCATCCCCGCCCCGGCTGCCACCGCCGCACGAGCGCCCGCAGCGCGGTCGGCGGATACCCAGGTCGGGGCGGCGGCGGCCAGCAGCAGCGGCTCGTCCCCTACCAGCGCGGCGCCGTGAATGGCGGGATTCACCCGCACGACGCCGCTGGTCCGTCCGCCATAGCCGCGGGTCAGGCAATGCACGGCCACGCCGCGGGATTGCAGCCGCCGCACCAAGTCCAGCACCAGGGTCGTCTTGCCCGCGCCGCCCACGCCGGCATTGCCGCAGCACAGCACCGGCACCGGCGCCCGCCACCCTGGCCGGGCCACTCGTCGCGCCGTGCTCCGTGCCACCAGGGCCGATAGGGGTGACAGCAAGCGGGGCAGGACGCCGTCATGCGCCCAGAACCGGGGCGGCATCATCGCTCCACGCCCATCAGCTCCAGCAATGCCTGTGCCGTGCGCGCCGGCAGGTCGAACGCGCCGGTTGCGGCCGCCTGGGCCGCGGCCCCAGCCACGGCGCGGCGGGCGGGGTCGCGCAGCATGGCGTCTACCCAGGCTTCGAGGCCCGGCGCGTCCGCGACCTGAGTCAGGCCGCCGGCTGCTGCCAGCGCGGCCACGGCCTCGGCGAAGTTCTCGGCGTGCGGTCCGACCGCGACGGCGCAGCCCAGCCGTGCCGGCTCCCAGGGGTTCTGCCCGCCCTGCCCGGTCAGGCTGCGGCCGACGAAGGCCAGCGGCGCCAGGCGATACAACAGGCCCAGCTCGCCCATCGTGTCCGCCACCCACAGGCCGGCGTCGGCTGGCGGGTCTTGCTGCAAGGAGCGACGGGGCGCCTCCAGCGCCGCCGCGACTTCAGCGCCGCGTGCGGGATGGCGGGGCGCCACGATCGTCAGCAGGCCGGGATGCGCGGGTACCAGCGCGCGATGGATCGCCAGCGCCACCTCGTCCTCTCCGGGATGCGTGCTGGCCGCGAGCCAGACCGGCCGGCCATTCAGCAGGTGCTGCAAGCGCACCAGTTCCGCCGGGTCGGCCGGCAGAGGCGGCGCGGCCAGCTTCAGGTTGCCCGGCGCCGTCACATTACGGGCGCCCAGCGCCTGGAGCCGCGCCGCGTCCTCCGCCGACTGGGCCTGCACCTGGCAGAACCCGCCCAGGATCCGGCGGGCAAACCCGGGCGCCCGGCTCCACCCCTGCGCGCTGCGCGCCGACATGCGCGCGTTGACCAGCATGGCCGGGATGTCCCGGTCCCGGCAAGCGACGAGCAGGTTGGGCCATAGCTCCGACTCGACGAAGGCCGCGGCGTCCGGCTGCCAATGGTCGAGGAACCGGGCGGCCCAGGCCGGGACGTCCAAGGGCACGAAGCGGTGCATGACCTGGTGCAGGCCCAGCGCCGGCAAGCGTTCGGCCAGCAGCGCGGCGGAGGTCACCGTCCCCGTGGTGAACAGCACGTTCAGGTCCGGCGGCAGCGCCTGCAGGACCGGCAGGACGGACCGGCTTTCGCCGACGCTCGCGGCGTGCAGCCAGAGGAGGCGGCCAGGCGGGCGGGGCGCCGGGTCAATGCCCCTTCGCTCCGGCAGGCGATGCGCCAGTTCCTTGCCGCGCGCGGCCCGGCGGCGCAGCATTAGGCGCAGGCCGGGGGCGGCCAGCGACGCCGCGCCGTGCCAGGCCGCGGCGGTCAGGCTTCGCACAGCGCCTCGGCCCGATCGGCGGCTTCCGTCATTCCTGTGGCGATGGTGGCCAACGCGCCGGTCCAGCCGGTGCGCGGCACGGACACCGGGGCGCAGCACACCAGCACTCCGCGGCCCCAGGGCAGCGGCAGCACCATGCGGTCCCAGGTCGGCAGCACGCGCCGGCGCACGATCTGGGCGGCGCAGGGCACCACCGGCGTGCCTGCCATGGCCGCAAGCTGCGCCACGCCGGGCTGCGCCTGCCGGCGCGGGCCGCGCGGCCCGTCCGGGGTGATGACGACCTGATCGCCGGCGGCCAGCACAGCCAACAGGGCGCGCATGCTGGCCGCTCCGCCCTTCTGCTCGCCACGCTTGGCGCTGGACCCGTGCACGAGATCCAGGCCGAAGCCGTGCATCATGCGCCCGATCAGGCGCCCGTCCTGGTGGCGGCTGACCAGGACGTGCATCCGGCCCCGCGCCGTGCCGGCCTCGGCCCGGCTGCGCAGGGCATGGGTCCATAGTGCCGGCATCAAGGGCAAGCATTCATGCCAGAAGGCGAAAATGGCGGGGGTGGCGTAAAGGTAGGGTCCGAGCTGCTCCGCCCCATGCAGCGTCCAGCGGGTGCTGCCCAGCGCGAACCGCAGATAAGCACCCATGGCGCTGGTGCCGAGCGCGATGGTGCGGGGATGACGGAGGAGGCGCTTCAGCATGGGACGCGGGGCGGTAGCATGCGGACCGGGGGGCGGCAAACCGGGCACCGGTCCTGCTCCCTCTCCCTACGGGAGAGGGTTAGGGTGAGGGGGTGGGCGAGTGCGACGCTGGCCGGGGCAGAGGGTTGTTCTTGCAGCACTGACCGTGCCCTGCTCCGCGGCCAAGACCCCCTCACCCCGGCCCTCTTCCGGAGGGAGAGGGAGAAGGAACAGGGAGCGATATCTCGCACGTCCCGGAGGAACAGAGAGCGTTAGCCGGCGTGGCCGACCAGAACCAGGTTGGCGAGGAATATCTCGGCGCAGGCTCGCCAACTGAAGCGTTCGGCGTGGCGGCGGCAGGCGGCGCGGTCGCCGGACAGGGCGCGCAGGGCGGCGGCGCGCAGGTCGTGGTCCAGTGCGCCGACGCCGGGGGCCGCGCCTTCCAGGATGTCGGCCGGGCCGGTAACGGGGTGGGCGGCGACCGGCGTTCCCGAGGCCAGGCTTTCCAGCAGCACCAGTCCGAAGGTGTCCGTTAGCGAGGGGAACACGAACACGTCGGCACTGGCATAGATCTCGGCCAGAGCCTCGCCATGCCGTTCCCCCAGGAACTGCGCGCTTGGGTAGGCGCGGGCCAGGGCGTCCCGCTGCGGGCCGTCGCCGACGACGACCTTGGTGCCGGGGAGATCGAGGGACAGGAACCCCTCCAGGTTCTTCTCCACCGCAAGCCGGCCGACATACAGGAACAGCGGGCGCGGCAAGTCCTGCGCCGGCGCCGGCTGCGGATGGAACCGCGCCAGGTCCACGCCGCGGGTCCAGGGCCGCACGTTGCGGAAGCCGCGCTGCACCAGCTCGCCCCGCAGGCTTGCGGTGGCGACCATCGTTGCCGACCCGGCGTTGTGGAACCGCCTCAGCCAGGCATAGGTCAGCCCTGTGGGCGCACGCATGCGGGCGTGCAGATATTCCGGGAACCTGGTGTGGAACGAGGTGGTGAAGGCCACGCCCCGCCGCACCGCCCAGCGGCGCGCCGCCAGGCCCAGCGGTCCCTCCGTCGCGATGTGCAGCGCATCCGGGCGGAACGCCTCGATCATCGGCGCCAGGCGCCGCCCCGGCAGCAGCGCGACCCTGATCGTCCGGTAGGTCGGCATCGCCACCGTGCGGAACCGGTCCGGGCCGATCACCTCGAACTCGTGCCCCAGCGCCGTCAGCTCGGCGGCCACCATGGACAGGGTCCGGACAACGCCGTTCACCTGGGGGTGCCAGGCGTCGGAGACGACCAGGATACGCAAGGGTTCAGGCCGCGGCAGTCTCCCGCGCCTTGACCGGACGGGGAGTAAAGAAGGAAAGCTTGTTGAGCGCCGCCCAATCCAGCAGCTCCAGCCGGCCATCGTGATGCTCGACCAGCGCGGTGCAGCTTTCCACCCAGTCGCCATCGTTCACATACAGGATGCCGTTCACCATGCGCATCTCGGCATGGTGGATGTGGCCGCAGACCACGCCGTCGAAGCCGCGCCGCTTGGCCTCGGCGGCCAGCGCGGTTTCGAACAGGTCGATCGCCTTCACCGCGCCCTTTACCTGCCGCTTGAGCCATTGGGACAGCGACCAGTAGGGGTAGCCGAGCCGCCGGCGTATGCCGTTGAACCAGCGGTTCACCACCAGGGAGGTGACGTAGGCGCCATCGCCCAGGATGGCGAGGAACCTGGCGTAGCGCAGCACGCCGTCGAACTGGTCGCCATGGATGATCAGCAGGCGCATCCCGGCGGCTGTCGTATGCTCTGCTTCCTGCTGCAAGGAGATACCGGCGACTTCCAGCGCCGTGCCCCCCGGCATCGAGGGCAACCAGGGGCGGAACATCTCGTCGTGGTTGCCGGGCACGTAGGTGACTGCGGCGCCGTTGCGGGCGTGGCGGAGGATCAGGCGTATGACCTTGTCGTGCGCGGCATCCCAGAACCAGGACTTTCGCAGCCGCCAGCCATCCACGATGTCGCCGACCAGGAACAGGTGCTCGCACGACATGCCGCCGAGGAAGTCGGCCAGGAAGTCGGTGCGGCAACCTTTGGTGCCCAGGTGGGTGTCGGAGATGAAAACCGAACGGTAGGTCGTCCGATGGGAAAAAGGGGCTTCGGGCTTGGCGGTGATGGCGTTCATGCGGCCGATCGAACCTCGCTTCGCTGCAACAGGACAAATGTCCTGGCTTCAACGCGGCTCATACGGCAAGACGCTGATCTCGCACGTGAAACTTCGGTGATGCAGCAAAGCCGACTTAAACCGTACAAAGAGAAGGCCGCTGGAATGTCCAGCGGCCTTGTTATTGCAGTATTTTCGTTAATTACCGGGTCTGCTGGATGGCTGACAGCACCCAACGTCCGCCGCGGACGCGCATGAACGTCCATAGCTCCGTCGCCATGCTGCGCGTCGCCACGTCGCCATCGACGATTCGGCCGGCCGAGTCGCGGGTCACGTCGAGCATGGAAAAGCGCATTGCGACGGTCGCATATTCCCGGCCGCCCTCTATCCAGGCTTCGGACAGATCGCCCTTCTCCAGCTTGACGTGGGTGACGCTGTTGTGGAGGCCGCGGCTGGACTGCTCGGCAAGCTGCTCGCTGAAGTAGCCGACCATCTCCGGTGTCGCCAGCTCTCGCATGGCGTTCAGGTCCTGCGCGGTCCATGCGGCCTGCACTTCATGCAGGTTGCGGTCGAATGCCTCGTAGTCCGCCTTGGTGACGACCACGCCAGCCGGGGCGCCCATGCCGCCGCCGAGCGCGCTGGCCTGCATCGGGCTGGGCTGGGCCATGCGCGGCATTCCAGCCATGACGGGCTGGCCGGCCTGGCGGCGCGCGAACATGCGCAACAGCCAACGCCCGGCGAAGAACAGCAGCGCCAACTGGATCAGCAGCCCGAGGAACCCGGAGCCGCCGCCGAATCCATGGCCCAATAGCAGGCTGCCCAGCCCGACGCCGAGCAGGCCACCCATCAGGCCCGAGCCGAAGCCGGACCGACCCGCCTGCAATGGCTGCTGACCCATGCCATAGCCCGGCGATGGCTCGGCACGCGGTGTCATGCTGCGGTCGAACGGCATTGCACCCATTGGAGCCGTACTTGTGCTGGGTGGGGCCGAGTAGCTGCGAGCGCCCCGGCTGCCGAAGCTGCTGCCGGAGCCAGCCCGCGCATCAGCCAATGACGGCACCAGCGCCAGGCCGGCCGCGGCAACGGCTGCAACAAACAGATGGGAGCGACGCATGGGAAAAGCCTCCTGAAACCGCGACAGAATATATAACGATCCAGAGCTGAAAATAGGGGTCTAGGACGCCGGTTGTGCAAACGCTTCGCGCCCCGCTTCCCCCTCTCCCTCCGGGAGAGGGTCAGGGTGAGGGGGGTCTTCGAGGACAACCCTTTCCCGAGCGGGGGCGTGATCCATTCGCGCCGTCAGTGCTCCGCTCTGCAGCCAAGCCCCCCTCACCCCGACCC
>CAXTCI010000178.1:0-11131 GCA_964242325.1 uncultured Acetobacteraceae bacterium
TGTATTCAGGCGTTCCGTGGCAACGCTGGGATGAACGAGGACGCACAGGCTGAACTAAGCTGGTGGAAGAGTCGGTCGCGGAATGGCCCAGTCAAGCTAAATCCAGCGGCCCTCCGCTCTGACCCTTGCGACGCCGCATCAGATCAGTCCCCATGACTGCGAGCCGGCTTCGGCGCGGCAATCCAGGGGTGCATGGGCTGCTATCCGGTGTGGCGGCCCCTGGAATGCCGAGTCGCAATGACAGACGGTGCAGTGATGAGTAAGGCGCGGGCAAACCGGTCGAAGCGGAGGACCGTTGGTATGATGTCGTTGCCCTGCTCCCAAGTCGTTTTCCGGAGGGAACGGGCGGCGGCTACTGCGCCCGGATGAACTCGCCGATGCGGGGCAGGATCTCGCTCCGCCACTTGCGTCCGTTGAAGATGCCGTAATGGCCGACACCCGGCTGCATGTATTGCATCCGCCGCTCGTCTGGGATGCCGCTGCAGATTGTCTGCGCCGCGATGGTCTGGCCCGGCGCCGAGATGTCGTCCAGCTCTCCCTCGACCGTCATCAGCGAGGTGTGCTGGATGGCGGACGGCACCACCAGTTCGCCGCGCACCATCATGCGGCCGTCGGCCAGGTCGTGCTTCTGGAAGAAGGTCTCGACCGTTTCGAGGTAGTAGCTGGCCGGCACGTCCATCACCGCCAGGTATTCGTCGTAGAAGCGCCGGTGCGACGCGGCACTGCTCGCATCCCCCTTCACCAGGTGGTCGAACATGCGCCGGTGCGCCTCCATGTGCCGGTCGGGGTTCATGGAGATGAACGCCGCCAATTGCAGGAAGCCCGGATACACCCGGCGGAACGCCCCGGGGTGCCACGGCGGCACGGTGGTGACGACGTGCCGCTCGAACCAGGTGATCGGCTTTTCCTGGGCCAGCTTGGTGACGACCGTGGGGGCGCAGCGGGTGTCCACCGGGCCGCCCATTAGGGTCATGCTGCGCGGCTGCGCCGGGTCGTTGCGGCTGGCCATCAGCGACACCGCGGCGACCACGGCCGGCGCCGGCTGGCACACTGCGACGACATTCGTTTCGGGGCCGAGGTGCTGCAGGAAGCCGATCACGGTCTCCACGTAGCTGCTAAGGTCGAAGTCGCCGTGCAGCAGCGGCACGATGCGGGCGTCACGCCAATCGGTGACGTAAACCTCGAACCCGGCGTCGGTCATATCCTGCACGGTGCCGCGCAGCAGCGTCGCATGATGCCCGCTCATGGGCGCAACCAGCAGGACGCGCGGGCCGGTGGCGCCGGGGGCCTGGAAGCGCATCAGCCGTACGAAGGGCAGGTCCAGCTCGACGGTCTCGTGCACCGGCTCCTCGGACCCGCGCGTCAGCTTGATGTTCCACTCGGGCTTGCCGCGCGGGCGCAGCACGTCGTTGGCGACGTCGGCCCAGGCGACCATGGAACGCGCGCCGACGGTCAGGTAGTCAGGACCGGGGGCGGCCCGCATCACGGAGCTGGCGGCTTGCGCCCAGGCGCGTATCGGAAAAATGGCGGCAGCAGCCGCGTCATGGAGCAGGTACAACATCGCACCGATGTGTCACGTTTTTGAGGCGGCGGATAGGGCAGTGCTACTCACGTTGCCGGGGGGTGGGCGCCAGCAGCGGCAGGTCGGCCTGCGGCTCGACGACAGTACGGCGTTTCGGCGGAGCTGCGGCGGCGCGCAGGCGCAGCAGTTCGTCCAGCATGCGGTCCATGGTCTGCCAGATCGGCTCGTCGCCGACGCGCTCCTTCATGATGAGCTTATGCGCCGCGAGGGTGACGTTCAGCGTGCCGCGCGTGGTTTCCGGGCGGGGGGAGCGCATCTGCAGCAGCGCCTTTTCCACCTCCTCGTATGGCAGGGACAGGGCCTCGGCGATGGCCTCCGGCTCCGCGCCGCCGCGGCGCAGGCGGCGGGCCTGGGTCTGCTGCGCCGGCGTCAGGCCGATCTGGGGGCGCAGCAGCACGGTGCGGCGCGACATCTCCCCGGACCCGCTGCCCGGCGCCTTGCCCTTGAACGCTGCCATGCTTGCCCCTCCTTCGTCGGGAAGGTAGCAGCTTGGGAGGGAGGAGTCCTGCGTTTGCTGCCCCTGCGGTTCGGGTACGGCGTCTCCGGGTCCATCCTGTCAGGTGAGCCGCCACGGGGCAGCCCGGCAGGTTTCAACCGCCACTGCGGCGAACCGCGCCACGGCCGGCGGGGGCCGTTCTCGGTGCAGCAGGTTCAACGGCGCTTGCAGTCCCGGCTGGTCCGCGATGGCGCGAAATGCGACCTGTCCCCGGTGTATCCCACCCATGGACGCGGGAACGGCGGAAACCCCGGCTCCAGCGGCCACCAGGTTCAGGTTGGTCAGCATCCGGTCCACCTGCTGCGCCACCTCCGGCTCGAACCCGGCACGGCGGCAGGCTGCCACCAAGTCCGCATATAGCCCCGGCGCCCTGCCGCGCCGCACCAGGATGAACCGTTCCGCCGCAAGAGCACGCAGGTGGATCGGCGGGCCGTCCGTTCCGGTCCCTTCCAGCGCCGGGTGCCCTGACGGCAAGGCGAGCAGCGCCGGCTCCCGCAGCAACTCGGTGAGCACGCAGCCGTCCACGGGTGCGACCGGCAGCCGCAGGAAGCCGGCATCCAGCGTGCCGCGCCCCAATTGCTCCGTCAGTTCGGCCGCGTTGCCCTCCGTGACCGTCAGGGACACGGCCGGGTTGGCGGCGACAAAGGCGCGGATCAGGCTGGGAACGGCCGGATGCAGCGCGGCCGAGGTGACGAACCCAACCCGCAGCACGCCTGTCTGGCCCTCCGCCGCCCGCCGGGCGTTGGCAGCAGCCCGGCCGGCGGCGTCGAGCGCAGCCCGGGCTTCCGGCAGGAATGCCTGCCCGGCTTCCGTCAGGACCACTCCGCGCGGGGTGCGGTGGAACAGGGCAGCCCCGACCTCCGCCTCCAGCGCGCGCAACTGTTGGCTCAGCGGCGGCTGCTGCAGTCCGAGGCGGGCAGCGGCCCGGGTGATGTGCCCTTCTTCGGCAACGGCACAGAAGTAGCGGAGGTGGCGCAGCTCCATCGGCATACGAAAAACATATGGAGGACTGCTCGTCGAGATATTTTACATTGTGGTGGAGACGCGGCTAACAGGGCGGAAAGCAATACGGGGAAAGAAACGCAATGCGTGCCGCACCACTGCTCACCATCGCCGCCGTTCTGCTGCCCGCCGGCGCCCTTGCCGCGCCGATGGACATCCTGTTCCTGGGCAACAGCTTCACCCACGGCAAGTACGATCCAGTCCGCACCTATATGAGCGGCTTCGGCACCGGCACCGGCAACGTCCACGACGTGAACTGCCTGACCGCCGCCACATGCTCCTCGGCCGAGACCGTCGCTCCGGCGCAGGGCACCTTCGAGAGCGGCCCTTACGGCGGCATCCCAGGCATCTTCCTCAAGCTGACTCAGGAAGCCGGGCTGAGTTATGACGTGTCCATTGACGCCGTCAGCAGCGCGACCCTCCTGGACGCCACCACCGCCGCGCGCCTGCCGGCGATCCTGAACAACCCGCTGACCGGCACGCCCTACGACCAGGTCGTGCTGCAGGAGCAGAGCTTCACGCCGCTGCCGAACCCGAACAGCCTGGGCAACGCCACGCGCGGGAACTTCGCCAACTTCGAGACCGGCGCGAACACCCTTGTCAGCAAGATAGATCAGGCAGACAGCGCGGCCGGCAAGGCTGCAGCGGGCATCTACCTATACGAAACGCAGCCGCTCGCGTCCTACACCTATACCAGCCCGCTGATCCAGGGATCGAGCACGGGCGGCATCAACCAGCCCTATGTCGGCGCGCCGATCGAGACGATAGCTGCCGACCTGCACAACGCCTACAGCAGCGTGGCCGGGCAGAACCCCGGGATCACCGGCGTTGCCTACGCCGGGGACGCCTGGATCAACGCGATCGAGCAGGGCGTGGCCCAGCGCAACCCCTATTTGGCGACCGAGCCTGCCGGGCAGGTGAACCTGTGGGATGGCCCGGCCGACCTGGCAGCGGCGTGCTGCACGACGCCCATCGGCTACCATCCCAGCAAGTACGGCGCCTATCTGAGCGCGCTGACGCTGTTCGACCGCATCACCGGCTATGACGCCAGCCAGTTCGGCGGGGGTGAGCAAGCGGCCGCGGCGCTCGGGATTGACCCATCGACCGCGCAAGCCCTGCAGGCCGTCGCGGAGGAGACGACGGTTCCGGAGCCGGCGAGCCTTGGGCTGCTGGGTGTGGGCGTGCTCGCGGTGGCCGGGCTGCGGCGCGGGGGCGCCTGATCCATGCGCCTTCGTGCTGCCGCGGCCGTGCTTGCCGGCGCTGCCGTGTCCGCCGTCGCATAGCCCGCCTCGGCGGCCTGGCCACGTTGGACGCGGCGGATGCCAGGCTGGGTGAGGCGTTCGCCGCGTTGCTGCCGGGTGATGGACGCCTCCCTTGAGTTGAGAAGGCAAGGGCAGTTCCGGGCACGAAGGGGGTGCGACGGCGGCCTTCTAATCCGCCTGGCACCCGCTGGGTGGCTCGGAGATCAGAGCGGGGGTAGGGCCTTACCCAACGACTGCCTGCGTGTGCCGGGCGATCACCGCCTCCTCATTGGTCGGGATCACCCAAGCCTCGACCCGGCTGTCAGGCGTGCTGATCCGGGCCGTCTTGCCAACGGCGTTGGCGGCATCGTCCAGCACCAGGCCTAGCCATGACAACCCGGCGCACACCTTCGCGCGAACCGCCGGGTCATGCTCGCCAATGCCCGCCGTGAATACGATGCCGTCCAGGCCGCCCATGCCGGCGATCAAACCGCCGGCGCATTTCACGATCCCGTGCACGAACAGGTCAACGGCTTCCCGCGCGCGCGGGTCGCTGCTGTCCGCCAGGTCCCGCATGTCGCCGCTTAGCCCGGACACGCCCAGCAGGCCGGACTGGTGGTAGAGTACGTCCTCGATTTCGTCTGCCGACATGCCGCGGGACTGCATCAGGTAAAGCACCGCGCCGGGGTCCAGGCTGCCGCAACGGGTCGCCATCACCAGGCCGTCCAGCGCGGTGAAGCCCATCGTCGTGTCCAGGCTCCGCCCATCCCGCATCGCGCACAGGCTGGCGCCGTTGCCGAGGTGCGCCACCAGCACGCGCCCGGCGGCCAGGCCCGGCGCCAACTCGCGCAGGCGCCCGGCGATGAACTCATAGGACAGGCCGTGGAACCCGTAGCGGCGCATCCCGGCGTCGCGCATCGCCCGCGGCAGGGCCAGCCAGGTCGCCACCTCCGGCATGGTGCGGTGGAACGCGGTGTCGAAGCACGCGGCCTGCGGCAGGTCCGGCCGGGCCTTCGCCACCGCGCGTATGGCGGCGATGTTGTGCGGCTGGTGCAGGGGCGCCAAGGGAACCAGGGCCTCCAGGGCTGCGATCACCTCGTCCGTCACCCGGACCGGGGCCGCGAACTCCGTGCCGCCATGCACCACCCGGTGCCCGGCCGCTCCGATGGCGGTTCCGTCCAGGTGGCTGCCGATCCAGTCCAGCAGGCCCGGCAAAAAGTCCTCGTGGGTCGTGCCGTGCAGGGCCGGCGCGTCCAGGTGCCGCCCGTCCTTCTTCGCCTCCGCCTCCGGATGGGTGCCGATCCCCGACACCTGCCCGCGCAGCATCTCCCGCGGCCCATCGAACACCGAGAACTTCAGGCTGCTCGACCCGGCGTTGAGCGTCAGGACGGCACCCGGCAACTACGCCCCTCCTGGCCAGCGCCAGTCGCGTATCTCCGGCAGGTCCTCCCCATGCTCGCGCACATACACCCGATGCTCCTGCAGCCGGTCGCGCAGATGCTGGGACAGGTGGGCCGCCGGGTCGCGCAGGCGCTCGACGCGCTCGATGGCGGCCAGCGCCAGGTGGAAGCGGTCCAGCCGGTTCAGCACCGTCATGTCGAAGGGCGTCGTGGTGGTGCCCTCCTCGATGAAGCCGTGCACGTGAAACCGCTCCGCCCGGGTGCGCCCGTGCAGCAAGCGGTGGACCAGCCAGGGGTAGCCGTGGAAGGCGAAGATCACCGGGCGGTCCGTGGTGAACATGCTGTCGAAGGTCTGCTGCGGCAGGCCGTGCGGATGCTCGGTGGGCGGCTGCAGCGCCATCAGGTCCACGACGTTCACGACGCGCACGGTCATGTCCGGCAGGTGGTGGCGCAGCAGGTCCACGGCGGCCAGCGCCTCCATCGTCGGCACGTCGCCGGCGCACGCCATCACCACGTCCGGGATGCCGCCGACGTCGTTGCTGGCCCAGGACCAGATGCCGGCGCCCTGGGCGCAGTGCCGCACCGCCTCGTCCATCGTCAGCCACTGCGGCGACGGCTGCTTGCCGGCCACGATCACGTTGACGTAGTTGCGCGAGCGCAGGCAGTGGTCCGCCACGCTCAGCAGCGAGTTGGCGTCCGGCGGCAGGTAGATGCGGACGATGGATGCCTTCTTGTTGGCGACGTGGCCGATGAAGCCGGGGTCCTGATGGCTGAACCCGTTATGGTCCTGGCGCCAGACATGGCTGGTCAGCAGGATGTTCAAGCTGGCGACCGGGCGCCGCCAGGGGATGCGGTTGCAGGCTTCCAGCCACTTGGCGTGCTGGTTGAACATGGAGTCCACGATGGCGATGAACGCCTCGTAGCAACTGAAGAAGCCGTGCCGGCCGGTCAGCAGGTAGCCCTCCAGCCAGCCTTCGCACATGTGCTCGCTCAGCACCTCCATGACCCGGCCCTCTGGACCCACGTGGTCGTCGGTGGGCAGCAGCTCGGCCATGCTTTCACGGTTCGTGACCTGGAACAGGGCCTCCAGCCGGTTGCTGGCGGTCTCGTCCGGACCCATGACGCGGAAGCGGTCCATGTTGGCGGCCATCACGTCGCGCAGCCAGGCGCCGAGCACACGGGTCGCCTCGCCGTCGGTCGCGCCGGGGTAGGCGACGGCGACGGCGTGCTCGCGGAAGTCCCGCAGGGTCAGGTCGCGCAGCAGCAGGCCGCCATTGGCGTGCGGGTTGCTGCCCATCCGGCGCGGGCCGGACGGCGCAAGCTCCGTGATGGACGCGACCGGGGCGCCGTCGGCGTCGAACAGCTCCTCCGGACGGTAGCTGCGCATCCAGCTTTCTAATTGTGCCAGCCGCTCGGGATGGGTGGACAGCTTGTCCAGCGGCACCTGGTGGGCGCGCCAGGTGCCCTCGACCGGCAGGTTGTCCACGAACTTCGGCCCGGTCCAGCCCTTGGGGGTACGCAGGATCAGCATGGGCCAGCGCGGGCGCTCCATGTTGGGGCGCTCGGGGTCGCCATCGCGGGCGGCGGCCTGGATGGCGGCGATCTCGTCGAGGCAGGCGTCCATCGCCGCCGCCATCGCCTGGTGCATGACGGCTGGGTCATCGCCCGCCACGATGCGCGGGGAGTAGCCATAGCCGGTGAACAGCGCCAGCAGCTCCTGTTCCGGTATGCGCGCCAGTATCGTGGGGCCGGCGATCTTGTAGCCGTTCAGATGCAGCACCGGCAGCACGGCGCCGTCCCGCGCCGGGTTCAGGAATTTGTTGCTGTGCCACGATGTCGCCAGCGCGCCGGTCTCCGCCTCGCCGTCGCCCACCACGCATAGGGCCAGCAGGTCCGGCGTGTCGAACACCGCGCCGTAGGCATGCAGCAGGGAGTAGCCGAGTTCGCCGCCCTCGTTGATGCTGCCCGGCGTGTCAGGCGACGCATGGCTGGGGATGCCGCCGGGGAAGCTGAACTGCTTGAACAGCCGGTGCATCCCGGCGCCGTCGCGGGGGATGCCGGGGAAGTGCTCGGTGTAGGAGCCTTCGAGCCAGGTGTTGGCGACGATCCCCGGTCCGCCGTGGCCCGGCCCCGTCACGAACAGCGCGTTCAGGTCGCGCTGGCGTATCGCCCGGTTCAGGTGGACATAGAGGAAATTCAGCCCCGGCGTCGTTCCCCAGTGGCCCAGCAGGCGCGGCTTGATGTGCTTGATCGTCAGCGGCTCCCGCAGCAGCGGGTTGGCCATCAGGTAGATCTGGCCGACCGACAGGTAGTTCGCGGCGCGCCAGTAGGCGTCCATGCCTGCCAACTCGTCGGGCGTCAGGGCCGTGGTGCGCGGTGTCAAGGTGTCCGGCATGGGAAGGCCTCCTGTGGAGCGGCGACCCTGGCCAAGACAGGGAACGCGCATCCACCCCCGTCTTGTTACAGTCAGTCTTGTCGTAATCCGTTCTGTCGCAGTCCGGCGGCAAGGTTCCGCGCCGCGTTCGGATCGGGGACGGTACATCGCAGCGGTTGTTACCGTCCGCTCACCATCGGTTTTACCACGCGCTTATGGAAATAAACACCCACGTTAGTGTACGAAAACGAACTATATTCGGCACGGACCGTTCTCGGATGGGCGCAGGCCGGATGCAAGGGCGAACAAGGCCCAAGTTTCCATCCTATGAGCACCAGGCATCAAGGCGAAACGCACCATGGCGGGCCCGAACGTCCTTGACAGCCGCCCGTTGCCGGATATCGCGGCCGCAGCCTTCCAAGTCCTGCCCGCGCCCAGCCTCCTGCTCGCACCCGATGCGCCGCGCTTCACGATCCTGGACGCCAACGCGGCTTATTTGAGCGCGCTTGGCGTCAGGCGGGAGAACCTGCTTGGGCATGGCCTGTTCGAGGCGTTCCCGGACGGTCCTGGCCCTGCTGGGGCGGATGGCGGACGGAGTCTTCGCGCATCCCTGGCCGCAGTCCTGGAGACCCGGTTGCCGGATCGGCTGGAAGCACAGCTTTACCCGACTCAACGTGCGGATGGCGGGTTCACCGACCGCTGGTGGCAGGTCGTCAACACGCCCGTTCCCGCTGGCGAGGGAACCGTTTCCGCCATCTTGAGCACGGTCGAGGAAGTGACGGCCGCGGTGATGCGGCGGCGCCGCGCCGCGGATACCTTGCAGGTGAATGGCGGGCTTCAACGGGCCGTCGAGTTGAAGGTGCAGGGGTCGTGGAGCGCCGAAGCGACGGGCTGCGGCATCGGGTTCAGCACGCTCTGGATGGAGCTGACGGGGCAGACGCCCGACGAGCTGGGAGAAGGCTGGGCTCAAGTGCCGGACCTGGACGACCTGCCAGCCGTCACCGCGGCCTGGACGCAGGCGGCAGGGACCGGCGAGCTTCATAACTCGAAGCATCGTGTCCGCCTGCGTGACGGCCCTTATCATTGGCTGCGCTCGCGCGCCTTCCCATGGTGCGACCCGGACACCGGCGCGGTCCTGCGCTGGAATGGCACGACCGAAGACTTGAACGACCGCCGCCTGGCCGAGGGCCGCTGGCTCGAAAGCGATGCCCGCCTTGCCCGGCTGCTGGATACGACGCCGGTGGGCGTGATCGAGCTGAATGCGGAAGGGCGCGTGACCTACGCCAACGCGGCGGCGGAGCGAATGGTGGGCACCCCGCCGGGCGGCATGACCGGCCTGCGGCACGACTCCGAGCGGTTGCAGATCGCCGCAGCCGATGGTTCCCCAATCCCCCCCGACCGGCTGCCCTGCGCCTGGGCGTTGCGTGGCGAGCGGGTGATGGATTACGAGTACGCCTTTACGGCGCTGGACGGCCGCCGTGTCGTCGCGCTGGTGGACATCGTTCCCGTCCGCGACGAGGCCGGTGGGATCACGGGCGCCCTGGCGGCGTTCCAGAACGTCACGGCGCGGCATGCCGCGGCGAAGGACCTGCGGGAAAGCGAGCTGCGGTTCCGCGGTTTCGTCGAGAACTCGGCGGACGTGCTGTGGATCGTGGACGCCAGCACCGGGCAACTGGAATACCTCAGCCCGGCCTACGAAGGGATCTGGGGCGAGCCGCGGGACCGGATCATGGCAAACGTGGCGCACTGGGCGGAGACGGTGCATCCCGACGACCGGGCGGAAAGCAGGACCGTGCTGCCGCGGGTTCTAGCTGGCGAGACCCTCACCGTAGAATACCGGGTGCTGCGGCGGGATGGCGGCGTGCGCTGGATACGCGACACCAGCTTCCCGATACCTGGGGCGGATGGCCGCATCCAGTGGGCCGGAGGCATCGCCCAGGACATCACCTCGCAAAAGGAAGTGCAGGCCGCACTGCAGCGCGCCAACGAAACCCTGGAAGCGCGGGTGTCCGGGCGCACTGCCGCGTTGCGGCAAGCCCTGGACGCCCTGCAGGCGGAAGTTCGGGAGCGGGAGCGGGCCGAGGCGGCCCTGCGGCAGTCGCAAAAAATGGAGGCGGTCGGCCAGCTCACCGGCGGCATCGCGCACGACTTCAACAATATGCTGCAAGCGATTTCTGGCGGCCTGGAGATGATGCGCCGGCGTGTCGAGCAGGGACGCGCGGCGGAGGCCGTCCCGTTGCTCGATGCGGCACGGCGGACCGTGGACCGTGCGGCGGCGCTGACCAACCGGCTGCTGGCCTTCGCCCGGCGGCAGGCCCTGCAGCCGGAGCCGGTCGAGCCTGACACCCTGATAAAGGGCTTGGCGGAGCTGATCCGGCGCACGGTCGGACCGTCGATAACTGTCGAGCTTCTGCCGGGAGACGGCGTTTGGTCCGTGCTGTGCGACCCCAACCAGCTTGAGAACGTGTTGCTCAACCTCGCCATCAACGCCCGCGATGCCATGGCGCAGCCATTCCGTGCAGGAAGCGACCGCGAGGCGGGTGCAAGGCGGGACGGCGGGACGCTGACCATCGCCACCGCGGACGTGCACCTGTCCGCATTGGACATGGTCAGCCATGACGGGGCGCAGCCCGGCGAGTATGTGGAAATCCGGGTGACCGACAACGGCGCTGGCATGGACGAGGCGACCCGGCTGCGCGCGTTCGAGCCGTTCTTCACCACCAAGCCGATCGGGCAGGGAACCGGGCTGGGACTGTCCCAGCTTTATGGCTTCGTGCGGCAGTCTGGCGGCGCGGTGCGGCTGGACAGCGTGCCGGGGCAGGGGACGACGATGCGTCTTTACTTGCCCCGGCACGCTCCGGTGCAGCCGGGCCAAGAGGGCGCCGCACCAGTCACGCAGCCAGATGGGGCCGAGGCGGGACACACGGTGCTGCTGGTGGAAGACGAGCCGGATGTGCGTGCCTTCGCGGCGGAGCACCTGCGCGAGCTTGGCTATGACGTGATCGAGGCCGAGGACGGCCCTGCGGCGTTGCGGCT
>CAXTCI010000179.1:0-11003 GCA_964242325.1 uncultured Acetobacteraceae bacterium
CCATCGGGTGCATAACCGAGAACCCGCGCGCCCGCTTGTAGCGCGCCACCACGTCGCCCAGCGTGTAGTTGCGTACATGCCCCATGTGTATCTTGCCGCTGGGATACGGGAACATCTCCAGCACGTAGTACTTGGCCTTGCCGTCCGCGGGCACGTCCGCTGCCCGGAAGCACCCGGCGGCGTCCCAGGCCCGCTGCCAGCGCGGCTCATCGCGGGCAAAGTCGTAGGTGACGGATTCGGTCGTGGGGGCAGGAGCGTCCATGCCCTTATATCCCGCAACAGCAACGCGCGGGCAACGGGAATGCTGCCTGCTGCCTTTTCCTCCGGGAGAGGGGTTGGGCTGGGAGGTCTCGGCTGCGGAGCGTTGCCAATACCAAAGGCACACGATCCTGCGTTTGCAAGGGTGGCGTTGGCCCGCCCTCTTACCCCGACCATTTCCCTAAGGAAGAAAGGGCGGTCGCAGTCCCTAGTTCGTCGCGACTTGGCTCCGCAGTTCGCGCGCCCGGGCCAGCACCTTGTTCTCAATCTCGCTGGTCGTCACCGGGCTGACTGGCGCGTCAACCCAGGTGCCGCCGCGGGCGACCTGCCGGAACACCGACACCTTCACCCCGTCCGCCCGGAGCTGCCGGCCCAGAATGTAGGCGGTCGCCTTGAACCGCTCCCCGGAGCCGGCCGGCGGCTGATACCAATCGGTGATGATGACGCCGCCAAACGGGTCGGCCGAGGCCAGCGGCATGAACGACAAGGTGTCCAACGTCGCACGCCACAGATAGGCGTTCACACCTAGACCGGCGCCCTCCTCTGGCTTGGCGCCGCCTGCGCCCTTGCCGACGCCGAGCGTCAGCCCCTGGTCGCTAAACAGCTTGCCTTTCCCCCCACCCTGGGTGCGGTAGTCGTTGTACTCGTTGTCCGCGACCGCGCGGGGGCTCGCGGAACCTCCGCAGGCGGCGAGGCCCAGCGTGAGGAGCATGACGACGGTGGTCTTGGGAAATTGGGACATCACGGGCCTATCAAGGTCCCGCGCCTGCGGGCGGGCGCGGCAGACCGCAGTTCTTAACGCGACTAGTCCGCCACGCCAAGCGTTCCGAGCACGCTAGCCTGCACAAGGGGCTTGCAAGTAAAAAAGGGCGGTGGTTTCCCACCGCCCCTATCAACCGAACCGGGCTGCCCCGACTGGCAAACTTACCAGCTGAAGCCAGTGCCGACGCCGATCACCTGCGCCGTCACCTTGTTGTGGGTGCTTACGCCGCCTGGAAGGGCCGCGGTCGCGGTCGCACCGGTCGCGAAGTCGAAGCCATTCTGCTTCCGCTGCGTCCAGATGTAGGACAGGAACAGCGATAGGCCCGGCGCGAGCGAGTAGGTGGCACCAGCGGCGAGGCCATCTTCCCGGCGCTGACGACCGCGGAAGGCGTTCTGGACGTCACCAGCGCTGTTGTACACGAGGTAATGTGCACCCATGATGAACGGCCCGATCGTGTAGGATGCACCTGCCAGCCAGGCCTCGGCGTCCGATACACCCTTCGGCGCCAGGTTCCACTGGCCGTTGTAGCGGCCAACCTGATATTTGCCGCCGACGCTCAGCCCGCCGTAGGTGACGGCCAGGCCGAAGTCGCCCACGTCCAGCCCGTCATAGTTCAGGCGGCCAGTGCCAGGATTGGCGCGGGTAGCGAAGGCAACGCCAGTCTGGGTGTCGGTGATGTGGGACGACACGATATAGCCAGCCGTCGCGGCGATGCCGAAGCCGCCGAAGGTGCCGCGGTAGCGCAGCAGGGCGTCCAGCGTATTACGGCGGCGACCGCTTTCCGCGTTGATGTTGGCGACGGTTTGAAGCCCGGCGGTGTTGCCCGTGGCGGAGGTGATGGACGACAGCCGCTCGCAGCCGATGGAGCCGCCGATGCCGGAGTCGCAGTGGCTGCCCAGGTCAACGTTGCCGGTGTTCGGCTCGAACGAGACGCCCGTGTCGAAGCCGAAGATCTGCGGCGACAGGTAAACGATCTTGTTGGTGGAATACAGGGCGGTGACGTCGGCGAACGGCCAGGTGATCTGGTTGTTCGGCGTGACAAAGGCCGGGATGTCGCCGTCCAGGCCGCCGTCGTTGAAGTTTTCGAAGTTGCCCGTCATGTAAAGGCTGCTCGGCTGGTCGGTCGAACCCACGCGGACCGTGCCGAGCTGGTCGGTGCCGATGTAGCCAAATTCACGTTTGTAGTATAGCGGGGAGCGGCCCTGGTTCTGCCCTCCGATGCTGCCCGCTGCACCGCCGCCGGTCCGGGCGGTGTTGCCGCCGGCGTCCTGCCGGATTTCCAAGCTGGCGCCATACTTCAGGCCGTTCGCGGCGACGCCGTCGAAGCCAGGATACAAACGGGCATAGTTGCCGAACGAGTAGCCGACCTGCTTGCCGTTGATGTCGGTACCGCGGTCAGTGGTGTATGCCGCATAGGCACGGAAGCGGCCGTTCAGCCGGACGGTGATCGTGCCCGGTGCAGGGGACGCAGCCTGCCCAGTGGTATCAGGCGTCGCCTGGCCAGCGGTATTAACCGTTGCCTGGCCGGACGTGTCGGACAGCAATTGGGCGTCGGCCACTGCAGCCGCTCCCGTCATCCCACCCAGCACGGCCACCGTGGCCAGCAGGAGCTTACGCATTGAACTTCTCCTCATAGCGCCGTTCGTTCGGCGGACATCCAAGGCCCCGCCCCGCAAGAAGTGGACACATCGCCCTGCGATGCGTCCCCCACAGGCCGGGGGCAGCCAGACCTGCGAGAGTATTGGACTGCCCTGCCGGGCACCGCAATTCCTCGTGTGCGCCAGTTATGGCTATCGCGCACCGCTGTGGCGCATGTGCCACAAGGGACTTAGGCAGGGCTATGCGGCATAGGGAACCAAGGACAGCGCAGGCTTTGCATGTCCTGATTGGTGCGTGGTGGACCTCGCCGTGCTAGCTCACGGACTTGACGGTCGTCCGGATGCGGCGCCGACGACGCCGGCCCCTATCGCCCCTGGAGGAACTCGACGGACCGTCGCACCCGAGACTCCGCCAAGCGCCAGGACCTGCCCGCGTGCCCGCTGCGCCAGCGCCGCCCAGCGCACCGGCCCGAGCGGGCGCGCACCGGGATGGCTGAGGGTGGGAAAGAGCGGCGACACGAACACCGCGCTTGCCCCGGCCCGCCTTGCCCGCACCAGCTCCGGCGCGTCATGGGCGGAGCTGGTCACAAGCTGCCCGGGACGCAGCCATCCGTGGCGCCACGGCCGTCCCACCCTGCCGCCGCGCAAGTGCAGCCCGGCGCCCACCGCCGCCGCAAGCCACGGGTCGCCCGCAATCACCATCAGGAGGCCGCGCCGCCGGCACAGGCGCGCCGCCGTGGCCGCCAACGCCGCACGGCCGGGCACGCCGTCATGTCGGAACACCACGCCGCAGCCCCGCGGCAGCCGAGCGATGGCCGGCAAGGGGTCCGGCAGCCGAACGGCGTCCGTAAACAGCCATAAGGCCGGCAACCTGCCTCCCCCCTTGCTACCCCGTGCCTTGACCTGGCGCGCCCAGGCGGCAAGCCTCCGGTCCATGCAAACCTCCGATCCCGCTGGCCCAGTCGCCGACACCCTGCTGGGCCGACTGGCCCAGGTCCAGGCTCGTATCGCCGCTGCGGCTGCCCGCGCCGGACGGCCCGCCGGGTCCGTCCAACTCGTCGCAGTGTCCAAGACTTATCCGTCAGCAGACGTGCTGGCTGTCGTGGGCGCCGGGCAGCTCGTGTTCGGGGAAAACCGTGTGCAGGAGGCCGCTGCCAAGTTCGCGTCATTGCGCGCCGACCATCCCAGGTTGCAACTGCACCTAATCGGCGGCTTGCAGACCAACAAGGCGCGGGATGCCGTGCGGACCGCGGACGTGATCGAAAGCTTGGACCGCCCCCGCTTGGCCGACGCCATCGCCGATGCGCTTGCCAAGGAGGGTACCGCGCCCGGCCCCCGCCTGCTGGTGCAGGTGAACGTCGGCGACGAGCCGCAGAAGGCCGGCATTCCCACCCGGGACGCCGACGACTTCATCGAGGCGTGCAGGCGCCGGTTCGGGCCGCTTCTCACTGGGCTGATGTGCATCCCACCGGCGGACGGGGACCCGGCACCGCACTTTGCTTGGCTGGGGGCATGCGCGGCACGGCATGGGTTGGGCACCCTGTCCATGGGAATGTCAGGGGATTACGAGGCAGCCATCGCCCAGGGCGCTACGCATGTCAGAGTCGGCAGCGCGATCTTCGGCGCACGGCCACCCCAGGCACAGCCGCCGCTGTCGGCGGCGCCTGCGGCAACGGGCTGAGCGCGCCAAGGCACCGCAACGCCGCACTGTTGCTCCTGGGTCAAGGAGCCTTCTCGCAAACGATACAATCCTGACACTGGCTGACCCGGAGGTAAGTTAGAAAGCGGTTCACCTTATCGCGCAGTGGTTGAACCATGCTAAGCTTCTGCACCTCCGCCGCAAAAACCATCCTAGATGCCGCCGGCGCTCCGATCCGCCATTTTGTCCGACAGGCGGCGCACCGGGCGGCTGTGCGCCATGTCCCGCACCTGCACGTCCATCAGGCCGCCGTGCACGCGGGCCTGCCGCACCCCAGCACGGTGGCGCCCGCCTGCGCGCATGCTCCAGGCGACGCACTTCCTGCCGGGCCTGGGCACGCCCTGGCTCCTGGTCCGGCGTCCGGCCCCGTTCATGGAGGCAATGGGGCGGAATACGCTCATGGGGGCGCAAATAACGGTGACGCCAGCGGATTGGATACTCGGCCCGGCATCAGCAGCCCAGGCGCCAGCAGCCTGAAAGCTGGCAGCCCGGCCATGGCTACAGCTTTTGGCAGTCCGCTTGCCGCGGGCGCCGGTCTGCTGGCCGGGACGCTGGCACTGGGCGGGTTGGCCGCGGGAGCTGCCCTTGCATCCTGGTTGGCCGTACCCGGACAGCAGGCGCCCATTGTGCCGACCATGCAGCTTGATTTCGCATCGTTCGCACCATCCGTGTTCAGCATGACGCTCAGCCCAGCCGCTGGCGCCAGTCTGGATGCGGCAGTGCCGGGCATTGCCGCGGATCACGGCCTCACTGGGCTCGCGCTGCTGTCCAACACCGTTAGTGTTGCGGAGCCGGCAAGCCTCACCCTCGTGGGAGTCGGCGCCGCGGCGGCTATAGCTGTCCGCCGCAGGATGCGGCGCCGCTAGCCGGGCTTGCATGGCCTGTCCACCGGTCCCGCCAAAAAGTGCCGCATTGCCGCAACCCCTGTCATTATCGGAGACGGGAAAGGCGTCGCGGCGGCGAGAGCGACCCTTCATGTGTTCAGCACCGGGCTGGCGCCGGGCTGCTGGGCAGGGCCGGCCGGTTCGACAGAGCGGTCGTATGAGCCTCCGCGTCCCGGATCCGGACAGCGACGCCAGCCCGTCGCGCCAAACTGCCCTGGCGCCGGTGGTCTCCGCAGTGCCCTAGTCATCTTGGCAAATTGCCCAGCCCGCGCCAATTGCGGCGCAATGTGGGCGTGCTAGACACCACTGCGGACCGCACCCCCAAGGGATGGACCATCTATGACCCTGCAACGCCTCAACCGTTGCCACCCCTCAGCCTGGACCGGACGATGAGCGCCACTGTCAGCCCCGCCGCGAGAGGACCTGCCCTGCCGCATGGCGCTGCCCGCCGGCTGACCGGGGGCGCGCTGCTGGGCGTACTTGGCATCGTGTATGGCGACATTGGCACCAGCCCGCTCTACGCTCTCAAGGCCAGCCTGACCCAGTTCAAGGATGTGGGCATTCACGAGACCGAGATCCTCGGCATCCTTTCCCTGATTTTCTGGTCGCTGATCCTGATCGTGACGGTCAAGTACGTGTTGCTGGTCATGCGCGCGGACAACAACGGCGAGGGCGGCATCCTTGCGCTGATGGCGCTGGCCCAGCGCGGCACCGTGGGCGTACGAATGCGGAACGCCCTGGGGCTGATCGGCATCGGCGGCGCCTGCCTGTTCTTCGGCGACGGCGCAATTACGCCTGCGATCTCCGTACTGTCGGCGGTCGAAGGGTTGTCGGTCGTCTCGCCAACCTTCCAGCGTTTCGTGCTGCCATTGTCCATCATCATCATCGTGGCGCTGTTCGCAGTGCAGATACGCGGCACCCATACCATCGGGCGGCTGTTCGGCCCGGTGATGGCGGTGTGGTTCCTGGTGCTGGCCGTCATGGGCGTGTACCAAATTGCTCTGTATCCCGGCATCCTGCGCGCGGTCTCGCCGCATTACGCCGTCGAGGTCTGCGCCGAGCATGGCTGGCTGGCCTTCGTCACCCTTGGCTCGGTCGTCCTGGCTGTGACTGGGGCGGAGGCGCTGTATGCCGACATGGGCCACTTTGGCGCCAAGCCGATCCGCGTTGCCTGGGTCAGTTACGTGCTGCCCTGCCTGGTGCTGAACTACTTCGGCCAGGGCGCGCTCGTGCTGGCCGACCCGGCGTCGCTGGAGAACCCGTTCTACCTGATGGCGCCGGAGTTCCTGCGCCTGCCGCTGGTGGTGCTGGCCACTGCCGCCACGGTAATCGCCAGCCAGGCGCTTATCAGCGGCGCCTACAGCATCGCGCGGCAGTGCATGCAGATGGCGTTCCTGCCGCGCATGGCGGTGCTGCACACCAGCACGACCGAGGAAGGGCAGATCTACGTTCCCCAGATTAATACCGCGCTGCTGGTCGGCGTGCTGGTGCTGGTGCTGGCGTTCCGCAGCAGCGACGCGTTGGCCGCGGCCTATGGCATCGCTGTCACCGGCACCTTCCTGTGCACCTGCGTGCTGGCCACCGTGGCGTTCCGGCGGCAGTTCGGCTGGCCGCGTGTGCTGGCGTTGGGGGTATTCGGCGGGTTCTTCGCCATAGACGCGGTATTCTTTGCCGCCAACGCGCTCAAGATACCCGAGGGCGGCTGGGTGCCGCTGCTGGTCGGCGTGGCGCTGATGGCGATGATGACAAGCTGGCACAGCGGGCGGGAGCTGATGCTGGCGCGGTGGAAGCAAGATAGCCTGCCGCTCGCATCCTTCCTCGCGCGGCTGCCGCAGTCGCGCACCATCCGGGTGCCGGGGATCGCGGTGTTCCTGACCGGCAACCCGGACTACGTGCCGGCGGCGCTGCTGCATAACCTAAAGCACAACAAGGTCCTGCACGAGCGGGTGCTGTTCGTGACGGTGCAGAACCTGGACGTGCCGGAGGCCGGGCCGGACGGGCGGACCGAGGTGAGCGAGCTTGCGCCGAACGTCCACCGCGTCGTGCTGCGCTACGGCTTCATGGAGTCGCCGAACATCCCGCGCGCATTGGAGGAGCTGGGCGCGCATGGGCTGGACTATCAGCCGATGCAGGCGAGCTTCTTCTTGGGACGGGAGGTGCTGGTCCGCGCGATGGTGCCCAAGCTGAATGCGTGGCGGCTGATCCTGTTCCTGTTCATGGCGCGCAATGCCGTGCCGGCGACGGAGTTCTTCCGCATCCCGAGTGACCGGGTGGTGGAGCTGGGGGTTCGGGTGGCGATCTGACGCCGCGCCGCCTGCTTCCCAGGCACCTCGGTGGATGGCAGCGGTCGGTGACCTGGGCCGGGTGCGGCGCCATTCGCTTGATCCCCGTCTGTGTCCGGCTGCCGCTCCGCCGTGGTCAGCCGAGCCTTCAGTGCCAATGGCAGCAAACCAGAGTCACATCCACGCATTATGGCCGGGATGGATGTCATAGCTCCCGCCTTCCGCTCCCAACTGGCCGCCACCACCGCCGAAGCATTCCGGTCGGCCGTCACCGCGTTCGACCGCGCCGCCCCGGTCCTAGTCCTCTGCCACAACGACGCTGACGGCCTGTCTGCCGGCGCCCTGTTCGCCCGGGCGTTCGGCGCCGCGGGCTGGCAGGTTCGCACCCGCGTCGTCGGGCGCTTCGAAGGCGCATGGACCGAGGAGATGCGGGCCGAACTGGCCGGTACACCTGTGGGCGGCGTGGTCGTCACCGACCTCGGCATCCAGCCGGACCTGCCCATGCCCGGCGTGCCGACCATCGTCGTGGACCACCACATCCCTGGCGCGCTGCCGGCTGGCGCCACCGTCATCACCGGTTACGGCGCGGCCCCGATCCCCACCAGCAGCCTCCTTGCCTATTGGTGCGCAGGCGCGCTTGCGGACGCATCGGCCTGGCTGTGGATCGCCGTGGTCGGCCTGATCGGCGACATGGCGGAGGACTCGGGCTTCCCCGAAATGGCCGAGGCACGACGCTACGGCATCACCGCCCTGCGTGACGCCGCCTCCCTGGTCAACGCCCCGCGCCGGACCGCCGCAGGCGACGCCTCCGCCGCGCTGGCGCTGCTGATGCAGGCGGATGGTCCGCGGGACATCACCAAGGGCGCCCGCCCCGAGGCCGCAGCCCTGCGCGTAGCCAAGGCGGAGGTCAAGACGGAGCTGGATGCCGCCCGCCGCGCCGCGCCCAAGCTGCGGGGCGAGGTGGCGCTGATCCGGTTCAGCTCGCCCGCGCAGGTGCATCCGCTGATCGCCCAGCAATGGCGCGGACGCCTGAAGGGTTCCATCGTGCTGGCGGCCAACACGGGATACCGGCCAGGCTGGGTCCACTTCGCCGTGCGGGGTGGGCGGGACCGGGACCTGGTAGCGTTCTTGGCGGACCATCGCCCGCCGGGGGCGGACGGCGCCTATGGCAACGGCCATCGCCAAGCCACCGGCGGCGCGCTGCGCCTGGCGGATTGGAACTGGTTCGTACGCGGCCTAGGGTTTGGAACGGAGGACGAAATGCCGACACACGAGGACGCAGCATGACACCCTTGCGCCTGGGCTTCCCGGTGAAGGTGATGGGCGCACCGGACCTGAAGAGCAACGACACCCGGCGTTGGCAGAAAGGGCCGCACCTCAAGACCTCGCTCGAATACCTGCACGTCATCTTCGACCACCTGCAGCATCGGCGCATCGGCATGTATCGCATGTCGTCCGACCTGGCGCCCTACGCGACCCACCCGGATATGCCGCAGTTCCACGGCATGGTGGCCGAATCCGACGCGGAGTTGCGCGCCATTGGCGCCCGGTCGCGCGAGTTGGATATCCGCCTGTCCTTCCACCCCTCGCAGTTTGTGCTGCTGAACAGCCCCGACCCGGAACTGACGCGGAAAAGCATCTGGGACCTGTCCAGCCAGGCCGAGATGCTGGACCGCATGGAACTGGGACCAGAGGCCGTGCTGGTCACCCATGTCGGCGGCACTTATGGCGACGTGGAGGCCAGCCGCGCCCGCTGGGCACAGACCTGGCCGACACTGCCGGAACACGTCCGCCGCCGCCTGGTGCTGGAGCATGACGACATCCGGTTCTCCGCCGCCGACACGATCTGGGTGCATGGGCACACCGGCGTGCGGCTGGTGTTCGACTATCAGCATCATTGGTGCCTGAACCCGGCGGGGCTGGACGCGGTGGACGCACTACGCACGATGCTGCGGACCTGGCCGGAGGGGGTGCGGCCGAAGGTGCATTTCTCCTCGCCGCGGACGGAACTGCGGGAGGTCAAGCGGCCGGTGCCCGGCACCCGCAAGAAGGCGACCGTGCTGTTGCCGCCGGTATGGACGGGCCACGCGGATTTCACCAACCCGTTCGAGTTCGCGCGCTTCATGCGGGACGCCGCCGGGCTGGAGTTCGATGTGATGCTGGAGGGCAAGGCGAAGGACCTGTCGCTGGCCAAACTGCGGCCGGACCTGCTGCGCTATGCCCCGGACGTGGCAGCACGATTCGGCGTGCTGCCGGCAGCGGCTAAGCTGCTGGAGGAGGAGGAAGCAGGGCTGGAGGCCGGCCACGATCCCGTCGCGGATTCGGATGTGGATGAGGCGGCGGCAGGCGGGGCGGCGGTGGACGAAGCGGCATGAAGGCGAACCTTGCCGACGGCTGCCGCGTTCCGTTTTATGGTTGCAACGGGACAAGGCGAGGTGATGGCGAAGCTGACGATGCTGCTGGCCCAAGGTCCGGGGATGCCGGACGGCAACCTAGCGGACCGCCTTGTTACGCACTTGCAGCTGAACCCCCAAGGCCAGATTGACGCCGCCGCCTACGACCAAGACCCGAACCCCTGGCTAGCGGTCCGCGAGCGGCCCGGCGCCGACCCGATCCATGTCGAGTTGATCCGCCTCGACGAGGGTTGGGCGCTGCAAAGCATAAGGGACGCCGACGATCCGCTATGGACGTTCGAGGGGCATGTGTTCCGTCCGGGAGAGCTGGTACGGCTGATGCGGCCGGACGGGGAAGCCCTGCTGTTCCGCATCGTGGCAAGCGAGGCGGATTGACAGCGGCGACGGCTGCCCGGAAGCGGCCGGGTAGACACTAACCCCTGCATGATTAGCCGGCATCATGACCCGTCCCGCCACGGCTCGATGACGTTGCGGGGCAGGTAGCCTGAGCGGATGCCAATGGGCAGGCCGAAGTCCTAGCCTAGCCAGCTCCTTCGCCTGAGCTTGGCCGAGGCTTGGCGCGGCGACGGAGCCCTGGCCAGGATCCGTGAGAGTGCCAGACACCAGCTTGGCCTCCGTGCCGGCGAGTTGACTGTCGAGCTTCGCGACCTCGTGCCGGGTCGTCCATCCGACTGTGCCCGGGGCTAGCCCGCCGGCGCCAAACAGAGTGCGGACCCGGCCCTCCAGCCCGGTGCCGCGCATCATCTCCCGCTCCTCCGGGACATGCTCCCCCAGTTGCGCGCGAGGTCCACGCCCGAGTTGGCGAATGTGCCGAAATTTGTGACGTTCGATCCGGTCTCCAGCGTGCCTGCCGCCGTACCCGCCTGCTCCAGCCACGCCACCGCTGCCACGCTGCCAAATGCGTCGACACTCAGGCCGAAGCGCCTGCCGTAGAGATCGTCTCTGGCCAGGGTGCACCGGGCGGGGCACCTGGCGCACCGGTGTCGCCGCAGCCGGCTTCCGCACCCTCGGCCGCGCCGGGCGGCACAGTGCCTAGGGAGCTTCTGGGCTCGCTCTGACCGGCCGCGGCCCGGGCGTCGGCGCGGCCATGCCGAGCGCCCGGCTC
>CAXTCI010000180.1:0-10975 GCA_964242325.1 uncultured Acetobacteraceae bacterium
GCTTCGCCCGGGAAGTGGCGCGTTGGGTCGCGGGGCGGCCGAGCATCCTCTCGCTGAGCCCGGTGCTGATGCATGCCTTCTGCAAGTCCCAGCCCGGCCTTGCGGATTCGGACCTGCAGATGTCCTTCGTCCCGGGCAGCTTGCGCGCGGGCTTCGTTGGCATGTTGGACACGGTGCCCGGCATGAGCTGCGGCGGTTACCAGCAGCGGCCGGAGAGCGTCGGCTACGTCCGCGCCCGGTCCGCGACGGCGACCGAGGCGCCGTCCATCCAGCCGAACTATTTGGCCAAGGAGGGTGACCGGCGGGCCATTCTCGCCGTCATGCGGCAGGCGCGGGCGCTGCTGGAAACGTCGGCGATGGCGCCGTACTACGACGGCGAGAGCTTTCCCGGGCCGGCACTGCAGCGCGATGACGAGTTGCTCGATTTCGCCCGTGGCGCCGGGTCTACCGTATACCACCTCGTCGGTTCGGCGCGCATGGGGCCGGACGGTGATCCGATGGCGGTCGTCGACACCCGGCTATGCGTCCGCGGCCTCGAGGGGCTGCGCGTGGTGGATGCGTCGGTGATGCCGTCGCTGCCGTCGGGCAACACCAATGCGCCCACGCTGATGATCGCGGAACGCGGCGCGGACCTGATACTCGGCCGTGCTCCGCTGCCGGAAGCACAGCTCGATAAAAAGCAAGACAAGGGAGACGACCATGGCGATTACGCGACGGGCACTCATCGGAACGGCCGCCGCCGCGTGGCCGATGACCAGGCTGTACGCGCAGGGTAGCGCCGCACCCGACAAGACGTTGCGGCTCGGACTGCTGACCGACCTGTCTGGCCCCTACCGCGACGATGACGGCCCGACCAGCGTGATCTGCGCCAAGCTGGCAATCGCCGAGGCAGTCGCGGCAGATCCATCGCTATCCGTAACGATGTTGGTGGCCGATCACCAGCAGAAGCCAGACATCGGCGTGGGCATCGCGCGGGAATGGTTCGACCGCCAAAACGTGGACGTGCTGCTCGGGGTCGGCAACTCCGCCGTGGCGATCGCCTGCAATGCGTTGGTGCAGGGCAAGGACAAGATCCAGCTCAACACGGCGGCCGCCTCCTCCGATCTCACGGGCCAGTTCTGCAACGCCAACCTGATCCACTGGACGTTCGACACCTGGTGCCTGGCGCACACCACCGCGACAGCCATCATGCGCAACAAGCCGCAGCAGCAGAAATGGTTCTTCATCGTGGCCGATTACACGTTCGGCCATGTCCTGTACGAGGAGGCCGCGAAGGTCGTCAAAGCCATGGGCGGGGAGGTGGTGGGCGCCACGGTGTATCCGTTCCCGGCGACCACCGATTTCTCATCCTTCCTGCTGCAGGCGCAGGCGGCGGGCGCCACGTGCGTCGGTTTGGCGAATGGCGGAACGGACATGATCAACTGCGTGAAGCAGGCGAAGGAATTCAACCTGGCTGGCTCGGGCGTGACGCTGGCGGCGCTGGATTGCTTCCTGCCGGACATCGTGTCGATCGGCCCGTCTATCGCGCAGGGCCTCGAGCTCACGGAAGTGTTCTACTGGGACCTCAACGAGCGCACCCGCGCCTTTACCAAGCGTCTCCGGCCCAATCTGCCGCCAGAGACCTATCTCGCGAGTGACCATGCCGGCACGTATTCCGGCGTGGTGCACTACTTGAAGGTCGCGCAGAAGATGGGTGTCGTGGAGGCCAAGCGCTCCGGGCGCGCCACCGTTGCGGCGATGAAGCAGATGCCGACCGACGACGATTGCTTCGGGCCGGGTCGGATCCGCCAAGATGGCCGCAAGATCCATCCGGCCTACCTGTTCCGCGTGAAGCCGCAGGCGCAGGTGCATCAGGTCGACGATGTGTATGACGTGGTCGAGACGATCCCGGCGGAGGAGGCGTTCCGGCCGGAGAGCGAAGGCGGCTGCCCACTCGTTCACGCGTAAGGGCCTGGCACGCATAAGGGCCTGGCACGCGTAAGGGCCTGGCACGCGTGAGGGTTCGGCAGTGACGGAGGTCAGCGTGCTGGAGGACTGCTATCGACACGCTGCGGATCTCGCCGTTCCAGGTGACTGAGGTTGCCCGGCCGGTGCCGTTGCATGGTCAGGCACCTGTGCGGATCCTTGCGAGTGCGGCCCAGCGTCACCTGCGACACCATGGAAGGGCGGCGTAGACGCGACCGCCGTTCGTTCATACAGTCGCTCTATGCAGCGTGTCGAACCACCGCCTTCTCGCGTCGCTATCGCCGGGTTCGGCGCCATCGGCAAGTCGATCGCCACGCACCTGCTCGCCGGCATCCCGGGCCTGTCGTTGTCTGCGGTCGGTGTGCGGAACCCGCAGGCGGCACGGGCCCTGCTGCCATCCAGCGTCGCTGTTACCGACATTTGCGCGCTCGCGGAAATGGCAGACATCATCGTCGAATGTGCCCCTGCCAGCGTCCTTCCCAGCATCGCGGAGCCTGCGTTGCGGGCCGGCAGGGCGGTTGTCGTGCTGAGCTGCGGCGCCTTGCTGGAACGGCCGGACTTGGTCGATCTGGCGCGGGAGCACGGCGGGCGGATCTTAGTGCCGACCGGCGCCTTGCTCGGGTTGGACGCTGTCGCGGCGGCCGCCGAGGGCACGATCCATAGCGTGCGGATGACCACGCGTAAGCCACCGGGCGGCCTGTCGGGTGCGCCGCATTTGGTCCGGCATGGCATCAGCGTCGAGGGCCTGACGGCGCCCCTGCTGGTGTTCGAGGGCACGGCGCGAGAGGCGGCGCGCGGCTTCCCGGCCAATGTGAACGTGGCCGCCGCATTGTCGCTCGCCGGCATCGGGGCAGACCGCACGACCATCTCCATCTGGGCCGACCCGGCGGTCACCCGCAACATCCACCGCATCGACGTGGACGCAGACTCGGCAAGCTTCACCCTGCAGATCGAGAACGTGCCGAGCGAGAACCCCCGCACCGGCCGTATCACCGCGCTCTCCGTTGTGGCGCTGTTGCGCAAGCTCCGAAGCCCGCTCGCCGTGGGCACCTGACCCCGAGGATGCAATGACAGCGATTAGTCGACGTACCGCGCTGGCCGGCGCCGCCGTCCTCGCCGCACCGTCCGTGTTGCGGGCGCAGACAGCCGAGTGGGTGATCGGCGCACCGCTGCCGATTACCGGAGGGCTCGCCCCGGACGGCGCCAAGCAGCAGCGCGGCTACCAGTTCTGGGCGGACACGGTGAACGCCGCGGGTGGCGTCATGGTGGGCGGACAGCGCATCAAGGTGCGGATGGTGTTCGCCGACTACCAGTCCAACACGCCCCGCGCCGTGCAGGCCGCAGACCGGCTGATTACCCAGGACAAGGCGACCGTGCTGTTCGGTCCGCTCGGCTCCGGCGCCAGCAAGGCGACCTCCTCGGTGGCGGAGCGCTACAAGGTGCCGCTGATCGCGGCGAGCGCGTCCTCGGTCGAGGTATACGACCAGGGCTACAAGTTCCTGTTCGGCACGTTCACCCCCAACGCGACCCTGACGACTCCATTGGTGGACATCGTTCGCGCGCAGGCGCCGGACGTGACTAGCATCGCTATCCTGGCACGCAACGACCTGTTCCCCCTTGCGATCGCGCAGGAGATGGAGAAGGCGGCGAAGGCGCGCGGCATCACCGTTACCAGCTTCGACCGATACGCGATCGGCACCATGGACCATGCGAGCGCGTTGTCCGCCATGGCCTCGTCCGCGCCAAAATGGGTGTTCGCGACTGGCTACATCAACGACTTGCTGCTGATCCGGCGCCAGATGGCGGAGCTGAAGGTGACCGCCCCGGTGATCACCATGTTGGCCGGCCCGGCGTATCGCGAGTTCCGGGAGGAACTCGGGCCGCTCGCCGAGAACGTGACCACTGCGTCGTGGTGGGCGCCGGCGGCCGGCTATACCGGTTGCCAGGGCCCGTGGCCGACTACCGATGCCTTCGTAAAGGCTTACGAGGCCAAACTGGGTGTCATCCCCGATTACGGCGAGGCGTCGGCCGTCGCGTGTGGCGTGGCCGCGCAACTCGCCGCCGAGGGTGCCGGCAGCATCGCGCCGATCGCGCTACGCGACGCGCTGGCCAAGCTGGACACCCCCACATTTTTCGGCCCGTTGAAGTTCGGGCCGGAGGGGCAGGAGACCGCGCTCAAACCGCCGGTGCTGCAGATCCAGGACGGCAAACTGGTCGTGCTGTATCCGGAGGAAATCAAGCAGGCATCGTTCCGCCGCGCATGATCGCGCAGGTTCTGGTCAACGGGGTGCTCCTGGGCGGGCTGTATGCCTGCGTGGCCGCCGGGTTCTCGCTGGTTTGGGGCGTGCTGAACGTCATCAACCTGCTGCACGGCACGCTGGTGGTGCTGGGCAGCTATCTGGCCTGGCTGGCCTGGCGCGACTTTGGGCTACATCCGCTCGTGGCGCTGCCGGGGGTGGCACTGATCACGGCGGCGCTGGGTGCCTTCGTGCAGGCCGGGTTGTTGAACCGGGTGGTGGGCGCGCCCGTGTTGATCACGCTGGTGGTGACGTTCGGGCTGGACCTGATCCTGAACAACGGGTTGCTGCTGGGCTTCGGCGCGGACTACCGGACCATCCGTCCCTCGTGGAGCCCGGGCACGGCCGTGTTGGGCGGGCTGCGCATCCCGCTGGACCGCGCGATGGCGGCAACGGCGGCGTTGGCGATGACAGGGCTGCTGTGGTTGCTGCTGCGACGGTCCTGGTTGGGTCGGGCGATCGTCGCCGTGCGCATGGACGGCGACGCGGCGGCGCTGATGGGCATCCGCGTGCGGCGGGTCTACGTCGCCACGTTCGCGCTGGGTGCCGGGTTGGCCGGGGCGGCGGGGGCGTTGCTGGGCCTCGTGTTCCCCATCTCGCCGCTGTCCTCCGAGACCTACCTGGGAACCGCCTTCACCGTGTGCGTGCTGGGCGGCCTGGGCAGTGTCGTCGGGGCTGCGGCAGGGGGCATCGCGTTGGGGCTCATCGAAAGCGTGGCCGGGCTGTATCTCGGGTCGGAGAACGCTTCGATCGCATCGTTCGCGCTGTTGATCCTGCTGCTCGCGGTCCGCCCGGACGGGTTGTTCGGCCGCAAGGGCTTTGCGTGAAAGCGGCACTGTGGCTGGCAGCCGGCGTGATCGTGGCGTTGGTGTTGGCGGCGGCGGGCGGCCCCTACGCGCTGCGGCTGGGCATGACGCTGGCGATGGACATCACGCTCGCCGCTAGCTGGAACCTCGTTGGCGGCATGGCCGGCTATCCGTCCTTCGCCACGGCGGCGTTCTTCGGCGTCGGCGCCTCTGGCGGGGCGCTCGCGCAAGGGGCCGGCGTGGCGCTGCCGCTTGCCTGGGCTGCGGGCGGCGCGGCGGCCGGGCTGATTGCTGTGGCGGTGGGCTTTGTCGTGCTGCCATTGCGCGGCCACTACTTCGCCATCGCCAGCCTGGCCGTTGTCATCGTGCTGCGGCAACTCGCGACCAACTGGACCGACCTGACCGGTGGCGGCATGGGGCTGAACCTGCCGGTGATGACGTCCGGCCCGGAGGCGCAGGCGTTGCTGTTCTACGCCGGCCAGGCCGTCGTGGCTTTGTTGGCGGTGGGGATCACCGCCCTGGTATCGGCCGGGCGCCTGGGCTTTGCGCTGCGGTGCATCCGCCAGAACGAGACGGCGGCCGGCATGCTGGGGCTGAACGCCCGTGCCGCCAAGGTCGCAGCCTTCGCCCTGTCCGCCGTGCTGGCTGGGCCGGCGGGAGCGATCTACGCCTCCAGCGTGTCCTATATCGAACCCGGCGACGTGTTCGACCTGGTATTGACCGTCGAGCCGATCATCATGGCGATGCTTGGCGGCGCGGGCACCGTGGCAGGGCCGGTGCTGGGCGCCGGGCTGTTCCTACTGCTGGAACAAACGGTCTGGGCCAACTTCCTGTCGATCCATGCCGCCGTGCTCGGGACCGTCGTGGTGGTTCTGGCGATCTTCCTGCCAGACGGCGTGCTGGGCCGGCTCCGCCGAACGGGGCTCGTGCTACACCGCTGGCGGCGCGCCCGCGCGTGACGGCGCTGTTGCAGGTGGAGGGCCTGGGCGTGCGTTTCGCCGGCCTGCAGGCCTTGGCGGATGTGTCTTTGCAGGCGCAGCCCGGCGAGGTGATCGGCTTGATCGGTCCGAACGGTGCCGGCAAGACCACTTTCATCAACGCGATCAGCGGCGCCGTGCCGTATCGCGGCCGGGTCAGCTTCGGCGGGCGGCTACTGGCCGGGCTGCAGCCATTCCAGATCGCGCGGCTGCAGCTGGCCCGCACCTACCAGATCGTGCAGCCGTTCCCGGCGCTGAGCGTGCTGGACAACGTTGCCGCCGGGGCGTTGTTTGCGCGTGCCGAGCCTTCGCTACCCCGCGCCCGTGCCTGGGCGGCGGCCGTGCTGGACCGGGTTGGATTGACCGCCGAGGCCGCCCGGCCAGCAGCCGAGCTCACTCTGGCGCAACGCAAGCGGCTGGAGGTCGCCAAGGCGCTTGCCGCTCGCCCCCGCATGCTGCTGCTGGATGAGGTGAACGCCGGGCTGAACGCGTCCGAGATCGCCGGCGCGCTCACGCTGATCCGCGGCATCGCGGCTGAAGGCGTGACCGTGTTGCTGGTGGAGCACCTGATGCGCGTCGTGTCCGGCCTGTGCAGCCGCGTGGTGGTGCTGCATCACGGCCGCCTGATTGCGGACGGCACGCCCGCGGACGTGCTGGCCGACCCGGCGGTTGTCGAGGCCTATCTCGGCACCCGCTACGCCGAGCGCAGCCGGGCGTGACGGCGCTGCTGGAGCTCGAGGGGCTGCAAGCCGGCTATGGCGCCGTCCAGGTGCTGTGGGACGTGACGCTGCGAGTGAGCGAGCCCGGCATCGCCTGCCTGGTGGGCTCCAACGGGGCAGGCAAGACCACGCTGCTACGCGCGCTATCCGGCCAGCTACCGATCCGCGGGGGTCAGGTACGGTTCATGGGCATGCCGATCGGAGGGCTGCGGCCGGACCAGATCCTGGGCGCCGGCATTGCCCACGTGCCGGAGGGCCGCCGCCTGTTCGCCGGACTGTCGGTGGAAGACAACCTGCTGCTGGGTGCCTACACCGCGCGCGCCGGCGCAAGCCGAGGGCTGGACCGGGCCTACGCGCTATTTCCCCGCCTTCGCGAACGCCGCCGGCAGGATGCAACCACTTTGTCGGGCGGCGAGCAGCAGATGTGCGCCATCGCGCGTGGCCTGATGTCGGAGCCGAAGCTGCTGCTGATCGATGAGCTGTCGCTCGGGCTGGCACCCCGCCTGGTGGATGAGTTGGCCGCGACCCTGGCCGGTGTTCCCGCCACCGGCACGTCGCTGCTGATCGTGGAGCAGGACGTGGCCACCGCCCTGGACCTCGCGCAGGAGGGCTTTGTGCTGGACCGCGGCCGGATTGTGCTCAGCGGGCCGTCAGACGCGCTGGCCAGCGACCAGCGCGTGAAGGAAGCCTATCTCGGCCTGTAACTAGCTGGGCAGCACGAGCTCGGTGTGCACATTGCGGCAGTCCATCTCGTAATCCAGCCCGACGACCGGGGGGCGGCAGTAATGCCAGTCCACGCCATGCCGCGCGGCCCCGCGCGCCACGATGCCTTTGGCGAGATGCGGGTAGATATCGAAAACGGTGTAGATTTGCGTGGCGGTCGTGTCGGTCCAGGTGGCGCCCACCGCCGCCATCCGGCGCTCCATGGTGGACATCACATGGGCGATCTTGTCGCGCATACCGTCCACGCTGGTATCGCCGTAACGCACCGTGCGATCCCGGTACGCGCCCGCGCCCTCCTGTGACTCGCCACTGCCGGCGATCACGAAAGACGCCGCTGCGTCCGGTGCGGGCACGGCAAGACTGAACGCGTGGAAGCTGGGGCCGTCTGGCTTGTCCAGTTCCGGGCAGACGTTACTGCGGGCCACGGGGTTTTCCTCGTTCTTGAAGATCCCCCACCGCTCGAGCGTGCCGACATACTCGCGGTTGAACGCGATAAAACCGGCATCGGTGAAAGGCGCCGGGGACCGCAGCTCACACGCGGCGAATGCGGTGAAGGGCAGGCCCTTTTCAGTCATGAAAGCCTCGATCCGGCGGAAGCCCTCGACGAGCGGAACCGGCTTGGCAAACCGGCAACGTTGCATGGCAAACCCCGGCTTGGCCGCAACACCGGCCGAGTATTGAAACGGACCGGGAATGAACCGGTAAGCGTCGCGTTCGATCGTGTCAGACATTGCGTTGGCTCCTCAGAAGGCGTGTAGATTGTCGCGCAGCATGGCAAACTCGTATTTCTTGCGGGCGACGCCCAGCTTCTGCAGCGCCGGGGTGTGGCCATCCGCGATTTCGGTACTGTATCGCCGGGTGTGATCCGGATCCATGATCAGGAACCCGTCCCCGCCGACGGCGTCCATCACCTCGGCCATCTGGGCGGCGCCGTAATCCGGCGTGCCCACCAGGTCGGCATCGCGCAGGGCACGGCCTTGCAGGACGATGTCTCGCGGGCTGCGGCCGGGGAGCGCTGGACGGACTGCTGATCCCGGCCCGCTGTTTGGTGAATGGGTCCATGATCGTATGGAAGCGCGTCGACCGTCGCCGGAACGGACTACCGCACGTCCAGCACGACCGTGTCGTGGTAGACGCCGTTCGTGCTGGTGATGATGTAGTCAAACCCGTCCGTGCCCCTGAAGCCTGGCGAAGGCGTGTAGGCGACGACGGTGCCCGGGATCGTCACGCCAAGACACGCGTCCGACTTGCCCTCGCGCACCTGGCGGATTGTGGATGAACCGGGCCGGATGACCACCGTGCCATGCTGCGGCCGCGAGCGCAGCACGATCTGCGGCGGCGGGTTCGCAGCGCAGGTGCTGCTACTCCAGGAACTGTAAGTCTTAATCGCCGCCTCAGGTCCTGCCGCAATGACGCGGTGAAAGGTATCCTCGATGGGGACGACCGTTTGTGCCGCGGAGGGCGCGGCAACAAAGAGGGTAAGAACTAGAAGGATTTGACGAGGCATCAACGCCCTTGTGGTCGTGAGTAGAGGAGTAGTCATCCGGTCAGCGCTTCCGCGGCTTGAAGCCTGCCACCAGTGCGTCGATGCGCGCTAGGCTGCCGTCATCCTGAATCGCTTGGCATGCGGCTTGGTGATAACGGGCGAACTGCACCGTGCCTTCGTCCACGGCCTGATTTAGCGAGGCGTAGAGGAAGGCAGGCATCTCGCTTGGGTCTACTCCGCCAGACGGGCTCACGTCCCTTGCCTGCCGGTTGAGCTCCTCCACGATTGCTGGGACGGAGATCGTCACCCAAGCCCTTGGCCGGAGGTGGCAAGCATCAGCGATGACGGCGTCGCCGGACAGGCGCGCGGTCTGCGCAAGCGTCACGGCCGTAACCTCGTCTGCTACAGCCGGCGTTGTCAGTCCAGATGCAAGCAGGATGGTCAGTAGCTGTCGGGCTTCCATGTGTCAGCCTGCGATCTTACGGCTGCCTCTGCTACGCCGGCGCTGAGAGGATTCGACGTGTAGAGGGCGCCACCCAGCAATCACCCGCGCCACCTCCCTGGCCGTTGCGCCATCGGCGACACCAGGAACGGCCGGCGCAGTTCGAGGCCCGCCGACAGTCGCCTTCCCGTTCAATGGCGATGCGGATTGCTGCAGCCTTGTCCGCGCACGCGCGGAACATCCGCTACATCCTCTCCCAGGTGGCGACCTGCTTAGCCAATGCCGCGTATCCACTCGTGCCAGCCCGCGTCAGGAAGTCGATCGGCGACGAACCAGACAGCACGGCCGCGCCGTTGCCGGCCACCATCCACTCGCCGACCGCATCGCCCTTGATGACGCGCATGCCGGCGTTGATTGAAATCAGGTGCTGCATCCGCGCGATCTGGTCGGTCGTGAGAGACCCGGCGCGGTAGCCGACACCGGTCAGCATGCGCCAGCACCGCGCAGGCGGCAGTCTCCATTGCTCGATCAACTTGAGGAATGCGGCGATTGCTGCTGAGGACGATAGGGCAGGGGCAACGCTGGGCGTCTCCGCCACTGCGGCCGTACCCTTGGCCGGTGTAGTGACGCGCCGTGAGGCAGGGCGCTTGCCGGGCGATGGGGCATAGACGATACGGGCAGGACGGTCGGACATGTCCGTGACCACGCCAGCGCCCGGGACGGATGTCCACGGCGGCTTGGCGAGCGATCTGGAACGATGGACTCAAGGCAGCGCGGGAAGCCGCTGGCCACGCTCACAAGGTCGCTCCCGACTGCACCGGTATCATCGCTCGGTTGTGACCGGCTAACCGTGGATCAACACAGCAAGCGTCGACATTGCACGTCGTATTCGGTCCGACTACAAACCATCATGTTTTGGAAGGAAGTTGGTGATGCGGTGGATGATGCTCGGGGTCGTTTTGACGTGCGGTCTTTCCGGCATGGCCAGGGCTGATGAGAAGGCGGACCAAGCGTTTGCGGCCGGGCAGTTTACGGGGGCAGCTACGTTCTGCGGCGTGCCGCGAGCCGAGGTAAACGCACTGGCGAAATCGATGCTGGATGCATTTGGCGTGGACAGCAGTGGTCCCAACCCGACGATGACGAGATTTACCGAAGGTGTCACGGCCGGCACCACGGAGCAACGGGATGCCCCGCAGGCGAGCTGCGACGAGGTCAAAGAGGGCTTCGAGCAGATGAAGGGCAAGATCCAGTAACGCAGCTACGACGGGGATCAACCACGAAGCCGGGTTCGCACCCGCCAGCGTTGCGCTGACGCGGCAGCCCTAAACTTTGGCGGCATCGAGAGGTGCCGCCCTCCTTTTGTTTTGAGGGTAGGAGTGTCAACGGCGGTCATCGCCCCGTTGTGACCTGCAGGCCTGCCTGCCGACGCGCGGTATGCGAGGGCCGGCTCCGCCGCCTCCGCGGCAGCCACGGTGGAATGCCGCGACGATCCCACTGTTCCTGATCGGCCTTGGCACCCTGGGCGGTGCGTTGGTGGAGGGGCGCCGGACGGCGGCGTTC
>CAXTCI010000181.1:0-10902 GCA_964242325.1 uncultured Acetobacteraceae bacterium
CGCCCATGAACTTGGCATAGTTGACCAGGATGCCCAGCCCGTTGGTCGAGATCGTAGCCGCCATCGCGCAGAACACCGCAAGCGGCGCCAGCTTCATCACATAGCCGGTCATCCGCAGTACGATATGGGACAGGCCCTCGATTCCCTCCAGCACCACCTTGGCGCGCTGGCCCATCGCGGCGCAGGCAACGCCGAAGAACAGCGAGAACACGACGATCTGCAGGATTTCGTTGTCCACCATTGGCCGGATCGCCGAGTCCGGGAAGACGTGCTTCACAAACCCATCCAGCGTCATGGCATGGGCGTCAATGCCCGAGGTGACGCCGGTGATCGCCTTATGAATGCCGGCGCCGGGCTGGAACAGGTTGACCAAGATCAGGCCAAGCGTAAGCGACACCAGCGACGCGCTGACGAACCACAGCATCGCCTTGCCACCGACCCGGCCCACCGCGCCCGCGTCCGACATATGGCCGATACCGACCACCAGCGTCGAGAACACCAGCGGCGCAATGATCATCTTGATCAGGCGCAGGAAGATGGTGCTGCCGATGGACACGTAGCCGGCCAGCAGCTTCTGCGTCGCGGGATCGGCGACCTGCGCATGGACCAGCCCGCCGGCGGCGATGCCGAGGACCATCGCGCTTAGGATATAGATCGTCATCCGGCTTGAACTCATACCCAACCTCTCCTTGCCCCCAAGGGGGGCGTAAGCGGGCAGCTTGGCGTGGTTCGGCGCCCCAATGCAACGGTTGCGACGGGTTTAGGTGTTAATTTTAACCCAACAGGCAGGCCGGGCTGCGGACGTTGCGACGGCACGATCTCTGGGCAGGACGACCGCGGCAGCAGCCAAGCCGTCCGCCCTGCTCATCCCGGCCCGCGTTTCCTGGTTGCCGCGAACACCAGCAGCCCGGCGCCAAGCCCGGTCCCTGCCCACAGCAACCGATCGAGGCCGGCCGTTTCCCTCCGGACCGGCAGCACCGTGATCGCACCCGGCGAGGCGCCGATGCCAGCCCGTCCCTCTGGACTCACGGCAGCAACCTGTTCCGACGGCACCGCCCAACTGGACCCTTGCCCCTCACTGAAATGACGCAGCCCGAAGCCGACAACGAGCGCCACCACGACCGCCAGGATCGCCCTTGAGCCTACCGGCATATCTGTCTCCACGGCGCGACACCACGCCCTGCCTACCTCAAGGCCGCCGCCATCGGAATGGAAGCTCCTTCCTCCTCTCCCTCCGGGAAAGGGCCGGGGTGAGGGGGTCTAAACCAACGCCCTCGCCATCCCGCCAAACCCGGATCACCCCCATGACGCGCCCAGCCCCGGACCCTACCGCAACTTAAGCCGTGCGACCTTCTTGATCAGGCCAACCCGGGAGATCCCCAGCCGGCGCGCGGCCTCGCTCTGATTGCCGCCAGTTGCGGCCAGGGCATCCCGAAGCATCCGGGTCTCCAGTTGAGCGATCGCATCATCCAGCGCCCCCGGGAGAACCTCGGAGCCCGCCTCAAGATCGTCGGTCGGATCGGCCTCCCCGACCGCAAACCGCAGGCTCGCGACATTGACCGGCCCAGGTGCCGCAAGGGCCGCGGCCAGCTCGACAACGGCGCGGAGTTCACGGACGTTGCCCGGCCAAGTCCGCGTGGCAAGCCAGGCCAATGCGTCCTGCGACATGCGGCTCGGGGCAGGAGCACGGCGCAGGAACAAGGCCGCAAGCATGGGCACGTCCTCCCGCCGTTCCGACAGCGCCGGGGTCCGGACCACGACCCCCTTCAACCGATAGAACAGGTCCTCGCGAAAGCTGCCCTGGGCCACCATCGCCTCAAGGTCGCGGTGGGTGGCGGCAAGCACCCGGACATCCACACGCTTCTGCGCCCGCCCACCCACCGGAGCGAAAGTCCCTTCCTGCAGGAAGCGCAGCAGCTTCACCTGCATCGCCATCGGCATCTCGCCCACCTCATCGAGGAACATCGTGCCCTGATGCGCCGTCTCGACCAGGCCGGGCTGATCGCGATGCGCCCCGGTGAAGCTGCCCTTAAGATGGCCGAACAGCTCGCTTTCCAGCAGTTCGGCCGAAAGCGCGCCGCAGTGCACGGGCACGAACGGCCCCCGCGCGCGCGGGCTCGTGGCGTGCAGCGCCCGTGCCACCAGCTCCTTACCGGTGCCAGTCGGCCCCAGGATGATAACGGCGACGTTGGTGGGGCCGAGCCGGCGTACCATGTCGCGTAGCCGGATCATGGCGGCGGACCGGCCGGCCAGGCCCAAATCGTCGGCGCCGTCCTGCTGGCGCAGCCGGATCAACTCGGCATCCAGCTTCGCCTTGCGGACGGCGCGGGCGATGATGACCCGCAGCATGTCCGGCTCGATCGGCTTGGCGATGAAGTCCCAGGCGCCCCGCTCCATCGCCTTCAGCGCCAAGTCATGGTGCGCATGGCCCGTCAGCACGATCACCGGGGCGGGCGCAAAGGCCGGGATAAGCTCCAGCCCGGCCTCCGGGTCCATCCGCGGCGGCATGGACAAATCGAGCAGCACCACATCGGGCCGCGCGTCGGCAAAGGCGCGCAGCGCGTGGTCGGCATCGTCGGCCAGCGTCACGCGGTGGCCGAGGTTGCGCAGCCACGCGCCACCAAGCCGCTGGAAAGCCGGCTCGTCATCGGCCAGCAAAACGTGGCCGTGGTCGTCGTTCGCCGCAGGGTTCATCAGGACGCCGCCGGAAGGCTCAGGGTGAAGCAGGTGGTCCAGCCCGGCCGCGCCGTCAGCGCCACCGAGCCGCCATGTGCTTCCATGATCCGCGCCACGATGGCGAGACCCAGCCCGGTGCCGCCGGCCCTGCGTGAAACAAACGGCTGGAACAGGCGGTCGCGCAACTCGGCAGGAATGCCCGGGCCATGGTCGCAGACATGGATGCACACCGCGGCGCCATCACCGTCAACCTCGATGCCGATACGCCCATCGCCGGCCATGCGGGCATTTTCGACCAGGTTGTCGAGGGCGCGCCGAAGCTGGTGCGGGTCCGCCCGGACACGCAGGCAGGCCTCGGCTGGCACCGGCTGCCCGAGTGCCGCCGCCGCGATCTCGGCCGGGTCAAGCGGGACCGGTTCCACCTTCCACGGCTTCGCGTAGTCGAGCAGGTCGTCCGCCAGCCGCGCGATCCGGCGCACCTGCTCGCCGACCTCGCGCCGGGTATCGGCATCGGCCATCGCGACCGCCATGCTAATAGTGTTCAGCGGGTTGCGGACGTCATGGGCGACGGTCGCTGCCAGGGCACCAAGTTCAGTGAGCCGGTCGCGGTGCTGCCGGTTGCGCTCGGCCGCACGGGTCGCCTCCTGACTATCCACCCGGGCCGCCTGCTCCCCGAGCACATCGGCAAACAGCCCGGCCACCCGCCGCACCCCGGGCGGCGCCGCATCCCACCCTTCGAGTTCGCAGGTCCAGCCAGTAGCACCGGCCTGGCAGAAAATGGTGGGCGCACCGCTGGCGGGTGGTGCGGTGCCGACATGGACGGGGATGGCGACCATGCGCGACAGCAGGGCGGCGGCTGCACTCCACAGCCCATCATGCGTGTCGGCGCCTGCAAGGATGGCGCGCCAGCGGCGAAGGTCAGCGGCGGAGACGGTGCGCCCGGGATAGACGATGCGCTCCGCAAGGCGCCGCATCGGCCCGCCAAGCACCAGCACGACGACAGCCGCGACCATGCCGGACAGCCATTCGGTCCCAGGCAGGCGCAGCAGCGGCACGGCGGCGCCGATGCCGCCGGCCAGCAGCCCGGCCATCCCGACCAGCAGCGTCCAGCCCAGTGCCCGGCGCGCCCAGGCATTGGCAACCAGCACCCGGTAGCGAAGCACGCCATAGACCAGGATAAAGGGGTAAACCGGCAGTCCCAGCAGCGGCCACGGGTAGAACGGCAAGCCAAGGATAGGCACCCCATAGCCCGACATGCAGGCCAGCCCCCAAGCGCTGGACGCCGCAACGGCCGCGATCTGGCGCCGTTCCAGGCCCTGGCCCTGCAGGAACGCCCGCAGCAGAACCAGCTCTCCGGTCCCGGCCAGCGCGGCCCAGACCAGGCTGGTGACCCACCCGACACGATTCGGCACCGCCACCAGCGACAGGCCAGGCATCGCAACGAACCGCCCAGGCGGCAGCACGACGGAGGCCAGGGTCGCCGCCATCCCAATCCCATAGATCACGGCAAGCACCCAGCGCGGCAACTCGACCCGGCAGAACACCAGGGCGAAGTGCAGGAACACGGCCGAAGTCACCGCCGCAGTGCCCAGCAGCATGAGCGCCGGCCGTTCCGCGTCCAAGCCCGTCCAGATCGGCAATTCATTGCCAACGATCCAGGTGGCAACGCCGAGCAGGAACCCAACCAGCAGCCGCGCCCCGGCCACCCGGTCTGCCCAATGCAGCAGGACGGCCGCAAGGCCGAGCGTCTCAAGCAGCGAAAGCAACAGGGCGACGTGAATGGCCATAACGACGGTCCCGCAAGTTCAGGGCCAGACGTGCCGGCAGCGTATTGGGGCGGCAGCGGCCCGAACTGTCAACGACGTTTACAGTCCGGCGGCCAGCTTTGTATCCGCTTCAGTCATCATCCCGCGCGCCCGACATACGAAAGCCAAAAATTACAGTGTGTTGCGGGAGTCGCCCCGGCTGGCACGCCGGCTGCGATGAGGGTGGGGCAACCCACAAGGAGTTCCTCATCATGCAAACCGTCATCGCTCACCCCGGCGTCGCCCTCGCGGTGGACTGGATGCAGCTCATCATCGCCGCCGTGCTCACGCTCGGCCTTACCACCACGGTCGCCATTGTCATCAACCGCTCGCTGTTCGGCGTGTTGCAGCTAATTTGCGGCCACGACGTCGGCGCCCGGTTCTGGACGACCTTCGCCTCGGTGCTCATGGTGATCGGCCCGCTGTTCCTGGTGTTCACCGCGGCAGGCGGGGCGGACAACCTGGCCGACTTCGTGCGCCGGGCCGTTTACCTGGTGTCATTCGGGCTGATCGCTGCGTTCCTGGTCATGGGCGCCGCCGTGATGCTCAGCGCGCCCAGCCAAGCCCTGGCCCGGGTCCGCTCCGCCCAGATCGCGGCGGGCGCCGCCGATCTGCCGGTCAACGAGTGACCATGACCAGCCCGACTCGCCTCTACGGCCCTGCAAGCGCACTCGCGCTTGCAGGCGGGATGTGGAGGATGGGGTGGTTCTGGTGGTTCCCGGCCAGCCAGATCGCCACCGTGCTGCCCATCCTCGGGTGGGCGCTGGTCGCTCTGACCGTCCTCATCGTCACCATCCTTGGGGTGGCTTACGTGGCCGTATGGCTGCTGTTTGGGTTGACTGATGCGGTGCTCGGACTACTGCCGCACAAGCCTCAAGCACCCTCCGATACATCGAGCCAGTCATGACGGGCACGCTGATCGCCAGGTGCAACATCCCGGTGCTTGGCGCCACCCGCAGCCTGCCCTCAATGCGTATCGTCGCCCACGCGGTTGATCCCCGCATTGCGCCGGAACGTCGGCAGCCCCACCCCCGCCGCCTCGAAGCCGCCATCGTTCGCCAAGCACTGGCCGTTCACATAGCTCGCCTCCTTGCTGCACAGGAAGCCGACCACGTTCGCCATCTCCTCGGTCGTGCCATAGCGGCCGAGCGGAATCGTGTCGTAGTAGTCCGCGCGGATCGCCACGCTGTGCACCAGCTTCGCCATCTCGGTCTCCACGGGACCGGGGCACACCGCATTGACCCGCACACCGAAATTGCCGAGTTCCACCGCATATTGCTTCGTCAGGTGAATGATCGCAGCCTTGCTGGTGCCATAAGCCACCCGCAACGTGCTGGCGCGCAGGCCAGAGATTGAGGCGATGTTCACGATCGCCCCGCTCTTCTGCGCCTTCATGATCGCCCCGAAGGCCTGGCTGCAAAGAAAAGCCCCATCAAGGTTGGTGCCGAGCACATGGCGCCATTCCGCGAACGAAGTTTCCAGCGCCGGCTTGAACACTGCAACACCCGCATTGTTCACCAGCGCATCCACCCGGCCCCACTTAGCCACCACCGCCCCGGCGGCGGCCTCAACCTCGGCAGGACTGGAAACGTCGCATGGCACAGCCAGCACCCGCGACGGCAAAGCCAACGCCGCCTCGGCCGCCGCAAGCGTGGCACGGTCTATATCGAGCAGCGCAACATTGTAGCCGTGGGCCAAAAACCACTGTCCGACTGCGAGGCCAATGCCACGCGCGCCCCCGGTGACGACGGCAACCTGGCTGGCTTCGCTCGCGTCCGACATGTCCCGCCCCATGAACCCGCTTGTTTCAGGGCCGGCGGTTACGCGCGTTGCCGGCGCTTGGCAACCATCGGCACCGGCGACCGAAGGGGATCGCCAACGCCACTCAATGTGGTTCGAATGCCCCGCGCCTGATCCGCTTGGCGGCCCAAGCCCGCAGGCTCAGCGAGCAGACGCCTGTCAGGTCCGCCCCGGCGGCGTCCAAACCGCCTGCCGCACGTCTATCCGCGACGGGATAATCCGTAGCCGGGCAAAGGTATCGGCAATCCCCTGCTGCTGCGCGATGATCGCCTCATCCAACGGCTGCACCGCATAGGTCCCGCGCGGCGCAGCCAGGCGTTGCGCCGCCAGCGGCACCCCTGTCACCTGCGTCATCAGCTCAGCCAAGGCGTCCGGGTTGGCGGCGGCCCAGGCCGCAGCCTCATTGATGGCGCCCAGCAACGCAATCAACTGGTCCGGCGCCGAGGCCACCCAAGCACGGCGGGCCAGGAAGAAGTTGTTGCTAGGCTCGACCTGCTGCGACTGGATCAGCACCTTCGCCGCCGGGTCTTGCTGCGCGACGGCCAGGAACGGGTCCCAGATCGCCCAGGCATCCAGCGCCCCACTCCGGAACGCCGCCGCCGCATCCGACGGCTGCAGCGTCACCGACTGGACGTCGGACAGCGTCAGCCCCGCCTGCTGCAACGCCTTGACCACAAAGTTATGCGCGCTGGACCCCCGGGTATAGCCGACCCGGCGGCCCCGCAGGTCCGCCACAGTCCGCACCGGGCTGCCGTCGCGTATCAGGATCGCCTCGTTATCGCCTCGCAGCGGCTGCGCCCCGACGTACAATAACGACGACCCCGCCGCCTGCGCGAAGATCGGCGGCGTATCTCCGGTGCCGCCAAAATCCACCGCCCCGGCGTTCAAAGCCTCCAGCAGCGGCGGACCCGCATTGAACTCCACCCAGGCAACCGGCACGCCCTGCGGCGCAAACAGCTTCTCCAACGTGCCCTGGCTGCGCAGGATCACCAGCGAGCCGAACTTCTGGTAGCCGATCCGCAGCGGCGCGGGCGCGGCGCAAACCGGCCCGGTAGCGGCGGCCAAGCCCAAGCCCAGCAGCGCCGCACGTCGTGTCAAGTACGGCATCATGCGTTCTCAGTCACGCCAAGCGATTGCAGCAGCGTGCGGCGCAACTGGGCACGCGCCGGCGAAGCATCACGCGGGCGCGGCAGGTCCACCGCCACGTCCACCCCAATCCGCCCATTCTCCAGCACCACCACACGGTCGGCCAGGCTCAATGCCTCGTCCACGTCATGCGTCACCAGCAGCACCGCCGGGCCGTGATTGCGCCACAGCGCCAACACCAGCGCATGCATCCGGATGCGCGTCAGCGCGTCCAGCGCCGCAAACGGCTCGTCCAGCAGCAGCAGGCGTGGCGCACGGACCAGCGCCCGCGCCAGGGCCGCCCGCTGCGCCTCGCCACCCGACAGGGTCAGCGGCCAGGCATCCCCATGCCGGCCCAATCCAACCTCCTCAAGCGCCGCTTCGGCACGGCCGCGAGCGCCAGCATCGGTCAGCCCGAGCACCACGTTCTGCCACACCGGCGCCCAGGGCAGCAGCCGCGGCTCCTGGAACACGACGGCGGTAGGACGCGGCACCGCGACCACTGAGCCTTCCGGCACCGGGTCCAGCCCGGCCAAGGTACGCAGCAACGTCGTCTTGCCCGACCCGCTGCGGCCCAGCAGCGCGGTAAAGCTGCCAGGCTGCAAATCGAGGTCCAGCCGGTCCAGTACCGTACGCGCGCCGAAGCGCCGGGTCAGTCCGCTGACATGCACGCCCTTCATCGTGCCGCTCCCATGTTGCCCAGTCGCCAGCGCAGCGCCCGCCGTTCCACCGCGCGCACCAGGGCATCCGCCCCCAAGCCCAACAGCGCATAAACCAGCAGCCCCACGACGATGATGTCGGTGCGCAGGAAGTCCCGAGCGTCGTTAATCATGTGGCCGATGCCAGACGAAGCCGCAATCTGCTCCGCCACCACCAGCGTCAGCCACGACACACCCAGGGCATAGCGCAGCCCGACCAGCAGCGACGGCAGCGCCCCCGGCAGCATCACCCGGCGTATCAGCGCCATCCGGCCCAAGCCGAACACCCGCGCCGCCTCGATCAGCTTAGGGTCCACCCCGCGCAGCCCGGCGAACAGGTTCAGGTAAACCGGGAAGGCCGCCCCCAGCGCCACCAGCGCAACCTTCGGCAGCTCGCCGATGCCGAACCAAAGGATGAACAAGGGCACCAGCGCCAGGTGGGGCAGGGTGCGGAGCATCTGCATCGGCGCGTCGGCAATATCCTCGCCCAAACGGGACAGCCCCGCCACCAGGGCCAGCACCGCGCCCACCACGGCGCCGATGGCGAACCCGGCGGCAACGCGGGCCAGCGACACCAGCAGGTTCTCCCCCAACTCGCCGGTGCGCATCAGGTCCCAGGCGGTCGCCAGGATGGCGCTAGGGGCGGCAATAACCGTCGCGGGGATCACGCCAGCCCGCGACAGTGCCTCCCACACCAGCACCAGCACCACCGGCGACACGAAGCGGCGCAGCGGCAATAACGATGGCAGCCGGAGCGCCGCACGCCCACGCTTCCGGACGGCATCGCGGTCCAGGAGAAGGGTCTGCCCCATCGTCAGCGCACCCCCGCCGCGGTGGCGTTGGTGGTCATAAACGACCCACCACCAGTCATCAGCGTCTGCCCGCCAATCGATGCGCCAGGGCGCTTGACGCCCAGCAGCGGGAACAGCAGCTCGGCCACCCGATAGGCTTCATCCAGATGCGGGTAGCCGCTGGCGATCACCGTATCGATGCCCACGGCCTGATATTCACGTATCCGCTCGGCCACCGTCTGCGGGTCGCCCACCAGCGCAGTGCCGGCACCACCGCGGACCAGGCCGACGCCGGCCCACAGGTTCGGCGAGACCTCCAGCCGCTCACGCGATCCGCCGTGCAGCGCCAGCATCCGCCGCTGGCCCACGCTGTCGCTCTCGGTCGCCATCTTACGCTGCGCCGTCTCGATGGTGTCGTCGGACAGATGCCGGATCAGACTGCGAGCGGCGTCCCACGCCTCGCCCTCGGTTTCCCGCACGATCAAATGCAGACGGATGCCATACCGCAGGGTGCGGCCATGCTCGGCGGCCCGGCGCCGCACGTCAGCGATCTTCTCGGCCACCGCATCCGGCGGCTCGCCCCAGGTCAGGTAAGCGTCGGCCTGCGCCGCCACCAAGGCATGGGCCGCCGGCGAAGACCCGCCAAAGTAGATCGGCGGATGCGGCGCCTGCACCGGCGGAAACAGCAGCCGGCCCTTTTCCGCCGACAGATATTGCCCCTGGTAGTTCACCGTCTCGCCCGCCATCAGCCCGCGCCAGATCTGCAAGAAGTCGGCAGCCTGGTCATAACGCTCGTCATGGCCGAGGTGCAGCCCGTCGCCCGCCAGGTCCGCCGGGTTGCCGCCGCAGACGACATTCAGCATCAGCCGTCCGCCACTGAGCCGATCCAACGCCGCGTGCTGCCGAGCCGCCTCGCCGGGCAGCGTATGGCCCGGCCGTATCGCAACCAAGAAGCGCAGGCGCTCGGTAAAGGGCATAATGCTGGCCGCCGTCACCAGCGCGTCCTCGCAAGCATTGCCGGTCGGCAGCAAAACGCCGGTATAGCCCAACTGGTCCGCCGCCTCCGCCACCGCGCGCAAGTAGCGGTTGTCCGACACGCGCTGCCCGGCAGCCGCGCCGAGGTAGCGGCCATCGCCGCCGGTCGGCAGGAACCACAGCATGTCCGGCGCGGGCGGAATTGGGGGGAGGGGAGGGATTGCGTTCATGAGTAGCTCCGGTCCGGGCATGGCCGTGGGTGCGCCTGGCGGGCGCGCAGCGTCCTGAAACAGGGGGGGTGACTCAACCCGGAACAAGGGCGCCGCCGGAGTTTGGTGAATCCGTCTGGATGCCGGCGATCAGAGGAAATGCTGTGCTGCCAGGCCCCGCCCGGCTGCAAGCTGAATCTACTCGCTGTCCGTCGCCCGGCGGTCGCGGAAGGCGCGGGCCAGCAGCGGATAGGCCGTCGTCGTCTTCAGCCGCTCCATCGCGAAGCGCGAGGTCACGTTCTTCAGCGCCACCGCGGCGATCAGGCGTTTATAGAACCTGTCGAACTCCGCCATGTCCGCCACGGCGACGCGCAGCATGTAGTCCACCTCGCCGGCCATCCGGTAAGCGTCCATCACCTCCGGCATGCCGGACACGGTTGCGGCGAACTGGGCCAGCCAGTCCGCCGAGTGCTCCGGCGCCTCGACCGCCACGAACACGATCAAGCCGATGCCGACCTGCTCCGGCTCCACCAGGGCGACCCGGCGCAGCAGGACGCCGGCCTGCTCCATCTTCTGGATGCGCTTCCAGACCGGGGTTGGGGACAGGCCCACCTGGTCCGCCAGTTGCGCCATTGGCGCAGTGGCGTCCTCCTGCAGCAGGGCCAGCAGCTTGCGGTCGATCTCGTCCATCCCGCGCCCCCTAGCAGCCTACGCCGCCCCCCGGCAAGCAGCAGCCCTCTTCTCCCTCTCCCTCCGGGAAAGGGCCGGGGTGAGGGGGTCTTGGCTGCGGAGCGGTAAACGGACGGGACCGCCAGAACAAGGC
>CAXTCI010000182.1:0-10897 GCA_964242325.1 uncultured Acetobacteraceae bacterium
TCGAGGAGTACTTCCGCTTCGAGGGCCAGACGGAGAACGAGCAGTATCTCCGCTTTTTCATGGGCGTGGCGCCGCAAGGCTTGCACCGGGCCTACCTCGTGGACCCCTCGCGCATCAACCTGGCGGAGAAGCGCGGCCCGTCCACCGTGGCGTCGTGCCAGCTTTGCGCCGGGGTGGTCGGCACCATGGCGCTGCAACTGCTGCTGCGGCGTCCGGGGCTGCGGGCGGCGCCTTATCACCATCACTTCGATCCGATGCGCGGGCGCCTGGCCGTGACCCGCCTGCCCCAGGGCAACGACACGCCGTCCCAGCGCATCCGCCTGGCCATCGCCCGCAAGATGTTCGCCAAGCCCAGGCCGGCGCCGGTGCCCGCTCCGGCGCCCGCGGCGGCACGGACGCCGCTGGAGGAGATCCTGGACGCCGCGCGCTGGGCGCCCAGCGGCGACAACTCCCAGCCCTGGCGGTTCGAGACGCTGGACGGCGATACCGTGCGCATCCACCTGGCGACCGAGGCGGGGACGAACCCATACGAATACCGGGGCGGCGAGCCGTCGCTGCTGTCCGGCGGCATGCTGCTGGAGAACCTGCGCATCGCGGCCAGCGTCCAAGGCCGCCGGCTGGACTGGTCCGTGGAGGGAGGCAGCGACCCTTACAGCATCATTGCCCGGATGCCCATAACATCAGGCGTTGCGGCGGACCGGCTGCATTCGGTGCTCGCCCTGCGCTCCGTGGACCGGCGCCCCTACTTGTCCCGGCCGCTCCGCCCGGCGGAGCGTGCGGCGCTGGAGGCGGCGGCCGGCCCTGATTTGCAGGTGTCCTGGTATGAGGACCGGGGCGCCCGGCTGCGCATGGCCCGGCTGGGGGCGCTGGCGACCGACATACGCCTGCGGGCGCAGGAGGCGTTCGCCGTGCATCAGAAGGTCATCGACTGGTCGCCGGGCCATAGCGCCACCGGGATGCCGGCGGGTGCCATCGGCCTGGACCGCATGACGCTGCGGATCATGCGCTGGGCGATGGCGCACTGGCCGCGGATGCACGGCATGAACCGGGTGTCCGGCACCTGGACCGCGGCGGCGCAGTTGGACCTGCGTCCGGCGCTGGGTAGCGCCGCCTTCTTTACCCTGGCTCCGGCGGGGGGGGATGGGGAGGACCGGGTGGTCCGCGCGCTTCGCCTGGGCGGCGCGGTGCAGCGGTTCTGGCTGACGGCGACGCGGCTGGGCCTGGCGATGCAGCCGGGCCTGGCGACGCTGATCTTCTCGCATTATGGCGCGCACGGGCTGCCCTTCACCGCCGATGCGGGGCTGCAGGCAAAGGCCCGGAAGCTTGCCGCCCGGTTCCAGGCCGTGCTGGGACGCCATCCCGATAGCCTGGTGTTCCTGGGGCGCATCGGTCAACCGCGTCCGGGCTTGCCGAAGGCGCGGTCAATCCGGCGGGACGTTGCGGACCTGGGACACTCCATCCCGGCGGCCGCCACCCCGCCTGTAATGGCGGAGGCGGCGTCGCAGAGCGGTTAGATGGATTTGCGTCCGGCCTGATGCCGTTGCCGGGCAACCTGATGCTGCCCGGTTCATCCGGCGTGTCTGGGAGCTTAACCCGGCGCTAGGCCGATCATGTCCAAGGCGGTATGCCGCACCGGGAAACGAGCGGCGCAGGGGCATGGCTACGCAGCCATATCTGCCCGGCCCATAGGGACCGGGCAGAGATCCGGTCAGCCCTCCTTGGGCGCGTAGGCGACGCAGTAGCCCTGTGGGCTGATCTGCCCGGCTACGATCTTGCAGGCATTTGGATCAATATACTGGGCACACTTGCTGCACTGCTGACCGTCTTTCGGCTGGTTCTGATACTGCACCAACTCTTGAGCGATCTTCTCGTCCTGCGCCCGGGCGGCGGTTGCAGCCAGCGTGGCACCGGCCGCAACACCCAGGCCGGTACGGAGCATGATGCGACGGGTCGGATTGTTCTTCATGGGGCAGCTCACTTAGCTTGAGGTTGCACAGTTCGGCTACTCGCCGCGAGTAACACCGGCGATGTGGCGGAGTTCCTGGAACTGGGAAGGCCCATTGCACTCACAGATTCGCCGTGGTGGCATTGCTGTCACCCTGACTGGGGCCTTTGGTGCGGAGGCTGGCGAGGCCACGATCGACCTTTTTGAACCGCCGCACCGTGCGCCGCCAGCAGTGACGATTGGCTCGTGACGGCGACGAGGAGCTAGGCTACCTTCTTCAGATCCAGCCCAGCCCAGATCTCCGACAACGCCGCCACCAGGTGCGCGATGTCCGCATCCGTGTGGAGGGGTCCCGGCGTGATCCGCAGCCGCTCCGTCCCGCGTGGGACCGTGGGGTAGTTGATCGGCTGGATGTAGATGCCCCGCTCCATCAACTGGTCGCTGATCGCCTTGCACAGCGCGGCGTCGCCGACCATCACGGGGACGATGTGGCTGGGATTGTGCATGTGCGGGATGCCCGCGACGTCCAAGGCCCGACGCAGCTTGGCCACGCGATCCTGCTGCGCCGCCCGTTCCTCGCTGCTGGCCTTCAGGTGCCGCACGCTCGCCAAGGCGCCTGCCGCGATGGCGGGGGGCTGCGATGTGGTGAAGATGAAGCCCGAGGCGAAGCTGCGCACGTAGTCCACCACCACGGCCGACGACGCGATGTAGCCGCCGATGATGCCGTAGCCCTTGGCCAGCGTGCCTTCGATCACCGTCAGGCGGTCCATCAGGCCTTCCCGCTCGGCGACGCCGCCGCCGCGTGGGCCATACAGGCCGACGGCATGGACCTCGTCGCAGTAGGTCATGGCGCCGTGCTTCTCGGCCACGTCGCAGAACTCGGCGATCGGGGCGATGTCGCCGTCCATGGAATACACGCTCTCGAAGGCGATCAGCTTGGGCGCGTCGGGGTCCATTTCGGACAGGCGGCGATCCAGGTCCTCGGGGTCGTTGTGCCCGAAGATCTGGTAGGGCGCGCGGCTGTGCCGGATGCCCTCGATCATGCTGGCGTGGTTCAGCGCATCGGAGAAGATGGTGCAGCCTGGCATACGCCCGGCCAAGGTGCTGAGCGCCGCCAGGTTCGACATGTAGCCGGAGCTGAACAGCAGTGCCGCCTCCTTGCCGTGCAGGTCGGCCAGCTCCTCCTCCAGCATGACGTGGTAGTGGTTGGTGCCGGCGATGTTGCGGGTGCCGCCCGCGCCGGCGCCGCAACTGTCCAGCGCCTCATGCACGGCGGCGAGCACCTTGGGATGCTGGCCCATGCCGAGATAGTCGTTGCTGCACCAGACCGTGACCTCGTCCTGGGCGTTGCCGCGCAGGTGCGACGCCTTGGGGAAGCTGCCGGCCCGGCGCTGCAGGTCGGCGAAGGTCCGGTAGTTGCCGTCCTTGCGCAACCCGTCCAGACCCTTGCGGAAGAAACCATCGTAATCCATCGCCTGCCCTCCCGGCATATGCGTGTTCAGGTCGCCGCAGCCGGTGCGGCATCCGTCTCCATATGGGCGCTGCACCCGGTGGCGCAGCCTGGCTCCCGCGCGATCAGCAGGGCGTCGCGCCCCGCCGCCCGCCGTTCCGTCACCGCCCAGCCCCACAGCCGGGCAAACGGCAGCGGCAGCACGAGCACGACGTGTTCGATGACTGCCAGCGTCAGCATGGTCATCACGAAGGTCTGGCCGACCTGCCCCATTCCGTCCGTCCCGGCCAGCGTACCCATCCATAGCAACCCAGCACCCACGGATATGGGCATCAGCGGGTTCATCGCCCGCCGGCGGAAGAAGCTCTTCAGGTATGCCAGGCGTGCCGGCAGGAACTCCTCGCCCAGGTTCCGTACGCCCAGGAAGAAGTTGAGCTTCGCCGAGGTGCGTCCGGCCCATAGCACCATGAAGGTCCAGGTGCCGGCCTGGTTCGGTGCGCCCCAGCTTGCCCAGACGATCACGCCGGCGGTCGCCAGGATCGCCAGCTCATGCCACAGGCACGCCTGCACGCCGTGCCAGAAATGCGCCCAGCCGCCACAGCCCGCCGGGCAGGCAGTGCGCCGGGGGCCGGTGACGTAGCCCATGAAGAACGCCATCTCGTGCCAGCCCCAGGCCAGCACCGCCCAGGTGAAGGCGGCATAGGCGGCCGGAGCCGTCGCAGATGCGCTGGTTGCTGCCAACTGCCATAGCGCCAGCGCGAACAGGGCGGTGCCGCCCGCCATGCTCCACCGGAAGGTGCGGGCGGGCAGGTTGTCCAGCCAGATGATCAGCCCGGTGCTGAACCACCACACGAACAGCGCATACAGGACGGGTCCGGCGGTGTTCATTGCGTTGCCGGGGCCGCTACCACGCGGCCTGCAGGCGGACGTTCTCCGGCATGGCGTTGGCCTTCACCGGCACGAGATACATGCGGATGAACGCCGCCCCGGCCGCGACCGTCAGCCCGGCGCCGCGCAATTTGCCGATGATGCCGCCCTGGCGCCGTGCCTCGCGCTTGGCGACGGTGATCTGCCGCAGTCGCTCGAACCCGCGCGCGAAGGCCGGGTTGTCTAGGTCCAGCGCCACCGGGAACACCTGCTTGGTGATCTCGGTCGTGATGCGGAACACCTTGAAGTCGTATTCGGTGGGGTCCACGCCGAGAGCCGCATGGAATACCGGCCGGGCGTGGTCGCGCACATACATCGTCGCGAACACCGCCAACAGGAAGAAGCGTATCCATAGCTTGTTGACGCCGGTCAGCAGCTTGGGGTCCGCACGCATCAGCAGCGCGAACGCCTCGCCGTGGCGGAACTCGTCGCCGCACCATTCCTCGAACCAGGCGAAGATCGGGTGGATCATCCGGTCGGGGTGCTGCTGCAAGTGGCGGAAGATGGTGATGTAGCGGGCGTAGCCGATCTTCTCGCTGAGGTAGGTCGCGTAGAAGACGAACTTGGGCTTGAAGTAGGTGTACTTTTTCACCTTGGTGAGGAAGCTTAGGTCCACGCCGACGCCGAAGTCCTTCAGCGTGTCGTTGATGAAGCCGGCGTGGCGGGCCTCGTCGCGCGCCATCAGGCTGAACAGCTCGTGGATGTCGCCGTGGGTGATGCGCTTCTTGATCTCGGCGTACAGGACGCAGCCGCTGAACTCGGCGGTGACGGAGCTGATGAGGAACTCTAGGAGCTCCGCCCGCAGCGCCGGCTCCAGGGTGGATAGGTCCACGTCGAACCGGCTGTCGCGGATGAAGTGGCCGCGGTTCGGGTCGGCCCGCATCTCGGCGATCAGGGCGTTCCACTCGGTGCGGACGCAGCTGACGTCGATGCGCTCCATTGCCGCAAAGTCGGTGGTGTAGAAGCGTGGGCTGAGGACGGTGTCCTCCTGCGCCATGCGGGTGGCCTCGTTCATCGGCTTGGAGGTGGCCGGGGTGGCTAGGGTCGTGGACATCAGTGCGTCTCCTTCGGCAGGAAGCCGACCTCGTAGAGTTCCGTCAGCTCGAACATTCCGGCGATCTCAGCCCACCAGCGGGCCAGGGCGCCACCGCGGATGACGGTGGCGGTGGTGCGCAGGACGCGGTGCTCGCCGAAGGCTACGTCGGCTGGGGCGTTGTGCACGACGACCTTGTCGCCGGGCTGGATGTCGCCGCCGTCGGGTACGGCATGGGCGTGGAAGGATAGCGGGGTTTGCGAGACGTCCACGTCGCAGGGGACGGTGACAGTCTCGCCGCCGAAGAGCCAGCTCATGGGGTCAGTCCCTTGGGGCTGACGCAGTTGGCGTTCTGCTCCCTCTCCCTCCGGGAGAGGGTCGGGGTGAGGGAGTGGGCGAGGACCGTGCTGGCCGGGACGCGGGCGTATGCTTGCTGCGCGTCCGGGGCTCCGCTCCGCAGCCAAGACCCCCTCACCCCGACCCTCTCCCGAAGGGAGAGGGAGTAGGAGCGGACCGGGGTCATAGGCGCTGCTCCGCCTGTTCGATCCGGGGCTGCAGGTGCAGGAGGCGGGCGAACACGGCGACGTTCAGGCTGCCGAACGCCTCCAGCTCTAGGTGCCGCCCATCGGATGCGTCATCCAGGGTCAGCCGCCCATCGCTCCACGCCGTCAGGCGGAACGGCGGGGCGGCGCCGATGCCGTCGAGGCGCCGCGCCCGCGCCATGCCGCGCATGGTCGAGCGGATGAAGCCCTGCTGACCCTGCAACACATCCACCGTCTGCTCCGTCTGGGCATCCGTCACCACGACGGCTCCATCTGCCCGGTCGGCGAAGCGCAGGTCACGGCTGGCCACCACCGACCCGGTTTCCTCTACCCGCGCCGGCCCGGCGATCCGTCCCGCAATCGCGCCAATCAAGGCGAGGCCAATCATTACGAAGACAATCCGCTGCGGCCAGCGGTGGATGCTTGTCTCGGGCACGGCGTATCCTCCTCGTCTGCCGGGCGGTTTGCGCCGGGCTGTTTTATGCGGCGACCGGCGTTTGCGCGCCGACGCCGGGGTGGTCCGGCTGCGCCAGGACGGGCGCCGGCATGTCCGCCGAGGCCGCCAGGGCACGCCCTAGGATCTGCCCGGCGTAAGACGCGTCCGGGATGGCGCGCAGCGCAGGCTCGGCCCGCGCCATGCGCCACGGCCGCGCATGCGGCCACAGCATGAGGTACGCTAGCCGGTCTCCGGGGTGCAGCGAAAGACAGATATCGCCGAATCCGCCCTTGCCTACTCGCAGCGATGCGGAATCCACCTTGGCGAAGGGCAGGTTCATCGTCATCGGCAGCACCAGGCCCATCTGCACCACCACGCGCTTGTTGGTGATCGAGTAGATCGTGCTGCGCCCGACGCCCCAGGCGTAGCCTGTCAGCACCAGGATCGGCACCAGGCCAAAGCCGGCCAGCTTCACCGTGCTGAGCGCCAGGGCCGCCGCGGGCGTACCGCCGATCAGGCCGGACACGAAGCACCAGGCGACGATCACGGCGAAGTAAATCGCCAGCCCGCGGATGTGGAACGCCTGCAGCGCCAGCACGCGCCAGTCCGGAACGCCCTGCCATAGCAGCCGCTCGCCCTCGGGCAGGCGGGATGGCATGCCTTGCGGCGCTTCACCGCGGAACGCCGTTTGACGGGCGCTCACAGGATTGGCTCCGACCGCTTGGGCGTCGAATACAGGAAACCGCCGCCGAAGTAGCCCATCAGCTTTTCCTCCTCCAGGATCGTCACGGTGTCGGCGTTCTTCAGCCGCGGCACGTCGTGGAACTGCGCGCCGGTGATGGCGCCGACCCTGATCTGCCGGCGCTTGCGGTTGATGCGGGCGAAGTGCTGCGGCAGCAGGACCCGGCCGCTGCCGTCCGCCAGCTCCAGCTCGAAGTAGCGGATCACCACCTCCGAGCGGTCCACCCAACTGTCCACGACCGTCCCGGCCAGGGCGCCGTCATGGCCATGGACGGCCATGCCCTCGGGGTTCGGGTCCTCGGTGGCGATCCAGAACATCTGGTGGTTGCGCAGCGGCACGATTTTCGGCAGCTCGTCGTCGAAGGTGACGTCCGGCTTGTCCATCCGGTTCTGGGCGTAGGCTGCCGGGCCGACACCGTCCACCAGCGGGTTGCCGGTCGGCACGATGGGCGAGCCATTCCAGGATGCCGTGTGCCGCCCGGCCACGCGCTCCCCCTGCTCCTGGCGCGGCGCCAGGAAGACGTGGCCGTCGTGCATGATGAACGACTTGGGCGGCGGCGGCACCGGGAAGCCCGGGATGATCTCGCCCTTGACCTCGGTGACGAGCGGGTAGCCTTCACGCTTATTCTCCCGCACCAGATAGAAGATCAGCCCGGCGAAGAAGAGCCAAAACGCATACAGCACGAGCTGCGCGACATCTATGTAGCCGGTGATGGAACCCGTTTGCATGTCACGTCCCTCCCAGGACTGCTTGTTCGTGTTCTCCGCGGAAGCCGGGCCGGGCCGGCGCCCAGCGCGCCAGCGGACCCACGGCGGCCAAGGTGCCGAACAGCAGGGCGACCTCGACCAGGTAGACGGCGACGTAGCCTGTCGCCGGGTTGACGAGCACGGGGCCCAGCGTGCCGGCGTCTGCCAGCGACGCCACCCCGTCACGCAACAGGCCGCCCATTGCCGCCGCGGCACCGGCTGCCGAGGCCTGAACTGCGCCCCAGACGCCCAGGGTCAGGCCCACCTGCCCGCGCGCCGCCGTCGCCATCGCCGCCGTCAAGGTGCAGTGCGCGAACAGGCCGGCGCCGAAGCCGATGCCCGCCACCCCCGACGCGAACAGCCCGGGGCTGCCCAGCGGCGCCGCGAAGATCAAGGCGGTGAAGGCCGCCAGTCCCGCAACCGCCCCGGAGGCCGCCAAGCGATACGGGTCCGCGCCGCGCCGCAGCACCCGGGCCGCCAGCGCGAAGCCGAACAGCCCGCCCACCGCCAGCACCGCCGTCATCGCCGTGGTGGCGCCTACCGGCAGGTGAAGCACCTGGCCGCCATAGGGCTCCAGCAGGATGTCCTGCATGGAGAAGGCCACGGTGCCGAAGCCCAGCGCCACCAGGCGCCGGCGCGCCTGCGCCCCGCGGTTGAACGCCCGCCAGGTTTCCACGAAGGTCGGCGCCGCCCGATCAGCGCGGGTGGCGGTGGGGTTGCGCGGCTCCTGCTTCCAGAGGGCAAGGGCATTGAGGACCATCGTCGTCAGCGCCGCGCCCTGGATCACTTGGATCAGGCGGACCTCGCTGAATGGGTGCAGCAGCACGCCGAACAGCAGGGCGCTGAACACCATGCCCAGCAGCAGCATCATGCACAGCAGGGCGACGACGGTCGGGTGCGACTCCGGCGGCGACAGGTCGGTGGCCAGGGCCAGACCGACCGTCTGCGTCGTGTGCAGGCCGGCGCCCACCAGCAGGAATGCCAGCGCCGCGGCGGCCTGGCCGACCCAGGGTGCCGCGTTGCTGTCGCCGGATAGCAGGATCAGCGCGAACGGCATGATCGCCAGCCCGCCGAACTGCACCAGCGTGCCCATCCATAGGTAGGGTACCCGCCGCCACCCGAGTACGGAGCGGTGGGTGTCCGACTTCCATCCCACCACGGCGCGGAACGGCGCGAACAGCAGGGGGAGCGAGATCATCGTTGCCACCAGCCAGGCGGGGACGCCCAGCTCGACGATCATTACCCGGTTGAGGGTGCCGATCAGCAGCACCGCCGCCATGCCGACCGTGACCTGGAACAGCGCCAGGCGCAGCAGCCGCGGCATCGGCAGCGTGTCGGATGCCGCGTCGGCGAAGGGGAGGAAGCCCGGGCCGATCCCGCGCCAGACGCCCTGCATGCGCTGGTTCAGACGGGCGATCATGCGCGCACCATCTCTATGGCCTGGGAGATGTAGAAGCCGCCGGCCACCCGCTCGGTCCGGGCTGGGCGCCAGGCGGCCATGGCGGGGTCGGCGGCCATGAGCCGGGTTAGGTGGCCGGGGGTGATGGGCTCGATGGCGGGCGCCCGGTCGCCGCGCGGGAATAGCCGGCCGGCGGCGTGCATCACCGTCAGCAACGGGGTGCGCGGCGCGAAGGTGAACAGCACCGAGGTGTCTGCCAGGGCCGCAAGCTGCGCGGCGACGCGGGCCATGTCGGGGGCGCGGTAGTGGATCAGGCTGTCCATCCCTACGACGTGGTCGAAGCGGCCCAGGGCCGGGTCGGTCATGTCGCCGCTGCGCCAGTCTATTTGCAGGCCCTTTGGTGTCCGGTCACGCGCTACGCCTACTAGGGTCGGGGATAGGTCTATGGCGACGACTTCGGCGCCGCGGCGCGCCGCCTCGACTGCCAGCGCGCCAGTGCCGCAACCGGCGTCCAGCAGCCGGCGGCCGTGCAGGTCCGGCGGCAGCAGGGATAGCAGGGTTGTACGCATACGGTCCCGGCCGGCCCGGACGGTGGCGCGTATGCCGCTGACCGGCGCGTCCGAGGTCAGGCGCGCCCAGGCGGCGGCGGCTGTGCGGTCGAAGTAGGCCTCTAATTGGCCGCGGCGAGCTAGGTACGATGCGGTGGTCATTACCGGCTCCGTCCCGCTGCCTGCTCCGTCTCCCTCCGGGAGAGGGTCGGGGTGAGGGGGTCTTGGCTGCGGAGCGGGGCGCTGGCAGCACGGTCAGCACAGGGTCGCGAATCGGACGGCAGCGCGCTTGCCCGCCCCCTCACCCCGGCCCTCTCCCGGAGGGAGAGGGAGAAGGAAGCAGCCATTAGTCGTATCCTAGTAGGTCGAAGATTTCGCGGTCGCGCAACGGGGCGCCCAGCAGGGGCTCCGTTCCGGCCCAGAGCTGCGCGGCCAGGCGCATGTATTCGAGCTTGACGGCCTCCAGCTCCGGCGAGGACTCCATCTCGAACAGGGTGCATTTCTTCAGGCGGCTGCGGCGTATGGCGTCCAGGTCCGGGAAGTGCGCCAGCGAGCGCAGGCCGGTCGCCGCGTTGTAGCGGTCCACCTGGTCGGTCGCGGCGCTGCGGTTCACGATCACCCCGCCTAGCCGCACGTCGTAGTTCTTGGCCTTGGCCTGGATCGCGGCGACGATGCGGTTCAGGGCGAAGATGCTGTCGAAATCGTTGGCGGCCACCACCACCGCCCGCCCCGCGTGCTGCAACGGGCTGGCGAAGCCGCCGCATACCACGTCGCCCAGCACGTCGAAGATCACCACGTCGGTTTCTTCGAGCAGGTGATGCTCCTTCAGCAGCTTCACCGTCTGGCCGACGACGTAACCGCCGCAGCCGGTGCCCGCCGGCGGGCCGCCGGCCTCAACGCACATCACGCCGTTGTAGCCGGGGAACACGAAGTCCTCGACCCGCAGCTCCTCCGAATGGAAGTTCACCCCTTCCAGCACGTCGATCACCGTTGGCAGCAACTGCTTGGTCAGGGTGAAGGTGCTGTCGTGCTTGGGGTCGCAGCCGATCTGCAGCACGCGCTTGCCGAGGTGGCTGAACGCCGCCGACAGGTTGCTGCTGGTGGTGCTCTTGCCGATGCCGCCCTTGCC
>CAXTCI010000183.1:0-10867 GCA_964242325.1 uncultured Acetobacteraceae bacterium
CCGACAACGCCGTCGAGTACTTCGTCTCCTACTACGACTACTACCAGCCCGAGGCCTACGTTCCCCGCACCGACACCTACATAGAGAAGGACAGCCAGATCAACGAGGCGATCGACCGGATGCGCCACAGCGCCACCCAGGCGCTGCTGGAACGCAACGACGTCGTCATCGTCGCGTCGGTGTCGTGCATCTACGGTATCGGCTCGGTCGAGACCTATGGCCGCATGGTGGTCAAGCTGGAGGTTGGGGGGCGCATAGACCGCGACACCCTGGCCCGGGCGCTGGTGGAACTGCAATATCGCCGCAACGACGCCGGCTTCCAGCGCGGCACCTTCCGCCTGCGCGGCGAGACGGTGGACGTGTGGCCCTCCCACCTGGAGGACCGGGCCTGGCGCGTCAGCCTGTTCGGCGACGAGATCGAGTCGTTGCGCGAGTTCGACCCGCTGACCGGCGACGTGACTGCGACGCCGGAGGAGTTCCACATCTACGCCAACAGCCACTACGTGACGCCGCGGCCGACGCTGCAGCAGGCGATCAAGGACATCAAGGTCGAGCTGCAGCACCGCATCGCCGAGTTCACCGCCAACGGACGCCTGCTGGAGGCCGAGCGCATCCAGCAGCGCTGCACCTTCGACATCGAGATGATGGAAACCACGGGGTCCTGCAAAAGCATTGAGAACTATTCGCGCTATTTGTCCGGGCGCAACCCTGGCGAACCGCCGCCGACCCTGTTTGAATACCTGCCGGACAACGCCCTACTGATCGTGGACGAGAGCCATGTCACCGTTCCGCAGATCGGCGGCATGGCGCGCGGCGACGCGGCGCGCAAGGGCACGCTGTCGGAGTTCGGCTTCCGCTTGCCTTCGTGTCTCGACAACCGGCCGCTGCGGTTTGAGGAATGGGACAGCTTCCGGCCGCAGACGGTGTTCGTCAGCGCGACGCCAGGCGCCTGGGAGATGGAGCGCACGGGCGGCGTGTTTGCCGAGCAGGTCATCCGGCCCACCGGGCTGATTGACCCGGTGACGGAAATCCGCCCGGTCGAGCGCCAGGTGGACGACCTGCTGGCCGAGGCGCGCATCGTCATCGGGCGTGGCGGGCGCATCCTGGTCACGACGCTGACCAAGCGCATGGCGGAGGACCTGACGGAATATATGACCGAGAACGGCATTAAGGTCCGTTATCTCCACTCCGACGTGGACACGTTGGAGCGGATCGAGATTATTCGCGACCTGCGGTTGGGGGTGTTTGATGTGCTGGTGGGGATCAACCTGCTGCGCGAGGGGTTGGATATCCCGGAATGCGCGCTGGTGGCGATCCTGGATGCGGATAAGGAGGGGTTCCTGCGCAGCCAGACCTCGCTTATCCAGACCATTGGCCGGGCCGCGCGCAACGTGGACGGCCAGGTGATCCTGTATGCCGATGTGATGACCCGCAGCCTGCGCGCGGCCATTGAAGAGACGGATCGCCGACGTACCAAGCAGGGCGCCTGGAACGAGGCCAACGGCATCACCCCTACCAGCGTACGTAGCCACATCGGCGAGGCGCTGCAATCGGTGTTCGAGCAGGACTACGTGACGGTGGCGCCGGTCAAGGACGCGGGCGTTACCGACTTCGTTGGCAAGGACCTTAAGACGGCGATTGCCGACATGGAGAAGAAGATGCGGGCGGCGGCGGCCGACCTGGAGTTCGAGACGGCGGCACGGCTGCGCGATGAGATACGCCGGCTGGAGGCGCTGGATCTTGGGTTGCCGCCGCCGCCGGCCAGCAGCGCCGCCTTTGGCGCGCGGAAGAAGGATACTACGCCTGAGCCGCTGGGGCCTGGAGGGGGCGGGTGGGACCCGGATAAGGTCAAGAAGGGCCGGCGGCGGGGGCGGTAGCTGCCTGCTTTCTTTCCCTTTGGGAGAGGGTTGGGGTGAGAGGGCTTGAGGCGCTGCACCATTTGACGGGGAGCCCCGTGTGTTGGTGAAGCCGACGCGCCCCGCTCCGCAGCCAAGGCCCCCTCACCCCGGCCCTCTCCCGGAGGGAGAGGGAGAAGGAGCGCTGTCTAGCGCTGCGCTGATCTTCTTTCCTAGCGCGGCTACGGTGAACGGCTTGGCTATCAGGTCTAGGGGCGGCAGTTCTGCTTCTGGGTCTGGCATGGCGTCCCTCGCATAGCCGGTGGTGAACAGCACCTTCAGCCTGGGACGGTGGTGCTGGGCACGCGACGCGAGCAGGCGCCCGCTCTCGTCTGGCAGCACGATGTCGGTGAACAGCAGCGAAACCTCTGGATGCGCCTGCAGCAGCCGCATCCCCTCGGCCGCCGTGGCGCCGCCGATGACGACGTAGCCCAGTTCGCGCAGCGCCTCGGTCGTGAAGCTGCGCACGCCGGCCTCGTCTTCCACGACCAGTATGGTTTCTCCCGCAGCCCTTGGCAGGGCGGGCGGCTCCGGGGGTGGGGTGCCGATGTCGGCAGGCTCCCGCAGCCGTGGCAGCAGCACCCGCATCGTCGTGCCCTGGCCAGGCGCGGTGTCCACGACGATGCTGCCGCCGGACTGCTTGACGAAGCCGTGCACTTGGGACAGCCCCAGCCCGGTGCCCTGCCCCTGCGGCTTGGTGGTGAAGAATGGCTCGAACACCTGGGCCACGATTTCCGGGGTCATGCCGGTGCCGGTGTCGGCCATCGCGATCTCCGCATATTCGCCGGGCAAGGTGTCGGGCGGCAGGGTGTCGGGCGGCGGGGCGCCGGGCGCCAGTACGCGGTTGGTCGTGATGATCGTCAGGCGGCGGCCGGTGCGGCCGTTCTCCTGCGCCATGGCATCCCGGGCGTTCACCGCCAGGTTCAGCAGCGCGCTTTCCAACTGGTTCGGGTCGGCGTGCACCGGCCAGGCGTCCGGCGCCAGGTGGGTTTCAACCTGGATGGTCTCGCCCAGGATGCGGTGCAGCAGGTTGCCCATGCCATCCACCAGCCGGTTCACGTCCAGCGCCTGCGGCTGCAGCGGCTGCTGCCGGGAGAAGGCGAGCAGCCGCGCCGTGAGAGTCGCCGCCCGGGTCGCGCCGTCCATGGCGTTGTCCACGAGGCGGCGGTGCTTCGGCTCGGTGATGCGCCGGGTCAGGAGGTCCAGGCTGCCGATGACGACGGTGAGCAGGTTGTTGAAATCATGCGCGATGCCGCCGGTCAGGCGTCCCACCGACTCCATTTTCTGGGATTGGCGGAGCTGCTCCTCCGCTGCGGCTCGTGCCGACATCTCATCACGCAGGCGCTGGTTGGCCCGCCGCAACGCGGCGGTGCGCTCGGCGACCTGCGCTTGCAAGGTTTCGGCGAACTGCGCCTTGGCTTCGCGGGCGCGGACCACCTCGTCGATGTCGAGGATGGCGACGACGACGCCGGCCAAGGGCGCGCCCGGCGCCGGACGGATCGGGGCTGCGACCAGGCTGACCCACAACCGCGTGCCATCGCCGCGCTGGTGGTGGCAGGTCAGCTCCGCCCGGTCCTCGCCGCGGAGCACGCGGCGCAGCGGGTAGTCCGCTATCTGCACCCGGCGGCCATCCCGGTGGAAGGCCACGGAGCCGTCATGTTCGCCAACCGCGCCTCCCACCAGTGCGGGAAGGCGGAATATGCGCTCGACCTGGGCATTGCCCGACAGGATGCGGCCGTCCGCCGCCGCGATCACCAGGCCAACCGGCACGGTGTCTATGATGGCGGCCAAGCGCGCCCGCTCGGCCATCACGGCGTCCGTGCGGGCCAGCAGGTCGGACGAGGCGGCGGCCAGGGTCCCGGCCAGGGCGTCCATCTCGGTGATCCCCGTCGCGGGCATGGAGGGTGCCTCGTCCTGGCCGATGCGGCGGCCGGCCATGGCCAGCGCCCGCAACGGCCCGGCGATCTGCCGGCCCAGGCCCCAGGCCAGCAGCAGCGACAGCGCGAGGCTTGCCGCCCCGGCCGCGGTCAGGATGGCCAGGGTGGCGCGGAACGGAGCACGCACGACCCTGAGCGGCACGCTCACCACAACACGCCAGGCCGCGTCGCCGATCCGGGCATACGCCGCCAAGATCGCCGCACCGTCCACGGAGGTGCCTTCCCAGCCGCCACGCTCCCCAGTGGCGTACTTGATCGCATCGGCCGATGCTAGACGTCCGACCAGGCGGTCATGGTCCACCGACCGCGCGATGATGGTGCCGCGCCCGTCTAAGACGGCGACGACCCAGCCCGGCGGCAGGGCTTGCGCCTGCAGCAGCCGGGCCAGGTGGGACGGCTGCATGCTGCTGGTCAGGACCCAATCGGGCTGCGCGTACTCCGGCACGGGCATCAGGACCGCGACGGCAGGCGTGCCTGACAGGGCACCCAGGTATAGGTCCGACAGCCCGGGACGGCCGGTTGCCACCACCTCCTGCAAGGTGTCGGTCACGTTGGTTCGGGGCAGCGGGGTGCCGGGCTTGCTGCGGGAGTTGACGTATTGCTGGCCGTCCCGGTCCGTTAGGATGACGTTCAGCCCCATCGTGGCCCCGACGGCCCGTGCCTGATGGTCGAATGCCGGGATGTCCGCCGCCGCCAGCGCGGGGGATGTCGCGAGCACGCGCAGGACCGCGCGTATGTTCGTCAGTTCCCGGTCCACTGCATCGGCGGTGCGGACGGCCGCCGCCTCGGCTGCCTGCTGGCTGCGCGTGCGCTCCAGGGCGGACAGGCGCAGCAGCAGCAAAGCCGAGAACGCCAGGCCCGGCAGCACCAGCACGAACGCGATTAGCTGCAAGTGGACCCGGACGGGCCAACGTCGGTGCGAGCGGAGCATGCGGAACAGGGCGTTTGACGTCAGGAGCGGCCTCTGGTGCGAGGGTATGTCCGGAACGGGAACGCCGGGCGCGTTCCGGAGATGTTCTGCATCTCATATCAGATCCGGGCCGTTCCCGCCAGGAAAGGCACACCGCCGCCGGAAACATCCTGCCGGACGCATGGCGCATTGGCCCGCTTTACGCCCTGGCCGCCGGCTTGTAGGCAGCCGGTATGGACCTGCTGCTGCCCTCCCTGCCCCGCGTTGCGCTCGTTACCGGGGGGGGCGTGCGCCTGGGCCGCGCGGCGGTGCTCGCGCTGGCGGGCGCCGGGTTGGCCGTCGCCGTCCACTGCAACCACAGCCGGGCCGCGGCCGATGCCCTGGCGGCGGAGGTGCAGGGCGCCGGCGGCCGGGCGGCCGTGCTGCAGGCGGACCTGGCGGACGAGGCCGCGGTGCAGGCCTTGCTGCCGGCAGCCGCGGCGCTCCTCGGACCCGTCGGCATCCTGGTCAACAATGCCAGCGCGTTCGAGCGTGACGAGTGGGACGACGCCACCCGTGAAAGCTGGGACCGGCACATGGAGCCGAACCTGCGGGCGCCGTTCGTGCTGATGCAGGCCTTGGCCCGCGCGCTGCCGGATGGCGCGGCGGGCGCCGTGGTCAACCTGCTCGACCAGCGGGTGTGGTCGCTGACGCCGCACTTCGTATCCTATACCGTGTCCAAGGCGGCCCTGTGGGCGTTGACCCGGCAGATGGCGCTTGCGCTTGCCCCACGAATCCGCGTCAACGCCATCGGCCCCGGGCCGGCGCTGCCCAGCCAGCGGCAATCGCCGGAGTCGTTTGCCCGGCAGTGCGCCTCGGTTCCGCTGCGCCATGGGACCAGCCCGGAGGAAGTCGGGCGTGCCCTGCTCGCAATCCTGTCGCTGCCGGCGATGACCGGGCAGATGATCGCGCTGGATGGCGGGCAGCACCTGCAATGGGGTGGTGCCGGGCTGGGAGGCGAGGAATGAGCGGGTCGCTCGCCGATTCGGGGCGGCGCATCCGGCACGTGTTCCTGCACGACATGCTGCTGCAGGCCAGCATCGGCTGGTATCCGCACGAGCACGGGGCGACGCAGCGCATCCGGGTCAACGTGGATCTGGCGGTGGACGAGGGACCGGACGACGGTGCCGACACGCTGGACCGCGTCGTCAGCTATGAGACGGTGGCGGACACGGTGCGCCGGCTGGTCGGTGCCGGTCACGTCAAGCTGGTGGAAACCCTGGCCGAGCGCATCGCGGCGGCCTGCTTGGCTGATGCCCGGGTGCGGCTGGCGCGGGTGCGGGTGGAGAAGCTGGACGTGTTTCCGGACGCTGGCTCGGCTGGGGTGACGGTCGAGCGGGCGCGGCTTTGAAGCCACAGGAGCATGACGCGAGCTGACTTGTCCACGGGTATTGGTTGACTCCCAATGATTGCAGAGGCATGGGCGTCTCGCCTCATAGAGTGGACTCGACGCCAGGGTCTTTTGAGTGAAAACAATGGGTTGAAGTCATTGCTCAAAAGCTGGGCAGGTCAATGGGAACGGCGGAAATCCGCCAAACCGCTGCTTCCGCCCACTGTGTGTCCACAGAGTTATCCACAGATTCGGTGGATGGAATCGGATGGTGGGGACAACACGCCCTTGAGCCACATGGCCCCCTGCCCCCATCTTGCTCAGACATGCCATCCTGCTCAGACATGCCCTCTGGCTCAGACATGAACCACGGCACGGACCATCAGGGCGCGCAGCCCGGCGGCATTACGCTTCCCGCTGCCGTGCCCACCGCCCTTAAAGGCGTCGCAGCCATCGAGCAGGCGCTGCAAACCATGCCGCTCAGCCCCGGCGTTTACCGGATGCTGGATGCGCGCGGCGAGGCGCTCTACGTCGGCAAGGCCAAGAGCCTGCGCAAGCGGGTTTATTCCTATACCCAGATCGGCCGGCTGAACGAGCGCCTGCGCCGCATGGTGTCGGAGACCGTCACGATGGAGATCGTGACGACCCATACCGAGGCCGAGGCGCTGCTGCTGGAGGCCAACCTCATCAAGCGGCTGAAGCCGCGGTTCAACATCGTCCTGCGCGACGACAAGACGTATCCCTGGCTGGTGCTGACGGAGGACCATCCTTATCCGCAGATCGCCAAGCACCGGGGGGCGCGGACCCGCAAGGGCAGCTACTACGGGCCGTTCGCCTCGGTCTGGTCGGTCAATCAGACGGTAAACGCCATGCAGCGGGTGTTCCTGCTGCGGTCATGCCAGGATACGGTGTTCGCCAATCGCAGCCGGCCCTGTTTGCTGCACCAGATCAAGCGGTGCTCGGCGCCGTGCACCGAGCGGATCAGCCGGGAGGATTACGCCGGGCTGGTGGCGCAGGCCCGCGCCTTCCTGGGCGGCAAGGCGGGGGCGGTGCAGAAGCAGTTGGCCGGCGAGATGGAGGCGGCGGCGGAGTCGCTGGAGTTCGAGCGGGCCGCGGCGATACGCGACCGCATCCGGGGGCTGACTGCCGTGCAGGGGACGGCGGTCATCAACCCGGCCAGCCTGAACGACGCGGACGTGATCGCGGTGCACGGGATCGGCGGGCAGACCTGCGTGCAGGTGTTCTTCATTCGCGGCGGGCGCAATAACGGCAACCGGGCGTTCTTCCCGACCCATGCGCGGGAGATGGAGGTGGACGAGGTGCTGGCCGCCTTCGTGCTGCAATTCTATGACGACAAGCCACCGCCTGCGGTGGTGCTGCTGAACATGGCGATCCCGGAAACCGAGCTGGTCGGCGAGGCGCTGGCGATCAAGGCCGGCCGCAAGGTCGAGCTGTCGGTTCCGGCGCGCGGCGAGAAGCGCGCGGTCGTGCTGCATGCGGAAACCAATGCGCGCGAGGCGCTGGAGCGCAAGCTGGCCGAGACCGCCGGGCAAGCCAAGCTGCTGGAGGGAGTTGCCGCGCTGTTCAACCTTCCGGCGACGCCGGACCGCATCGAATGCTACGACAATAGCCATATCATGGGGACTGCGGCCTATGGGGTGATGGTGGTGGCGGGGCCGGAAGGGTTCCGTAAGAACGCCTACCGCAAGTATTCCATCCGCGGTCCCATCGCACCTGGCGACGACTTCGCCATGATGCGGGAAGTGCTGGAACGCCGGTTTGGCCGCGCTCTGAAGGAGCAGGCGGCGAGCGATGAGGGCGGGGCGGAGGCGCCGGCGCTGCCGGACCTGCTGCTGATTGACGGGGGCGCCGGGCAGTTGTCGGCGGTGCGCGGGGTGATGCAGGATTTGGGGATGCACGGAATTCCGGTGGTGGCCATCGCCAAGGGGCCGGACCGGGATGCGGGGCGCGAGTGGTTCCACATGGACGGCCGGTCGCCATTCCAACTGCCGCCGCGGGACCCCGTGCTGTATTACTTGCAGCGCGTGCGGGACGAGACGCACCGATTCGCCATCACCACCCACCGGGCCGGGCGCAGCAAGGCGCTGGTGACGAGCGAGCTGGACGAGGTGGAAGGCGTCGGCGCCGCCCGCAAGCGGGCGTTGCTGAACCACTTCGGCAGTGCGCGCGGGGTGAAGGCGGCGGGACTTTCGGACTTGGAAGCGGCGCCGGGGATCAACCGGGAAACGGCTCGGCGGATCTATGAGCACTTCCACCCGGGGGCGAGCCGGCGGGCGGGATAGGGGCGGACGGCCGCGGGCAGCGGTTTTGACAAGGGTGGCGCCCGCCGTAGTCTCCCGGCAGGGAGGACCACCATGAACCAACTGGACCTGCACGGCCGCACAGCGGTCATCACCGGCGGCGCCCGGGGCATCGGCCGCGCCATCGCCGAGCGTATGCTCGCATCCGGCGCCGCCGTCGCGTTGTGGGACCTGGATGCCGCCGCGCTGGATGCCACGGCCGCCGAACTTTCCCGGCATGGCGCCGTCAGCACCCAGCAGGTCGAGCTGACCGACGAGGGCGCCGTGCGCGCCGCCACCGACGCCAGCCTGGCCCGGCATGGCGCGTTGGACATCCTGGTCAACAACGCCGGCATCACCGGCGGCAATGCGCCCACTTGGGAGCTGCCCACCGCCGAGTGGCGCCGCGTGCTGGAGGTGAACCTGATTGGCCCGTACCTCGCCTGCGCGGCAGTGCTGCCGGCGATGGTGGCGCGCGGCTATGGCCGGGTGGTCAACATCGCCTCCGTCGCGGGCAAGGAGGGCAACCCCAACGCCTCGCATTACAGCGCCAGCAAGGCCGGGCTGATCGCGCTGACGAAGTCGTTGGGCAAGGAGCTGGCCGGCAAGGGCGTGCTGGTGAACTGCGTGACTCCGGCTGCGGCCAAGACCGACCTGTTCAAGCAGATGGCGCCGGCGCAGATCGACTATATGCTGTCGAAGATACCGATGGCCCGGTTCGTCGAAGTGTCGGAGATTGCGGCGCTGGCCTGCTGGCTGGCGACGGAGGATTGCTCGTTCAGCACGGGTGCGGTGTTCGACATCACCGGGGGGCGGGCGACCTACTGACGCCGGGCAGGGTCGGAGCGGCGTCGGGTGCATGTCGCGGTGACGCGGACGCGCCGTCCGACTTGGGTGGATGACCCCCGCTTGAGACCAGATTCGCCAGGCCGGGATGCCGGCGCATCCGCCGGGTCCTGGCTGCGATGGGCCTGAAGCAGATTGCGGTCATGTCTGGATGTGCGGCGACCGGGGCTGAGCCTGCAAGTCTCTGCCCGCGAGCAAAAAAGTTGGATCGGTTTGCGTCCAGCCTGGAGGTGAACCGATCCAGCCACGCTCTCGGGGCGGTGGCTGGGGCGGCGGGGACGCCTGAGTGGCAGGCTTCACGGCTGTTAATGGATTACCAAGATAACTGACGGATCATCGTAGAGGGATCGGAACTTCAGGGGCAGGTGCGTGCAAGGGATTGCGGATGAGGCCATGCCGCTCACCAGACCAGCTCGGCGAGACTGGGGTATTTCTTGGCTGACGGCGGCAGGCATTTCTCTGGCCGGAGGAATGCTCCTGCTGGGGATCGTCGTCCTGGTTGACCTGCGCAACGACACCTGGCGACAGGCGGAAAAGGCGTCTGACAACCTGGCCGCCGCCTTGGAACAGGACATCACCCGCAACTTTCTGACCCTCGACCTGTCGCTTCAGGGTGTGGCAGAGGTGCTCACGCTTCCAGGCATCAACGATACTACACCGCAGGTCCGGCAGGCCGCCCTGTTCGACAATGCGGCGACAGCGGACCATTTGGGCGTGATCACCGTTACGGACGCCCAAGGCAACCTCGTCGAAAAATCCACGCCGGGCTTGGCACCCCAGAATTACGCTGACCGGGAGTATTTCCAGGCTCAACAGCAGCGGTTAGATTTGGGGTTGTTCATCAGCCGGCCGTTCCGCAGCAGGATTTCCGGCAGATGGGTGGTGACGCTGAGCCGCCGGTTGCTTGCGCCGGACGGTAGCTTCGGCGGCGTCGTGGTCGGGACAGTGTATCTTGAGCTTTTCTCAAGCATGTTCGAGAAGCTTGACCTCGGGCCGAATGGCTCGGTCACTCTGTTTCGTGACGATGGCCGGATCATCGCGCGCAGCCCGCTGACTGAAAGCGACATAGACCGTGACCTGGGGGCGGCGAAAAGCTTCCAGGACTGCAACGTTCTCGGAACCGGTCACTTCGTCAATGAGGCTGCCATTGACCAGGTGACCCGTCTGTATACGTGCCATCATTTTCGCAAACTGCCGCTCGTCGTAAGCGTCAATGTGTCGACAGACCACATCCTTGCCGCCTGGCGGGGCAAAGCTGCGGCCATTGGGGCGGCCTTGGTGACGCTTTGCGTTGCAACGGTGGCGCTGTCCCTCCTGTTTCGACGAGAGTTGCGGCGGCGACAGGAGGTCGAGGCTTCGCTGCGTGCGGCGGCGGAAAGCCTGTCCACCTTGGCATCAACCGATGCCATGACCGGTCTTGGCAACCGGCGGGTATTCGAAGCCGCGCTCGATCGGGAATGGTGGCGGGCCGTGCGCCAAGAGTTCCCGATAGCCTTGCTGATGCTCGACGTTGATTCCTTCAAGGCGTTCAACGATCACTACGGCCATCAGGCCGGCGACGAAGTTCTGAAAAGGATTGGGAGCTGCATGGCCCGGAGCATGGGCCGTTC
>CAXTCI010000184.1:0-10854 GCA_964242325.1 uncultured Acetobacteraceae bacterium
GCCATGCACCGGTGCCGCCCCGCCGATCATTGCTCCAGCGCAGGCACGGCAGCCATGCCGCGCCTGGGTCCAACTCAAAACCGGGCTAGGATCACATATCAGCCAGCGCCCAGGTCTGGTTCAACGCGAGCGGCATTACCCCTGGCCGCTTGCCCTTGCGTAGCAGGAATGTGGCCTGCGGCAGCCCGAACCGCAGCACGGTCTCAGGCCTAAACTAATTCCAGCACGCGCCTTCGTGCCGCAACATCGCCCATCGGCTTAGGGATCAAGCAGTCCGGCAACGGCTTATGCACGGGCGTCAGGTCTGGCGGTGGTGGCACCGGGGTCGGCGCACGCGGCTCATCTCCACCCCACGAGCCCCGTGGCGGGCGCCGCAGGGCCACCAGTTCTCGAACGGCCAATACCAGCGGCACCCCGAAGGTCAGCACGCCGCTGAGGAAGACTTGGGTGGCTGCGCTCATCTCCATGCTGCCGCTCCTGTGCTGGCTGGGACCGATGGTGGAGGACAGTACAGCACCTTCCCTGTCCACGTCACCATCTTGCTGCGTTACTGATGCGCCAACACGCGTTGGGTTTGCTCGCCCAATCCGCTGATCCCCAGCCGCATCGTCTGGCCATCCTGCAGGAACACTGGCTCCGGCTTGATGCCCATGCCCACACCAGGCGGCGTGCCGGTGGCGATCACATCGCCGGGGTGCAGCGTCATGAAGTGGCTGACGTAGCTGACGATCTTCGGGACGTTGAAGATCATCGTCCGCGTGTTCCCGTCCTGCATGCGCTTGCCGTCCACCTCTATCCACAGGTCCAGCACATGCGGGTCCGGCACCTCGTCCTGCGTCACCAGCCAGGGGCCGGTCGGGCCAAAGGTGTCGCAGCCCTTGCCCTTGTCCCAGGTGCCGCTGCGCTCAATTTGGAATTCCCGTTCACTGACGTCGTTGACGATGCAATAGCCAGCGACGTGCTGCATGGCCTCATGCTCGGGGACATACTTCGCGCGCTCCCCGATGATGATGCCCAACTCCACCTCCCAATCCAGCTTCTTGGACCCACGTGGGCGATGGACATCGTCGTCCGGACCCTGGTAGGCGCCGAGCGACTTCAGGAACACGATGGGCTCCTTGGGGATCGGCAGCCCGGACTCGGCGGCGTGGTCGGCGTAGTTCAGGCCAATGCAGACGAAGTTGACGGGACGCGGCACCGGCGGCCCGATCCGCCCGCCCGGCTCCACCACCGGCAGGCCCGCTGGATCCAGCGCCGCCAGCTTCGCCAGCCCGGCGCGGGACAGCACCGCGGCGTCAAAGTCCCGCACCACGCCTGAGAGGTCGCGGATCTTGCCGTCGGCGCCCATCATGGCGGGACGCTCGGCGCCGGGGGCGCCCACACGCATCAGCTTCACGGTGCTCTCTCCTACAGGGTCCAGCCGCCGTCTATGACGAACGTCTGGCCGGTGATGAACTGCGCTTCGTCTGAGCCGAGGTAGACCGCCATCGCCGCGATCTCCTCCGGCGTGCCCAGTCGGCCCATCGCCTGCCGCGCGATGAAGCCGGTCCGCGCCGCTTCCAGCGACCCGGCGGCGGCAGCATTGGCGGCGATGCGGTCGTCCAGGCTTGGGGTCTGAATGGTGCCGGGGCAAATGGCGTTGCAGCGCACGCCCTGCTTCACGAAGTCGGATGCGACCGACTTGGTCATGCCGATCACCGCCGCCTTGCTGGCCCCGTAGATGAAGCGGTTGGGCGCCCCTTTGATGCTGCTGGCGGCGCTGGACATGTTGATGATGGAGCCGGCGCCGCGCTCCGCCATGCCTGGCAGGAAGGCGCGCATGGTGCGGAACATGCTGCGGACGTTCAGGGTGAAGGCGAAGTCCCACTCCGCCTCCGTTGCGTCCAGCACCGTGCCCTGGTGGACGAAGCCGGCGCAGTTGAACAACACATCCACGGCCCCTGCCTGCGCCGCCACCCGTACGATGTCGTCGGCGTCGGTCGCATCCATCCGGTGCACGGTAATTGCCGGGCCGGCCAGCGACGCCAGCCCGGCCTCATTCACGTCGGTGGCGATCACCCGCGCGCCCTCCGCGGCATAGGCCAGCACGGTGGCGCGGCCAATGCCCTGAGCGGCGGCAGTGATAAACGCGGTCTTGCCTTGCAGCCGTCCGGCCATGCTGATTTCTTCCTACCCCTGGCGGTGTTGGCCCGCTGCCATGCCGCTCGTCTACGCAGTTGGTGCGGTCCGCGTGCGGCGTGGCGATCCCCATGCTACCAGCACCGGTGTTTCCTCCTGGCGGCACCTGACCTACCGCGTCGCGTTGTTCCTCGCGATGACGCAGGAGCTTGCGTCAGGCGGGTTCAAGGCGGTCAATGGTTGTTCCGGGACTCGCCTCGTTCCTCGATGATGTTCAGGTATAGCGTCGCGGGCTCCAGGCACGCGCCCGTCGAGTGCTGGCCGACCATGCTGCGGGAAATTTCTTCCCACGGAGTCATATGCTTCAGCTCGGGCTTGTGCCATGCAGCACGGCGGGCTTCCAACTCACCCGGCGGCAGCAGCACGTCCACCTTGCGGCTGTTCAGGTCTATGCGGACCTTATCTCCCGAGTGCAGCAACGCCAGCCCGCCGCCGACCGCGGCCTCGGGCGAGACGTTGAGGATGCTCGGGCTGCCGCTGGTGCCGGACTGGCGGCCATCGCCCATCGTCGGCAGCGTGTGGACGCCGGCCTTCAGCAACGCGGCCGGAGGCTGCATATTCACAACTTCGGCGCCGCCGGGGTAGCCAACCGGGCCGCAGTTGCGGATCACCAGAATGCTGTGGGCGTCCACGCCCAGGGCCGGGTCCTCGATCCGCTCGTGATAGTCCTCCGGCCCTTCGAACACGACGGCCTTGCCCTCGAACACGTTGGGGTGGTCGGGGTCGGCCAGGAAGCGGTCGCGGAACTCGGGGTCTATGACGCTCAACTTCATCACCGCGGCGTCGAACAGGTTGCCAGATAGCACGGCGAAGCCGGCACTTTCCTTCAATGGGTGTGCATAGGGGCGGATGACCTCGTGGTCCACCGGCGGCTTCTTGGCCAGGTTCTCGCCGAGCGTCTGCCCGGTGCAGGTCATCACGTCGGAATGCAGCTTGCCGGCGTCCAACAGTTCCCGCATCACGGCGGGGACGCCGCCGGCGCGGAAGAAGCCCTCGCCCAGCACGCGCCCGGCCGGCTGCACGTCGGCGAGCAGCGGAATGCCCTCGCCCAGGCGCTGCCAATCGTCCAGCGTGTGGTCAACGCCCATGTGCCGGGCGATGGCGATCATGCTGATTGGGCAGTTGCTGCTGGCGCCCAGGGCGGCAGCGGCCACCACGGCGTTCTCGAACGCGGCCTTGGTCATGATGTCGGAGGGGCGCAGGTTCTCGTGCACCATGCCGACGATGCGGCGGCCGGTCTCGTAGGCCATCCAGCCCCGCTCCTTGTGCGGGCCAGGGATGGCAGCGCAACCGGGCAGCGACATGCCCAATGCCTCGGCCAGGCTGTTCATGCTGAGCGCGGTGCCCATGGTGTTGCAGTGACCGACCGACCCGGCCGATGCCGCGACCATGTCGATGAACTCTTCCCAGTTGATCCGCTCCTCGGCCAGCAGCTTGCGCGCTTCCCAGACGATGGTGCCGGAGCCGGACAGGCGCCCGCCATACCAGCCGTCCAGCATGGGGCCGCCGGACAGCACGATGGCAGGGAGGTTGACGGTGGCCGCGCCCATCAGACAGGCCGGGGTCGTCTTGTCACAGCCGGTGGTCAGCACGACGCCGTCGAGCGGGTAGCCGTGCAGGACCTCGACCAGGCTGAGGTAGGCGAGGTTGCGGTCCAGCGCCGCCGTCGGGCGCTTGCCGGTTTCCTGGATTGGATGGATCGGGAACTCCAGCGGCACGCCGCCGGCGTCGCGTATGCCGTCGCGGACCCGGCTAGCGAGGTCCACCAAGTGCCGGTTGCAGGGAGATAGGTCGGAGCCGGTCTGGGCGATACCGATGATGGGGCGGCCGGATTGCAGCTCCCGCCGAGTCAAGCCGAAGTTGAGGTAGCGCTCAAGGTAGAGCGCGGTCATCCCGGGGTCGGATGGTTCATCGAACCAGCGGCGGCTGCGGAGCCGGCGGGGGGCATGGGATGCATCGGGCGGCATGGGGGCGGTTCCTGGATGGTCTTTTATCCAGGGTGGGCGGGCAGGCAGGGGGTGTCAACATGGGCGGGGGAAAGTCGTATCAGTGGACGGGCGGCGTCGCCGGGCGGCAGGTGGCGAAGATGACCGTCTCTTCCTGATGGATTGTGTAGTGCTCGAGGTAGAGTTTGTAGTTGGGCTCGAGGCCGCGAATGAGCCCTGGCAGCACGATCATATCCTCGACCTTGTGATAGCCGGAGATAGCCAGTGTCGGACGAAAGCGTTTGATCGTCCGCGCCGCGCCCAGCAGCGCCGGCAGCTCGCCACCTTCGATGTCCATCTTAATGAAATCCACACGCTCCAGCGCGCGTTGTGCGACGAAATCATCGATGGAGACGGTGACTGCCCGCTCGCCGCCGGACTGCATCGGGCGCGAGGCAGCGCCCATGTCGGCAAAATTCACCGCCTTGCCGGAACTGTCATCCAGCGCCGCCCGCACGAGCTCGACGCGGAGTGCGAGGTGCGGGTTAAGCGCCATGTTGGCGGTGAATATGTCGATATGTGCCTGCATCGGGTCGAATGAGTAAACATGCCCGGCCGGGCCGACAGCCGCGGCGAAGGCCAGCGCCGTGTCGCCAACGCAGGCTCCGGCGTCGATCACCGCGTCGCCGGGTTGTGGGCCGATCCAGATGCCGTCGCGCTCAAGTACATATTGCCGGCGCAGGAAGGTGAAGGCCACGTGACCGACACGGCAGAACAGCTCGATCTTCTCGTTCGCATACGTCAGCCCGAACCGGTCCAGGGGGAGCCCGCCGACACGATATGGACTGGCGTCGCGACGCAGCATCGCGGCCTCATCATACTGCTGCCAGTAGAGTGACGCGTTGGTCGGCAGGCGGACATGGTTTGGCCCCAGCGCCTGGAATGCGTAGAGCAGGCGCATCAGCTCGCGTGAATGATCATCGGCCCAAGCGGCAGCCACCTCGTCGAAGGCAGCGGCCTCGGCCGAGACGAACTCGATCAGGCTCAGCGCCCGCTGCGGGTCGTGCAGGCCGAAGCTGATTGGCGGCGGAAACCGATAGGTGTCGATGCAGGGTGGCGGGACGGTCGCGCGCCGCATCGAGGCGATGGTGTGGATCAGCGACGTCGAGAACTGCATCGAACGGTCCTTTTTTGGGATCCTTCCTCCATCAAGCCACGCAAAGGTTAAGGCGAGGTGAAGACGCAAGTCAGGGCCATCGCAACCCAATGCGACAAGACCGCGAAACTTCCTCGGCGCCACCCACCTCGCCGCAACAGCCATCTGGCTCAATTGACGGCACGCCCTATGAACTTGCGGATCGCATCAGCCGTCTGATCCGCTGCTTCCTCATGCAGCACATGCCCCACCCCAGGAAACGTCATCAGCCGCGCATCCGGCAGCGCCGCCAGATAGTCGTCCGCGTTCCGTACAGGGATCATCCGGTCCTCCCTGCCCCACAGCAGCAGTACCGGCGTGGCAATACGCCGCAGCAATGGGACAGGGTCCACCAGCACCGCCTGCGCCGTCCGGTCCAGGATCGCGCCGCGCACGCCCGGCGCCAGCAGCATGTCACGGTAACGCCGGACGAGCGCGTCCGTCACCATCGCGGGATCGGCGTAGGCCGGTGCCAGGCTGGCGCGTAAAAGGAACGTCGGCATCACGTAGGGCAGCAGCCGCAGCAGCAGCGGGACTTTCGGCGCGGTCCCGTAGGTGAACCCCGGACTGGCAAAGCCATCCGGCGCCAGCAGCACTAGGCGCTCCACCCGTTCCGGATGCAATGCGGCCAGGGTCCAGGCGATCCGCCCGCCCATTGAATGCCCGGCCACCACCGCCCGTGCCACTCCCAGCCGGTCCATCACCGCCATCAGCACGGCAAGGCTGCGCGCGTCCGAGTAGTCCCGTCCAGGGTCCGGACCGGTCAGGCCAAAGCCCGGCAGGTCCAGCCGGATCACGCGATACTCGCCGTCCAACCGCGCCGCGAGTGCGTCCCAGGTGTGCAAACTGGCGCCGAAGCCGTGCAGCAGCAGCAGCGCAGGGGCATTCCGCGGCCCGGTGTCGCGGACGTGCAGCCGCATTCCTGTGGCTTCGACGAACTGCGAGGGCGACCCGGCGTAGAGCGCCTCCAGCTCCCCGCGTGATTTGTCGGGCGTGTAGAGCCACAGACCTAGGCCAAGCACGACGACGGCCAGCACGACCAAAGCGATCCACATCCGGCGCATCCCTACCCGCCGGTCAGCAAGGCCGGGTCACGGTCCGAGCAAACACTGTCTGCGAACGTCAGGAGGCGCGCGGCCTCGCACAAGCTGACGAACCCGGCGTCAGCCAGACTGGTGCGCCATGCCTTGAGCCAGACTGCGCCCAGCCGGAATTGCGCGGTGGGCATTGCGCCAGTTTCCGGAAGGTTGGACGTCAATGCCCAGCGACCCCTGCGCTTCTTTTCGCCCGTCGCCCTGCGGAGCTGTTTCACGGCCTAACCCCAGACAGAGCGGGAGCGGGCATCGCACCATGTATCGTGGTTGCGAAGAAGGCCACCATCACAATCAGTCCCAGTGGGACATGTGTAGCCGCGGCGATGGTCCGCGTCAGCAGCGGCGCAACCCAGACCGCAGCCAGCAACGATGCCATCCATGGCCGGACGCCACGGGCCATCTCCCATGACACCGCAAAGGCCAGCGCCGGGCCGAGCACAACCATGTCGTAGTCCAGCACGTATGGCGTACTCAGCAGCGTCGCACCTATCAGGGCGGCAGACTTCAGCCGCATGTCCGCCCGCCCATACCACAGCCAGGCCAGTGCCAGCATTACGGCGCCGGTCAGTACGCCCTGTATGGCGTAGGCCGTGCTGATGCCAGCCCCAAGAGCGCGTGCGGCGGAGAACGCGCTTTGGATCTTCTCCCAACCGGTGTTGCCCTCTTCGAGGACCACCGTCCTGGTAAATGCAAGGCTCGATTGGAACGCCCGCCAAGTTTCCACGCCGAAGGCCGCCAGGGTGGCCAACGTCAACAGCACCACCGTTCCGGCTGCCGAGGCGATGGCCGTCCAGCGCCGCCCGGCCACCAGTGCCAGCGGCAGCACCAAGCCGAACTGCGGCTTGTAGACCAATAAGCCCAGCAGAACCCCTGCCAGCACCGGCCGCCGGTCCAGCAGCAGTAGGCCGCCGCCCAGCAGCGACGCCGTGAGAAACCCGTTATGCCCATGCCCAACATTGACCAGCACCGCCGGGAATGCCGCTGCCACCAGCGTAGTCAATGGGTGCGGCAGGATTCGCCGGACTACCAGCAGATAGACCGCGAAGGTCGTGCCTTGCCATATCAGCAGTGCGGGAATGTAGGGCAGCAAAGCCAGCAATGCGGCAACGGCCAGGAAGTATGGGGGGTAATGCCAGCCATAAAACGGCGTGTCGGGTGCGAACAGCGTCCGTTGGGCTGCTGCGTGCAGCGCCGGGTCGAAAGGCTGCTCGGGGTGCCCGGCCAGCACGCTGATCCCGGCCGCCCAGACCTGGCTGAAGTCGGTGCCAAGCGGCCTGCGCAGCGCGTCCATCGGCCCCGTCGCGGTCAGCAACCCTACTAGGATCAGGATGACATAGGCGGCGAGCAGCAATTGCGAGTACGCCACAAGCCGAGGCCGGGTGAGCCAGGCGCCGGAGCGCAGTCCGTTCAACAGGCGCGCCATCACGCTCCTAGCACCCATGACCGGAACAGCGCCAAATCTATGTTCCCACCGCACAGCGGCAGCCCGACCCGCCGGCCTGCCATGTGCTCCCGCTCCTGCATCAGTCCAGCCAGCGGTGCGGCGCCGGCGCCCTCCGCCAGGTTATGCGTGTCGGTCCAATACGCACGTATGGCGTCGGCGACCTCGTCGTCGGTGACGGTGATGACGCGGGCAGCGCCGGCCTGGATGATCGCAAGCGCCTCCGGGTTAGGGACGCGGGTGGCCAGGCCGTCGGCATGGGTCGTGGCGCTGTCCAGCGTAACCAGCCGGCCCTCCTGGAATGACCTTGCATAGGCCGGGGCGCCCGAGCTCTGCACGCCGACGATCTCCGTCTGCAGCCCAAGCATGTCCCGCACCAGGATGGCGCCGCAAATGCCGGACCCCATGCCGATCGGCACATACACCGTGTCCAGCTTCGGAATAGTCGTGAAAAGCTCCAACGCCCAGGTGGCAACGCCGGTCACGAGGGCCGGATGGAAGCTGGGAACGAAGGCAAGGCCCCTTTCCGTAGCCAGCGTCGCCGCATGGGTGCGGGCGGCGTCGAAGTCGGCGCCGTGCTCGATCAGCGTGGCGCCATATCCCGTCATGGCCGCGTTCTTCTCGCGGCTGTTGCCGTGCGGCACGACGATCGTCACCGGCACCCCGACGCGGCGCCCGGCAAAGGCGAGCGACTGCCCGTGATTGCCGCGCGTCGCGGTGACGATGCCGCCCCTGCCCCCGCGCTGGTGCGCGTCCATGAACACCAACCCGCCTCGCACCTTGAAGGCGCAGGTCGGCAAGTGGTTCTCATGCTTCACCCACACCTCGGCACCCGCGCGAACCGCCAGCAGCGGCCAGGCAATAGCAGGCGTCGGCGCCAGCGTGGCGCCGATCAGGGCATGGGCAGCATCAAGCTCGGGCCGGGTAAACATGGGACATCATGGGCGGCCTGTCCCGCCCGGAGCAAGCGGTGGGAACAGCCTGGTCGCAGGCGCGTTGCGCCATGTACGGCCACGGCGTATCCCGCCCGCTAGATCAGTTGGCGCGGCGCCCGCCTGCCACCAAGGAGCATGGCAATGAGTGAGACCGACAGCACCAAGCAGGGTCCGGCCCTGGCAGCCTCCGTCGCAGAGGTACAGGGCGTTTTCCCGAACGACGACATGATGCAGGAGGCGCTGTCCCAACTTACGCTCGCCGGCTATGACCGTGCCGATTTCAGCCTGCCGGACGAGCAGCAGGCCCAGGCAGCGAACACTCCCACCGAGGGGGCCGAAAACCCGACAGACGACACTGACAAGGCTCAGTTGCGGACCCTTGGCACCAGCATGGCCGGTTACGCCGGCGCAGTTGCGGCAGCAGGTGCGATCCTAGCGACCGGCGGCGCGGCGGCACTGGCCATTGGAGGCGCAGCCGCTATCGGCGCCGGCACTGCAGCAGCGGCGAATGCGACGGGACAAGCAGCAGACCAAGCCGGCGTTAACTCTCGCAACCAACGTGGTGCCGCAGGCACACTAATTCTTGCGGTGCGCACGACGACGCAGGCGCAAGCAGATCAGGTGATTGGGATCATGCAGCAAGCCGGCGCTACCAAGGCAACGCCGATCAACCGTGGTGAAGGTAATCTCACCGCAGGTTTCAGTGCCGCATCCTGGACGGGCGGCTGAAGAAACATTCCGCCGGGCTGCCGCATTGGCACCCGGCGGAACTGTACGCTATGCCAGCTTAAGATTGGTCGCGGCTGCCTTGCCGCGTTCCATCGCCACTTCGTAGCTGACCTTCTGGCCATCGTTCAGGCCATTCAGCCCGGCGGCCTGGACGGCAGTGATATGGACGAAGACGTCCTTGCTGCCGTCTTGCGGCATGATGAACCCGAATCCCTTGGTGGCGTTGAACCACTTCACGGTGCCGACAGCCATACTCTTCTCTCCCTAGACACGCGGACCCGGCCGCGCTGTTGGCATGAACCGTCGCTACAATACGACGGCTTGTGTATTGTTAAGCAAGCTTAAGGTTGGTTGCCGCGGCCTTGCCGCGCTCCTGCACCACGTCGAATGACAGGTTCTGGCCGTCATCCAACCCACGCAGGCCGGCCGCCTGGACCGCAGTGATGTGGACAAACACATCCTTGCTGCCATCCCCCGGCATGATGAAGCCGAAGCCCTTGGTGGCATTGAACCATTTCACGGTGCCGGTAGCCATAACTGCGTCACTCTCCGTCTCACACCCTCCGCAACGGTGCGGACGGCTCAGCAATCGGGCCTTTAGACGGCTTGTGGGCACCCGACGCAGGCGGAGGCGCAGCAAGGCTAGTCAAAAACACGACTGATTTGGCATGGGCGCAGAACGGCGAGCCGGTGTCAATTGCAACGAGATGGCAGGGTTACTGTTTCTGCAACCCACGACCAGCGCGCCACAGTGCCGCACCAATCGGCATGAAACAAAGAAGGGGCGGACCTTGCGATCCGCCCCCCGTTGCTTGGCGTATGTCCAGCGTGGACTTCAGAAGCTCCCCGGAAGGGCTTAGAAATCCATGTCGCCCATGCCGCCCATGCCGCCGCCGCCGCCGCCGGGCATGCCACCGGCTGCCTTCTTCTCTGGCTTTTCGGCGATCATCGCCTCGGTGGTGATCAGCAGGCTGGCGACCGAGGCCGCATCCTGCAACGCCGTCCGCACGACCTTGGTCGGGTCGATGATGCCGGCGCCGACCATGTCCTTGAACTCCGCCGTCTGCGCATCGAAGCCGAAGTTGTAGTCGCTGTTCTCCAGCACCTTGCCGGCGATCACCGCACCGTCCTCGCCGGCGTTCTCGGCGATCTGGCGCAGCGGGGTCTGCACCGCCTTGCGGACGATCTCGATGCCGAACTTCTGGTCCTCGTTCTCCGGCTTCAGGGTCGCAAGGATCAGCGAGGCGCGGGCCAGGGCGACGCCGCCACCCGGGACGATGCCCTCCTCGACGGCTGCGCGGGTCGCGTGCAGCGCGTCGTCAACGCGGTCCTTGCGCTCCTTCACCTCGACCTCGGT